>DAOTYQ010000213.1:0-3201 GCA_034434735.1 Chloroflexota bacterium
GACGAGGGCGGCGACCACGATGGCGAGGTCGCGCTCGACCCCCACGCCGAGGAGCGTCCCGAGGAGGATGCCCCGGAAGGCCGCCTCGTCGACGAAGGCCGTCGCCAGGGCATTGAGGGCCGCACCGGGATAGGAGGCCACCGACGGGAGCCGGAGCCGACGGTACCGGAGCCAGGCGAAGGCGATGGCCTGGGCGGTGGCGATGGCGCCGTAGGCGAAGCCGAGCTGGAGGACGGCGAGCCGGTCCCGGCCCGGCGTCAGGAAGAAGTCACGCTCGGGGGCCGGAGCGACGAAGGCAGCTAGGGCGACGAGGCCGATCCCGACGCCGTACCAGCCGAGACGCCGGAGGAAGGAGCGCGGCCGGCCCGGCTCGGGCTCGTCGTACTCGGCGGCACCGAAGCGCTCGGCATCGAGGCGGAGGAGGACGAGGAGGAGGCCGAGCGCGACGGCGACGAGGGAGCGGAGCGTCTCCTCCATCGACCCGGCTAGCCCTCGTTCGTTCGGAGGAGGGCGAGAAACGCCTCCTGCGGGATCTCCACCTGGCCGACCCGCTTCATCCGCTGCTTGCCCTCCTTCTGCTTCTCGAGGAGCTTCCGCTTCCGGGTCACGTCGCCACCGTAGCACTTGGCGAGGACGTTCTTTCGGAGGGCGCGGATCGTCTCGCGGGCGATGACGTGGGAGCCGATGGCGGCCTGGATCGGGACCTCGAAGAGCTGCCGGGGGATGAGACCCCGCAGCTTCTCGACGAGGGCGCGGCCGGTGGCGGATGCCCGGCTCCGGTGGACGATGACCGACAGGGCGTCGACGCGCTCACCGTTCACGAGGACGTCGACCTTGACGAGGTCGGCCGGCCGGTAGCCGATCTCCTCGTAGTCCATCGAGGCGTAGCCGGCGGTCCGGCTCTTGAGCTGGTCGTAGAAGTCGACGATGAGCTCGGCGAGCGGCATCTCGACGCGCATGAGGACGCGCTGCGGGTCGAGGTACTCGAGGTCGACGAAGACGCCCCGCCGATTCGTCGTCAGCTCCATGAGGGCCCCGATGTACGTCGCCGGCGAGACGATCGAGACTCGGACCCAGGGCTCGGCGATGGCCTCGATCTCGCCGGGTGACGGCATCCGGGCCGGATTGTCGACGACGACGGTCCCTCGGCCATGGCTGAGGGTGACCTGGTACTCGACCGACGGCGCCGAGGCGATGAGCTCGAGGCCGAACTCCCGCTCCAGCCGCTCCTGGACGATCTCCATGTGGAGGAGACCGAGGAAGCCACACCGGAAGCCGAAGCCGAGGGCGACCGAGCTCTCGGGTTCGAAGGTGAAGCTGGCATCGTTGAGGTGGAGCTTTTCGAGGGCGTCGCGGAGGAGCGGGTAGTCGTCGCCGGCGACCGGGTAGAGGCCGGCGAAGACGAGCGGCTTGGCCGGCTGGTAGCCCGGCAACGGGGCCGCCGCCGGCCGGTCGGCGAGGGTGACGGTGTCGCCGACGCGCGCGTCGCGGACGCTCTTGAGCCCGGTCGCCACGTAGCCGACCTCGCCGGCGGTGAGGGCCTCGACGGGGACGAGCTGGGGCCGGAAGACGCCGAGCTCGAGGAGCTCGGACGTCGCGCCGGAGGCCATGAGCCGGATCGTGTCGCCGCTCCGGAGCGTCCCCTCGACGAGGCGGACGTAGGCGACGACGCCCTTGTACGGATCGTAGTGGGAGTCGAAGACGAGGGCCCGCAGCGGCGCCTCGGGGTCGCCGCGGGGCGGCGGGATCCGGGCCACGATCGCCTCGAGGATCTCGGGCACCCCGGTCCCCTCCTTCGCCGAGGCGAGGATGACCTCCTCGCGAGGGATGGCGAGGACGTTCTCGAGCTCGTCCATGACGACCTCCGGCTGGGCCGACGGCAGGTCGATCTTGTTGATGACCGGGATGATGACGAGGTTCTGGCGGAGGGCGAGGTGGACGTTGGCGAGGGTCTGGGCCTCGATCCCCTGGACGGCATCGACGACGAGGATCGCCCCCTCGCAGGCCTGGAGGCTCCGACTGACTTCGTAGGAGAAGTCGACGTGGCCGGGGGTGTCGATGAGGTTCAGGGCGTAGCGCCGGCCGTCGCGGGCCGTGTACTCGAGCCGGACCGCCCGGGCCTTGATCGTGATCCCCTTCTCGCGCTCGAGGTCCATCGAGTCGAGGACCTGGCTCGTCATCTGCCGGGGGTCGATGGTGTGGGTGAGCTCGAGGAGGCGGTCGGCGAGGGTCGACTTGCCGTGGTCGATGTGGGCGATGATGGAGAAGTTGCGCAGCCGTTCCTGGGCGATCACCGGGACCTCGGGGCCGTCGCGGGGCGGGCCGCGGCCGGCCGCGACCCGCGCCCCGCAGCACGCGTACTGGGGGCGGCGCCGGAGTGTAGCACGGCCTCCCGCCCGCTCCGGCACCGACGGCGCAGCGGCCGATGGCGGAGAATGGGGCGAGGATCCCGCCACCCCTGCCCAGCCGAGACGGACCAGGAGGTTGTCGCGCCGATGTCCATCGCCCATCGCCCCGGATCGCTGACGTCGAGCCTCGAGTGGACCGCCCTCGTCGCCCACCACGCTGCCCTCCGCGACGCCCACCTTCGCGACCTCTTCGCCGCCGACCCGGGTCGGGCCGAGCGGATGACCGTCGAAGGCGCCGACCTCGTCCTCGACTACTCGAAGAACCGGCTGACCGACGAGACCATCGGACTCCTCGTCGCCCTCGCCGAGCGGCGCGGCCTCGGCGATCGGATCGAGGCGATGTTCCGCGGCGAACGGATCAACGTCACCGAGAACCGGCCAGTCCTCCACGTCGCCCTCCGGATGCCGCGCGAGGCCCGCTTGGTCGTCGACGGCGTCGACGTCGTCGCCGAGGTCCACGCCGTCCTCGACCGGATGGCCGCCTTCGCCGAGGCGGTCCGCTCGGGTCGCTGGCGCGGCCACACCGGCGCCCCGATCCGGGCGATCGTCAACATCGGGATCGGCGGCTCCGACCTGGGACCGCGGATGGCGACCGAGGCCCTGGCCCCCTTCGCCGATCGGCGGTTGACGGTCCGCTTCGTCGCCAACGTCGACGGCGCGGATCTCCACGAGGCCGTCGCCGACCTCGACCCTCGCCGGACGCTCTTCGTCGTCTCCTCGAAGACCTTCGCCACCCAGGAGACGCTCATGAACGCCCGGGCCGCCCGGGCCTGGCTCGTCGAGGGACTCGGCG
>DAOTYQ010000214.1:0-2206 GCA_034434735.1 Chloroflexota bacterium
GGCCTCGCCGACGGCTCGACGCTCCGGCCGTACGCCGTCGGCCAGATCGTGGTCTGGGTCCGGGCCGACTCGCCGCTGGCGGTGGAGGCGCGCGGGCTCGAGGTCGTCCTCGACCCGAGCGTGGAGCGGGTCGCCATCGCGAACCCGGAACACGCCCCCTACGGGCGGGCGGCCATCGCCGCCCTCGACAACGTCGGCTTCACGGATCGGGTTCGGCCGAAGCTCGTCTTCGGCGAGAACGTCTCGCAGGCCGCCCAGTTCGTCGAGTCGGGCAACGCCGACGTCGGCATCATCGCCCTCTCGCTGGCGCGGGCGCCGATCCTCGCCGGGCGGGGCCGGTTCGCCATCATCCCGATCGAGAGTTACCCGCGCCTCGAGCAGGGGGCGGTGGTCCTCCGGGCGGCGCGGGACGGCGCCGCGGCCCGGGCCTTCCTCGACTTCGTCCTCGGCCCGGACGGCCGAGCGGTCCTGGACCGGTATGGCTTCCTGCTGCCGCGATAAGCGGCTGATAAGCGGCTTCCGGCATCACCGGCGACGGGCGAGATACGTGGCCGATAAGCGAGTGGCACGCGGGCGAGATAAGCGGCTGATAAGCGAGTGGCCCCCGGTGGGCTCGGGGCGCCGATAAGCGGGAGATAAGCGAGCCATGATCGACTGGGGTGCGGTTGGCCTCTCCGTGCGCCTGGCGGCGGCGACGGCGGCGATCCTCGTCGTCCTCGGGCTCCCCCTCGCCTGGTGGCTGGCCCGAACGACGGCGCCGTGGCGACCCTTCGTCGAGGCGGCCATCGCGCTTCCGCTCATCCTGCCGCCGACGGTCCTCGGCTTCTACCTCCTGTTGGCCATGGGCCCGAGCGGGCCCCTCGGGGGGCTCTGGGCTGCCCTCGGCGGCGGCCGGCTCGCCTTCAGCTTCGAGGGGCTCCTCGTCGCCTCGGTCGTCTACAGCCTCCCCTTCGCCGTCCAGCCCTTCGCCGTCGCCTTCGCCGGCCTCGATCGCTCGCTCATCGAGACGGCCTGGACGCTCGGCCGCTCCCGGCTGGCGACCTTCGCGACCGTCGCCCTCCCCCTCGCCCGGAGCGGGATCCTGACGGGGATCGTCCTCGCCTTCGCCCACACCCTCGGCGAGTTCGGGGTCGTCCTCATGGTCGGCGGCAATCTGCCGGGCGAGACGCGGACCGTGTCCATCGCCATCTACGACCGGGTCCAGGCCCTCGACTACGAGGGTGCGGCCGCGACGGCCCTGCCGCTCCTCGTCGTCTCCTTCCTGGTTCTGGCGCTGACCTACGGGCTCCGGGGCGGGGTCGTCCTGCCGGGGCCCATCGGGCGGCGGTGAGCCGTGGCCGACGCGCGCCTCCAGGTCGCCATCGAGCGCCGCTTCCGGGGCGGGCCGACGATCCGAGCCGCCTTCGAGCTCGACACGGCGTCCGCCGAGACCCTCGTCCTCTTCGGCCCCTCGGGGGTCGGCAAGACGACGGTCCTGCGCTGTCTCGCCGGCCTCGAGCGACCCGACGCGGGCCGGATCGTCCTCGGCGACGAGGTCTGGTTCGACGCCGCGGCGGGGGTCGACCGGCCGCCGCAGCGCCGCCGGATCGGCTACCTGCCCCAGGGGCACGCCCTCTTCCCCCACCTCGACGTCGCGGCGAACATCGCCTTCGGGATCGACGACGTCCAAGGGCCGGCGCGGACGGCGCGGGTGGCCGAGCTCGTCGCCCGCTTCGGCCTTTCCGGCTTGGAGCGGCGCAAGCCGGCCGAGCTGTCGGGCGGCCAGCGGCAGCGGGTGGCCCTGGCTCGGGCGCTCGCCCGGCGGCCGCAGCTCCTCCTCCTCGACGAGCCGCTCTCCGCCCTCGACGCCCCGACCCGGGAACGGCTCCGCCTCGAGCTGCGGGAGCTCCTCGCCGCCGGCGGGGTGAGCGCCATCGTCGTCACCCACGATCGAACGGAGGCGCTCGTCCTCGGCGACCGGGTCGCCGTCATGGTCGACGGGGCCGTTCGGCAGTCGGGCCGGACGCTCGAGGTCTTCGACCGGCCGGCGGACGAGGCGGTGGCTCGGGTGACGGGGGTGGAGACGGTCCTGGCCGGGCGGGTCGTCACGGTCGAGGACGGACTGGCGGCGGTGGCGGTAGACGGGCTTCGACTGACGGCGATCGGGGATGCGGGGCCGGGCGACCGGGTCCTCCTCTTCATCCGGGCCGAGGACGTCCTCCTGGCC
>DAOTYQ010000215.1:0-2445 GCA_034434735.1 Chloroflexota bacterium
TCCCCGAGACCCGACCGACGCCCCTGGCGCCCCACTACATCACCCTCTCGGTCGTCGTCCTCGTCTGTGGCGCCGTCGGCATCACCGCCCTCAACGCCGGGGCCGGTTTCGACCATCCGCTCGTGAAGCTCTGCGTCCTCGTCGGTGCGCCGCTCCTGCTCGCCACGACGGCCGACGCCATGCTCCGGATCTGGCGGTCGGCCTGGGCCTGGATGCCGATCGATCGGGGGCGCGGCCTCTTCCGGCTGACCTGGCTCGTCCCGGCGGCGGTCGGCTTCGGGGCGGCGGCCTGGGCGGCGATCCTCGCCCTGACGGCGTGAGGGCCCGACGGCGTGAGGGCGGTGTGATGGCACGAGCGACGAGGGCCGAGCGATGAACGACGAACGGCCGACCACCAGGGAGGAACGGCTGACCACCGAGGACGAACGGCCGACCACCAGGGAGGAAGAGCTGCGCCTCATCGCCGCCCTCGGGCGCGGGCCGGACGGGCGATCCACGGACATCGGCTCCGGTCAGGGCGTCCCGGCCTGGCTGGCGGCGACCCTCAACTACTGCAGTCGCTGTGGCGCCACCCTCGAGCTCGGCCACCTCCCCGGCGACGAGCGGGAGCGGCTCGCCTGCCCGGCCTGTGGCCTCGTCGCCTACGTGAACCCGCGCCTCGTCGTGACGACCCTCCCGATCACCGAACGCGGCGAGGTCGTCCTCATCCGGCGCGGGATCGAGCCGGGCCTGGGGCGGTGGGCGCAGCCGGGCGGCTTCCTCGAGGTCGACGAGACGGTGACCGAGGCCGCCATCCGGGAGACCTTCGAGGAGACGGGGCTCGTCGTCGAGCCGGGGGACATCGTGGGGCTCTACTCGCGCCTCGAGGCGGCGGTGGTCGTCGTCGCCTTCGAGGCCCGGATCGTCGGGGGCGTCGCCCGCCCGACGGCCGAGGCGACCGAGATCGCGGCCTTCGCACCCGAGGCGATCCCGTGGCCGGAGATCGCCTTCAAGACGACGTACTGGGCCCTTCGGGACTGGGTCCGCCGGCGTCGGCCGGACGCCGCGCCGGCCACCGACCAGGACCAGCCGTCGCCGCCTGCCCGCCGGTCCTCGCTGGCTCGACGTTCAGATTGACGTTCAGATTTTCAACTACCTCCGTCGAGCACGTGACAGTCCAGGCCCCGGAACTGGCGATAGCCGCGATCGGTCGTTACGAGGCGGTAGCCGCCGGCAATGGCGAAGGCCGCCAGGTAGGCATCCATCCACAACTTCGGCGACGCCGTCGGCCGGGCCGCGAGACTGCGCCAGATCGCCTCCAGGCCACGCGGCTCGTGCTCGAGGAAGGTGATGCGATCGTCGCCGAGAAGTGCGTCGTAGGCCATCCAGGCCTCGGCGTTGGAGAGGGGTGGGTTGCCGTACGGGGCGAGCACGGCCGGGTTGGAGAGGAGCCGGAGGAAGGCCTGCTGGGTCGTTCGACAGAAGCCGATGCTCGCCGGCTCAGCGACCGAGTCGAGCCAGCGACGGGCGGTTTCGTGGTGAACATGAGCCGAGAGCGCGAGGGCGAGCCAGACGTTCGTGTCGCAGAGGATCACCGAAGGCCAGCCGTCTCCATCTCGTCGTTGGCGAGGATTTCGGCGACCCGCTCAGGCGTCATCTCTTCGTCCGGGGTCGCCGGGTGGGCACAGTGGACGAGTGGCAGAGAGACGCGTCTCCCGCTCGGCCGCTCGGGCCGGAGCGCCTCCTGGGCCAGGCCGGTTCGAAGGAGGTCCGCGATCACCTCACGGAGTCGGCGACCCTCGACGGCAGCACGGATCTTGAGGGCTCGCACCAGATCGTCTGGCAGGTCGACGGTCATCTTCATGCCGCCATATTGCCAGGAAACCAGCTTGCTGGAAGCCGTTGCGCCGACCTCTCACGAGGGCTAGGCCTCGGCTGGCGCCCTACGCCCCGTAGTGGTCGCGGCGGAGCCCGACGAGGATGGCGCTGAGCTCGGGACCCGAAACGCCCATCCGCTGGAGGGCGTGGCGGGCCAGCTCGAAGGCGGCCTCCGCCTCCGGGTCGGCGACCCGGCGCACCCCGGCCGCCCGGAGCTCCTTGATGTGGCGACGGCCGCGGGCCCGGGCGGCGATCTGGAGGTCCGGGTTGAGCCGGCGGGCCCGCTCGATGGCGAGCCTTGTCGTGAGGGGATCGCCGAGGGCGACGACGAGGACCTGGGCCCGCTCGAGGCCCGTCCGAGCCAGGATCTCGGGGTTGGCGGCGTCGCCATAGATCGTCGCCGCCCCGAGGCGAGCGGCTTCTTCCAGGCGCCGCTGGTCGCGGTCGACGGCGACTGCCCGGAAGCCGCGGGCTCGGACGGCGGCGAGGACGAGCCGACCGACCCGCCCCGCACCGAGGACGACGACGGTTCGGCGCGTCTCCGGCGGCCCACCGACGCCCTCGCGTTCGGTTCGGCTGGGACCGGGC
>DAOTYQ010000216.1:0-4989 GCA_034434735.1 Chloroflexota bacterium
TGAGGCGGGCGATCTGCCCGGCGCTCGGCTCCTGACCCGGAGACGGCACGATGACGTCGACGATCTCGAGCCCGTAGGCGGCCGCGTAGTAGGGGAAGGCTTCGTGGGAGCTGACGACCCGCGGGTTGACAGCCGGGAGGGCCGCGATCTGGCTCCGGATCCAGGCGTCCAGCTCGGCGAGCCGGGCATCGTAGGCGGCGGCCGCGGCCGCGTACGCCGCCGCCCCGTCGGGGTCGACGCGGCTCAGCTCGGCCACGATCCGGGCCGCGTAGCGGCGCGCGTTGGCGACGTCGAGCCAAAGGTGGGGGTTGACCGGGCCGTGGCCGTGTTCGTCGTTCCCAGGTGCTTCGGAGGCGTGGCTGTCCTCGTCGTCGGCCAGGTAGGTGGCGCCCGGCAGATCCTCGGCGACGGCGACGATCGGGGCCTTCGTTCCGGCGTCGGCGGCGAGCCCGGTCAGCCACGCATCGAGGCCGAGGCCGTTGGCGACGACGAGATCCGCCTGGGCGAGGCGGCGGGCGTCGCTCGGGGTCGGGTCGAAGGTGTGGACCACGCCCCCCTTCGGGACGAGCGAGGTGACGGTCACGCGCGGGCCACCGACCTGGGCCACGAAGTCGGCGAGGATCGTCGTCGTCGTCACCACCGCGATCGGTGTGCTGCCGCTCGGCGATGCCGCCGGATCGCCTGGCCCGCAGCCGACGGCCAGGAGGGCTGCCGTCGCCACCGGGAGGATCCATCCGAGGGCCGCCAGCCGGCGGCGGGGAGGAGCAACCGCCGCCGGCCGACGCGTCGTGACAATGCTGAAATCTGGTCTCACTCGCATCTGGGTCCTCTCGTCTTGGTGTCGGCCACCTCTTCGGGCCCCGTGCCGGCCTCGCCATCGCGGCCCCGCGCGGCTGGCTGCGACGGGCGGACGCGATGATACTGAATCTCACTTGCACCCGTCAAGCGACGTGCGGGCGCGGTCGAGCCAGGCTCGGTCGGCGGGTGCCGGGCGGTCGGTCGGCGGGTGCCTCGGCGGCGCCCGCCGGGACGCTCTATCCCGTCGGTCGCTCAGGCGCCCGGCTCGATCGCCCCCGCGGCGGGGCCGTCGGCTGGCGCCATGGCGGCCGCTGCAGCACCTGTCCGTCGGCTTCGGCGGCCGAGGCGGGCCCCCAGGCCGGTCCGCGGGCCGAGGCCGAGGACGAGCAAGAAGACCGCCGTCTGGACGAGGACGATCGTGGCCCCGCTCGCGACGTCGAGCCAGTACGAGAGATAGAGGCCCGCGACGGCCGAGCCGATTCCGATCCCGGCCGCCACGAGCATGAGGCGGGTGAAGCGAACCGTTAGGAGCTGGGCCGCCGCCGCAGGGGTCACGAGCATGGCCACGACGAGGATGATGCCGACGGCCTGGAGGCTGACGACGATGGCCAGGGCGACGAGGGCGAGAAAGACGTACTCGAGGCGCCCGACCGGGATCCCTGAGGCGGCCGCCCCGAGGGGATCGAAGGTCGCGTAGAGGAGCTCTTTCCAGAAAAGGGCGACGATCCCGAGGACGAGGGCGGCGAGGACGGTCAGGTTGACCAGCTCGCCGGGACCGATGGCGAGGATGTTCCCGAAGAGGAAGCCGAACAGGTCGGCGACGTAGCCTCGCAGGGAGCTGAAGAGGAAGACCCCGAGGGCGAAGGTCCCAGCGAAGAGGACCCCGATGGCCGTGTCCTGTCGGATCCGAGCCCGGCGGCTGATGGCGCCGATGGCGAGGGCCGTGGCGACGGCGGCGATCCCGGCCCCGACGATGTACGGGCCCTTGAGGATGTAGGCGAGGACGACGCCCGGAAAGCCAGCATGGGCGATGGCATCGCCGATGAAGGCGATCCCGCGCAGGACGACGTACGTGCCGACGACGGCGCAGACGAGGCCGACGAGGGTGGAGGCGACGAGGGCGCGAACGAAGAAATCGAAGCGGAGGGGCTCGAGGACGGCCTCGATCATCGCCCGCCCAACCCCTCGTGGAAGTGGGCCTCGCCCGGGGCCGCCTCGTCGTGGTGATGGGCGTCGTCGAGGACGGCGGCACGCCCCTCCAGCACGAGGAGATGGCCACCGTAGGTCCGAGCCAAAACCTCGGGGTCGAGGATGAGCGAGGCCGGGCCGTGGGCGATGATCGTCCGGTTGATGGCCAGGACCCGCTGGAATCGCCCGGCTGCACAGGCGAGGTCGTGGGTCGTGGCGATGACCGTCTTGCCGCGCCGCGCCTCGGCCTCGAGGATGTCCATGAGCTCTTCCTGGGTCGTCGCGTCGATCCCGGTCACGGGCTCGTCGAGGAGGAAGAGGTCCGGCTCGGCGGCGAGGGCGCGGGCCAGGAAGACCCGCCGCCGCTGGCCGCCCGAGAGCTGGCCGATCTGGACATCGATCCGATCTGCCATCCCGACGAGCTCGAGGGCGGCGACGACGGCCCGCCGATCGGCCGGCCCGGGTCGCCGGCCGAGGCCGAGCCGGGGATAGCGACCCATCATGACGACGTCGCCGACGGTGACCGGGAACTGCCAGTCGACGAGCTCGGCCTGGGGGACGTAGGCGATCCGCCGTGCCTCCCGGCCGGGCGGGGCCCCGAGGACCTCGATCCGGCCGCTCCACGGCTCCAGGAGCCCGGCCAGGAGCTTGAGGAGGGTGCTCTTGCCGGCGCCGTTCGGCCCCACGACGGCGAGGAGCGTCCCCGGCTCGACGGCCAGGTCGAGGTGCTCGAGGGCCGGCCGGTCCCGATAGCCGGCGGTGACGTCGGAGAGCCAGACGTCGGCGTGAGCCCGGGCGTGGGCCGGATCGACGTGCTCGTGGACGGGCAAGCGGGTGGGGCGAGCGGAAGCGACCGGGTGGCCGGGGTGCATCGCTCAGCTGGCAGTGCCGGCCGCCTGCCCGGTGTGGCCGACCCGTCGAGTGCGCCGGGTCGCCCGACGGCGACAGACCGGGCAGGTGCCATAGAGCTCGATCCGGTGGGAGTCGATCCGGTAGCCGGTCAGGCGTTCGATCTCGGCGAGGACGTCCGCCATCCGGCCATCGTCCACCTCCCGAGTCCGGCCGCAGGAGGCACAGACGACGTGATGGTGGTGGTCGTCGGGCCGGCAGAGGACGTAGGCGTGCTCGCCGCTCGGCAGGTCGATCCGCTCGACGGCCCCGACGGCGGCGAGGGCGTCGAGGGTGCGGAAGATCGTCGCCCGGCCGACCCGCAACCGACGGGCGGCCGCTTCGGCGACCAGGTCGGCAGCCGTGAAGTGGCCGTCCTGGCTGGCGACGAGGACGGCGACGGTCCGGCGCGGCCCCGTCACCCGGAGGCCCGACGCCGCGATGGTTTCGAGGATAGGGCTCGGATCCACGGCGCCAGGATAGCACCGCCGGCGGCAATCGATACTGGGTCTCGCCTGGCAAGGGCCGCCGGCGGCGAGGGTGACGAACGGCCTGCCGATGCGGGCCCTCCGGGCCGGCGGCCGGTGGCGGTCGCGGCTACCATCGGCCCTGCCCGGAAAGGAGGAACGCGTGACCACGTCGCCATCGGACCGCCATCCGGTCGGTCGCACCCGCCGGGAGCGGCGGGCGGCCGAGCGACTCGAGCGGCGATCGGCGCGGCGGCCGACCCCGTCGCGCTCGCCCTGGCAGTCTCCGGCGGTCCTCGCCACCATCGGCGCCCTCGTCGTCGGCCTCGCCCTCGTGGCGGTCGCCGTCCTCACCGGCGGTGCGCCCTCGGGGAGCGACGACCTCCTCCCGCCGGCGAACCCGCTGCCGAGCGGCATCCCGGCCGATGGCGCGACCCTCGGCCCCGCCGACGCCCCGGTGACCGTCGAGGTCTGGGCCGACTTCCAGTGCCCGGCCTGCGGCCACTTCGCCCGGGCGACGGAGCCCCAGCTCATCCGGACCTTCGTCGCGGCCGGCTCCGTGAAGCTCGTCCACCGCGACTTCGCCTTCCTCGGGGCCGGCCGCGCCTACGACGAGTCGGTCGAGGCAGCGGCGGCCGCCCGGTGCGCCGCCCGCCAGGGCCGCTTCTGGGACTACGAGGCCTGGCTCTTCGCCAACCAGCACGGCGAGAACGCCGGCGCCTTCAGCCGCCAGCGACTGGCCGCCATCGCCGAGCGGGTCGGCCTCGACGTCGCCGTTTGGACGAGCTGCATGGACGCGGGGACCGAGCAGGCGGCGGCGAAGGCCGAGACCCAGGCCGGTGCCGCGCAGGGCATCGGCTCGACCCCGACCATCGTCGTCAATGGGACGCCCTACGTCGGCGCCCTCCCGTACGAGCAGCTGGCGACGATCATCCGAGGGCTCCTCCCGGCTTCCCCTTCCCCGTCGAGCCCGTGAACGTCCTCATCGGGGCCCGGGTCCCGGCCCGGCGCCTCTTCGGTGTCCACCCGGGTTGGATCCTGGCCGTCCTCGACACCATCGGCCTCGCCATCGCCTCGTACCTCTCGATCGTCGAGCTCGGCGGCGGGGTGCCGGTCTGCGGCCCGCTCGCCGGCTGCGAGACGGTCGCCCTGAGCCCGTACAGCCGGATCGCCGGGATCCCGGTCGCCGTCTTCGGGGTCGGCCTCTCGGTCGTCCTCCTCTCGCTCGCCCTGGCCTGGCTGCGGACCGATGGCTACCGGCTCCTCCTCGCCCACTACGGGCTCTCTCTCGCCGGGGCCCTCTTCGAGATCTACTTCCTCTATCTCCAGGTCGCCGTGATCCAGGCCGTCTGCGTCTGGTGCACGACGTACGGCCTCTCGCTGGTCGCCCGCTTCCTCATCGCCCTCGTCGTCTGGCTTCGCCAGCCACGGGGCGGGGTCGGGTGAGCGAACCCCGGGCTCGATGCCGGCCGCCGCGGGTCGCGCCTCGGGCCGAGGCGCCGACCGCCGTCTGACCGTCGCCGGGATCGGCGTCGCCGCCCTCTACCTCCTGGCGGCCGGGCTCTCCGTCGGTCTGGCGGAGGGTGACCGTCGCGGGCTGTGGCTGCCGCTCCATCTCGCCTTCCTGGGTGGCGGCGGGACCGCCATC
>DAOTYQ010000217.1:0-8845 GCA_034434735.1 Chloroflexota bacterium
TCGCGAGTAGGCGAGCTCCTTCACCCCGTGCCGGTAGGTCAACCCGAGGACGAGGACCGGCACGTCGTCGAGGCCGCCGAGGACCCGCCCCACGGCCCGGATCGCCTGACCGACGCCGGCGTCGTTGACCCGCCGGGCGAGGGCGACGAGCTCGAGCTCCGGAGCCTTGGCGAGGAGGAAGTGGGGGTAGACGGGGATGCAGTGCCCGCCGACCCCGATCCCCGGCTGGTGGATGTGGCTGTAGGGCTGGCTGTTCGCCGCCTCGATGACCTCGGTGATGTCGACCCCGATCCGCTCGGCGTAGCGGGCGAACTCGGTGGCGAGGGCGATGTTCACGTCCCGGTAGGTCGTGTCGGCCAGCTTGGCGAACTCGGCGACCTCGGCCGAGCTGAGGAGGACGACCTCGGCGTCGATGACCGAGGCGTAGAAGCGGGCCGCCCGCTCGCCGGACCGGGGCCCGATCCCGCCGACGAGCTTCGGGTAGGTCGCTAGGTTCCGGAGCGCGGCACCGGAGTAGAGCCGCTCCGGCGAGAAGGCGACAAAGAGATCCTCCTCCGGGCTGAGGCCACTCAGCTCGGCGAGGCGAGGGGCGAAGCGCCCCCGGGTCTCGCCGACCGGGAGCGTCGTCTCGAAGATGACCGTCGCCCCGGCACGCAGCCCGGGCCCGATCGCCTCCACGGCGGCGTCCATGAAGCGGTAGTCCGGCCGCTGCTCGTCGTCGAGCATGACCGGCACGATGAGGACGACGACGTCGGTGTCCCGGGCGGCGGCCGTCCCATCGGTCGTCGCCGCCAGGCGCCCGGTCGCCCGCTCCCGGGCGACGAGGGCATCGAGCTCCGGCTCCTCGGTGACGTGGGAGCGGCCGGCGTTGATCGCCGCCACGACGGCCGGGTTGACGTCGACGGCGACGACCCGCCAGCCGTGCCCGGCGAACTGGACGGCGAGGGGAAGGCCCATCTTGCCGGCCCCGACCACGACAACCTTCCCCGCCGTGCCCGGCTCGCCGGTCCAGACCGCGACGGGCCGGGCCGGCTCGTGCGTGCAGGGCCGCGGCGGGAGCTCGATGCTGCCGCCGAGGAGGCTCGGGCCGCTCTGGCTCGGGCGGCGGACGATCCTGGCGGCGATGGGGTCGGTGGCAGTCATCCGACGGCGATCCTCATGGCAAGCTCGGAGAGGTCGATGGGCCGCGCCTCGGCGGCCGATCGAAGGAGAGCGCTGGCGATGGCGACGGCCCAGAGGCCGTCCTCAGCGTCGACGACGGGCGGGCGGCCCGTCCGGACGACCTCGAAGAAGGCGTCGAGCTCGGCCGCGAGGGGCTCGGTCGGCTCGACCGGGATCTCGACGACCGGCCCCTCGAAGGTCGGGGCGTAGCCCCGGATCAGGGTCGGGTGGGCGACGTCGGGGGCGCGGGTGAAGGTCAACCGCTGGGTCAAGTAGTCGAGTTCGAACATCCCCTCCTCGCCAACGACGACGAGCTGACGGCGCTTGGCCGGCGTCAGCCAGTTCACGTCGAGCATGCCGGTGGCGCCCGAGGGGAAGTGGAGGAGGCCGAAGAGGAGGTCCTCGTGCTCGGTGTGGATCCGCTGGGCCGTCTCGGCGTAGACCCGGGCCGGACGCTCGCCGGCGATCCAGGAGAGGATGTCGACGTCGTGGGTGGCCAGGTCGATGGTCACCCCGACGTCCCGGATCCGGGCCGGGAAGGGGCCGGCCCGTCGCGAGGCGATGGCGTAGACGGTCGAGAGCCAGCCGTCGGCGAGACAGCGCCCGAGCTCGCGCACGGCCGGGTTGAAGCGCTCGACGTGCCCGACGGCGACCGGAACCCCGCGCCGTCGGCTCGCCCGGAAGATCTCCGCGGCATCCTCGACGGAGGCGGCGAGGGGCTTCTCGACGAGGACCGGGATGCCCTGTTCGATGGCGGCCAGGGCGAGCTCGGCGTGGGCCGTCGTCGGGCTGGCGACGACGAGGGCATCGAGCTCGAGCTCGGCGACCAGCTCGAGGGGATCGGCGAGGAGGGTCGCCTGCGGGGCGACCGCGGCAGCGACCGAGCGAGCGTCGGCCAGCGGGTCGGCCAGGCCGACGACCCGGCAGTCGGGGCGACCGGCGAGGATCCGAAGGTGGTTGCGGCCCATGGAGCCGAGGCCGGCCAGACCGACCCGGAGCGGCGGGCCGGGCGGGTGGGCGCCGTCGGTCATCGGCTGCCCGGATCGGTTCGGCTGGCCACCGCCGTCTCCCCGGCGGGTGCGGGGTCCAGGGCGCCGCCGCCACCGTTCGGGGCGCCCGCCGTCGGCTCGGCCCGGCGTGCGGCGAGGAGCGAGGCGTCGACCCCGCCGAACCGCTCGACGGCCCGCCGGACGGCCTCGATGACGACGGTCTGCTCGTCGTCGCCGAGGCCGGGAAACATCGGCAGCGAGAGGGTTTCGGCGGCCGCCATGTCGGTGACCGGGAGGTCGGCGTGGAGACCGCGTTCCTGGATGTAGGCCTGGCGGTGGACAGGGACCGGGTAGTAGACGTCGGCGCCGACGCCGTTCGCCCGGAGGTCGGCCAGGATCTCGTCGCGCCGTGGTCCGACCCGGAGCGTGTACTGGTGGTAGACGTGGGTCCGCTCCGGCGGCACGATCGGCCGGAGGACCGGTAGGTCGGCGAAGGCCTCGTCGTAGCGGGCGGCGATGGCCTGCCGCCGGGCCGTGTTCCGCGGCAGCTTCGCCAGCTGGACGAGGCCGATGGCGGCGGCGAGGTCGGTGAGCCGGAAGTTGTAACCGAGGATCTCAAACTCGTAGCGGCTCCGCATCCCCTGGTTCCGATAGAGGCGGAGCCAGTCGGCGAGCCGGTCGTCGTTCGTCGTCACGAAGCCACCCTCGGCGGTGGTCAGGTTCTTCGTCGCGTAGAGGCTGAAGGCCCCGTGCCCAAAGCTCCCCGCCCGCCGACCGCGGTAGGTGGCCCCGTGCGCCTGGCAGGCGTCCTCGACGACGGCGAGGCCGTGGCGGCGGGCGATGGCCTCGATCATTGCCATGTCGGCGACGAGGCCGAAGAGGTGGACGGGGACGATGGCCCGCGTCCGCGGCGTCAGCGCCGCCTCGATCCGGGCGGCGTCGATGAGGTAGGTATCGGGCTCGATGTCGACGAAGACCGGGCTCGCCCCCGTCGAGAGGATGGCATTCGCCGTGGCGGCGAAGGTGTGGGCCACCGTGATGACCTCGTCGCCGGGCCCGAGACCCAGACCGGCGAAGACGGACATGAGGGCCGTCGTCCCGTTCGAGAAGGCGACGGCGTGGCGGACCCCGACGAACTCGGCCCAGCGGGCCTCCAGCTCGGCGACCCGGCGGCCCTGGGCGACCATACCGGAGCCCAGGACCTCGGCCACCGCCGCCACCTCCTCCGGCCCGAAGTCGGGGCGGGCGATCGGGATCATGCCGGCGACCCCCCAGAGGGGATCGCGGCCCGCTCGACGACCCGCTCGGGGTCCGGCACGTACTCGTAGCCGCGCTCGCAGCTCGAGCAGCGGAGCGGCGCCCCGGGCCGCAGGTCGGCCGGGGCGGGGGTGCCGGTCGCCGGATCGACGAGGCGCTGGCCGCAGGCGCAGACCCAGCCGAGCCGGCGGGCCGGATTCCCGACGACGAGGGCGTGGTCGGGGACGCTCTTCGTCACCACGGCCCCCGCGCCGACCATGGCGAAGCGACCGACGTCGACGCCGGCCACGACCACCGCCCCGGCCCCGATGGACGCCCCGGTCCGGAGGGTGATCGGGGCGACCTCCCAGTCGTCGGCCCGAGCGAGGTCGCCGCTCGTCGTGATCGCTCGCGGGTAGCGGTCGTTCGTCAGGATCGCGTTCGGGCCGATGAAGACGCCGTCCTCGACCGTCACCCCGTGGTAGACGAGGGCGGCATTCTGGATCTTCACCCGGTCGCCGATCCGGACGCCCTCGTCGATGAAGGCATCTCGGCCGACGATGCACTCGGCGCCGATCCGGGCACCACGGCGGACCTGGGCTCGGTGCCAGATCGCCGTCCCGGGCCCAACCTGCACGTCGGCTTCGAGGTCCGCAGTCGGGTGGACGCGGGCGGAAGGATCGATCACGGAGTTCGTTCGTGCTCCTGCTCGGTCGCCCTAGAGATCGGGCGCGTGGGACCCCGGTCTCGCGGTCGGGGCGGGTGCGGGGCGGGCCCGTCGACGCGCGGCCCACCTGGGCCATCGCATCCCGGGCGGCCGCCCGACCGGGGCGAGTATAGCCCCCTCGCCCTAGCCGCCGGCTCCGCGGATCCGGGGCCGCCGGCGCCCGAGGACGCGGACGAGGACGATGGCGGCGGCCAGGACGAGGGCGCCCCGCCAGTCGAGGAGGATCCGCCCGGGCCCGTCCACGGTGCGGGCGACGACGATCCCGGCCAGGCTCTGTGGACCGAGGGTGACGCGGTTGGCGACGATGGAGCGGACCCCGCCCCGCTCGAGCTGGACCGAGCCGGCCACGACGGTCCGGGCGAAGCCCTGCTGGACCTCCACGTCCCGGGCGAAGGCGCCGCCGAGCGAGCCCATCCGAACCGAGACCCGCTCGGCTCGGGCGAGACCGACGGCCCCCTTGTCGACCCGCACCTCGCGGGCGTCGGCCCGGCCGATGGCACCGAACTCGACGGTGAGCTGCTCGGCCCGAGCGTCCGCGACGGCCTCCGCGACGACCCGCCGGACGGGGCCCGGCGGGTGGGTCGCTGGGATCGCCCCGGCGGAGCCGGGACCCTCCTGCTGGGCGGCGGACGCGGCGGGCGCATCGGTCGCCATGGGCTCGTCGCTCGGTCGTCGTCGCCGAGCAGGTCGGCGGCCCTTGGCGCCGGGGGCAAGCGTGTCGGGGCTTTCGCCGCCGCTGTCCGATGGGGCGGCTGGTTCGAGGTCGTTCATCGTTCGCCTCGCTGGCTCCGGCGATCCTCGCCGAGACCGTCGACGACGGTCGGCGTTCAAGGGTACCCCGCGCCCCGATCCGACTGCGGCTCGGCGGCCGTGGGGCGGGGCCGGTCGGCGGCCGGCGTCGGCCTCGGCTATCCTCCGGCCGCGACATGGACGACCGACGCCCCGCCCGTTCCGGCGGCGAGCCGGCGCGCGACCCCGTGATGAGCCGCGGCCGGATCCCGCTCCGCCTCGCCGGCCTCGCCCTCGGCGGGATCGGTGCCACGGCCGTCCTCGTCGCCACCCTCCTCGGCAGCGGGGCGGGGGCGGATCTGGCCCGGTTCGTCGCCGCCCTCGGCGGCCCGGGATCCGCGGGTCCAGGTGGCGCCAGCAGCGCCGGCGGCTCGTCGCCCCCCTCGGTGAGCCCGACCGCCGCCCCGACGCTCGCGCCGACCCCGACCCCATCCCCGATGCCGACCCCGACGCCGACGCTCGCGCCGACCCCGACCCCATCCCCGACGCCGGTCCTCGTCCCCGACCCGCTCACCGGACGGCCCGTCGCGCCTGCCCTCGCCGCTCGCCACCCCATCGCCGTCATGGTCGACGATTTGCGGCCGGCCCGACCCCAGTCCGGCTTCGGTGCCGCCGGCATCGTCTGGCAGGCGCCGGCCGAGGGCGGGATCCCCCGCTACATGCTCCTCTTCGGGGCGGACGACCCGCCCGCCGTCGGGCCCGTCCGGAGCGCCCGCCACTACTTCGTCGCCTGGGCGGCCGAGTGGCAGGCCGTCTACGTCCACGTCGGCGGCTCGCCCCAGGCCCTCGACCTCCTGCGGCGATCGGGCCACGGCCAGCTCGTCTACGATGCCGACGAGTTCCGCTACGGCGGGCGGTACCTGTGGCGGATCGACGAGCGGCCGCCACCCCACAACGTCTACACCGACGGCGAGCACCTCCGGGCCCTGGCGAAGGTGGTCGGGGCGAAGGACGAGGTCCGCCGGCCGGTCTGGCGCTTCGAGCCCGACGCGCCGATCGCCGACCGGCCGGTCGGCGGGACCATCGAGGTCCCCTACCCCGCCAATCGGGTCCGCTATGCGTACGACCGGCTCACGAACACGTATCGGCGCTCGGTGACCGGCGAACGGAACCAGGTCGACGCGGCGACCGGGGAGGTCGTCGCCCCGAAGAACGTCGTCGTCCTCTTCGTCCGCTTTGCCCCCCTCGATGACGGCTCGACCAAACACCGCCTGGAGGCCCAGGTCACGGGCTCGGGCGTCGCCTACGTGGCGACAAACGGGATGGTCACGAAGGGGACCTGGCGGAAGCGCCGGATCGACGCTCCGCTCGAGCTCCTCGACCGGTCCGGCCGCCCGATCCCGCTGACCGTCGGCCAGACCTTCGTCCAGGTCGTCCCGACCGGCACGCCCGTCCGCTTCGTCTCGGGATCGCCTGCCCCGCCGCGGCCGCGGGCCGTGGGCAGCCCGATCGCGACCTGACCGAGCGACGTCGACGGCTCGATCGAACCCTCACCGTTCCCGGTCGGCCGGCGGCGCGTCGGCTTCGGCCGAGCCATCGGCCGGGGTGGGCTCGGCGCGCCGGCCCCGAGCCCAGAGCTCGTCCCAGCGGAGCTGGAGGACGACGAGGAGCGCCTCGGCGACGATCCGCCGGCTCATCTTCGAGCGGCCGACCCGCCGGTCCCGGAAGACGATCGGCCGCTCGACGATCCGGGCACCGAGTCGGTCGGCTCGGTACGTCATCTCGATCTGGAAGACGTAGCCGCCCGAGTGGATCCCCTCGAAGGGGATGGCCGCGAGGGTCGCCGCTCGCCAGGCCTTGAAGCCGCCGGTCAGGTCGTGGGGTCCCAGGCCGAGGACGGTCCGGGCAAAGAGGCTCCCGCCCCGCGAGACGAGGCGGCGGCCGAGGCCCCAGTCTTCGACCCGCCCGCCGGCGACGTAGCGCGAGCCGATGACGAGGTCCGCCTCACCGGCCTCGATGGGTCGGACGAGCTCGGGCAGGAGCGCCGGGTCGTGGGAGAAGTCGGCGTCCATCTGGCAGACGATCTGCGCTCCGCCGGCGAGGGCGACCCGGAAGCCGTCGAGGTAGGCCCGCCCGAGGCCGGCCTTGCCGGGCCGGTGGTGGACGCGGATCCGGGGGTCGGCGGCGGCGAGCTCGTCGGCGACGCGGCCGGTCCCGTCGGGGGAGTTGTCGTCGACGACGAGGAGCGTCGCCTCGGGCAGGGCGCTCAGGATCGCCCGACTGATGGCGGCCAGGTTCTCGGCTTCGTTGTAGGTCGGCAGGACGACCCAGATTCCGCGCTGGCTCACCACTCCTTCGCTCGTCGGCATCGGCCCAAGTCTACGACGTCTTCCCGAGCCCCTCCTCGCCGAGGACTTGGGCCAAGAAGGATTGGTACAGTACTCCCCGCGTCTCTGGGGGCTGCCGTTCGAACCGAGGTGCCGATGCGTCGCTGGATCGTCTTGCGCGAGGGTTCCCGCTTGCGTTGGGGTGGCGACTTGCGCCGGCGATATGTGTACGACGGTATCGCGAGCCTTCCGGGCGCCATCGTTCAAGAGGACTGGCGGGTGGGGAGCCTGAGGCGCACCCTCGCGGCCAGTAGCTCGCGCTGGCTTCCCTGGCGTCGAGCGTACCTCGCCTCAACGGAGACGCTCGTGGACGAGCAGATCGTGGCCGTCACGCCTTGGGTTGTGCCGGCGGTCGTGGATATCCACGATGAGCCTGTGATCCATGCCGACGCACTGGGGATCCCGCTGTCGCCGTCCGATCGAGAGGCGATGCGCTTGCGTCTGCGGCGCAACCTGGACCTGTTTCAACTCTGGACGGTTCTGTCGGCCGCCCTGGCTGACCTCATCGGCCTGGATCGAGATCGCGTCGTGGTCGCACCCAATGGGACGCGCACCGACGTGGTCGAGCCGGCGCCCTGGCCACCCGAGCCCGCTGTTGGATTCGTTTCCGGGGCTGCCCCAAACCGCGGGATCGAAGTCCTCATCGCGGCGGTGCGCCTGGTTCGGGAGATGATCCCGGAGACACGCCTCCACCTGTGGCTTGCCGCAACCGGCGAGAGGAGTGCGTCGTACCTCGATGATTTGCGAGCCTCCCTTAGCCGGGATCCGCTCACCCACATTGGCTCGGTTCACTACAGCGAGCTGGGACAAGCACTCGGCCAAGTCTGGGCCTTCGTGATCCCCACTCCTGCCCATCCCTACTGGGAGACCGTGGCGCCGATCAAGCTCTTCGATGCCATGGCGGCTGGCCGCCCCATCGTTGCCACCCCACGCCGGGAGACGGCCTCCGTCGTCGACGGCGCGGGTGCCGGCCTCGTTGCGGCTGGAGACGAGCCGGGTGACCTGGCATCGGCCATTCTGGCCCTGCTTCGTGATCCAGACGGAGCACGCAGGATGGGCGAGGCCGCTCGAAGGGCCGCGGTGGCACGCCATGACTGGCGCTCCATCGCGGCGAATGTGGCGACGGCCGTTCTCGACCGACTGGCAACCAAACACCGCGCCCACTGGCACCGCCTGCTGCCCCGAAGGACCTAGCTCTCTTCTCCCACGACGTTCGTTGCAGCGGGGAGCTCGTCGCTGGCCAGGGTGAGGGCATCCAGAACAACCGCGGACGAGCCACCACCGATGCCGCGTCCTCGACGAGGCGCAGATCGCCGCCCTCCGGCGGCGGACCGGCTGGGGGCCAACCGGCGCGCCCCTTTCCGCCGCGTGTGCGCCATGGTCAAAGCCGCCGAGGTCGCCGGCGTAACCGATCCACGGACCGCTCTGGGGACGCTGCTGGGGGGCCGTCACGACCCGATCCAGTACCCCCGGAGGGCGCGCGCCACCGCCTCGCTCACCGAGGCCGGGCCGCCGAGGACGACGATCCGGCCGGGTCGGAGGCGGGCGAGCTCGGTGGCGGTCGCTGCTGGGATGGCGTCGGGTCGGACGAGGAGGAGGGGGCCACCGTCGCGGGC
>DAOTYQ010000218.1:0-5133 GCA_034434735.1 Chloroflexota bacterium
TCACCACGCCCACCATGCCCTGGTCGTTGCAGGTCGCGACCATGTGCTGAACGAAGGCCAGATCACCCTTGGTGCGGGGTGGCAGGCCGTAGCGGAAGCGGCCGTAGCCATCGTGCTGGGCCTCTTCGTAGCCCCACTCCTTGAGGCTGAAGGGCGGATTGGCGATGACGCGGTCGAAGAGCATCAGCTCGCCGTCCCGGACGAGCCTGGGGTCGCGCAGGGTGTCGCCCTTTTCGATACGGGCGTCGGGCAGGCCATGCAGCAGCATGTTCATCTTGCAGATGGCCCACGTGCCCAGGTTCTTCTCCTGGCCGAAGAGCGAGAGGTTACGGAGGTCGCCGCCGTGGCGCTCGACATACTTGGCGCACTCGATGAGCATGCCTCCGGACCCAACCGTGGGGTCGCAGATACGCATCCCCTCCGTTGGCGCCAGCAGCTCGACGATGAGCTGCACCACCCGGCGGGGGGTGTAGAACTCGCCGCCCTTCTTGCCGGCGTCGTCGGCGAAGCGCTCGATAAGGTACTCGTAGGCGCGGCCCAGCATATCAGGCTCCGGCAGGTCGGCGTTACGCAGGGAGACCTGCGAGAAGTGCTGGATGAGCCGCATCAGGATGGTGTCTCGGTTCCGGCTGTCCCCCAGCTTCCGCTCATCGTTGAAGTCGATGCCCAGGAGCACGCCCTCGAGCTTGCCCGGATTCGCTTCCTCCAGGGCGGCGCACGCTTTGTTCAAGGAGTCCCCAACGTTCTGGGTTAGCTTGCGGAGCTCGGACCAACGGGCTCGCTCGGGGACGAAGAACTGGTGCTCGTCGGGATCGTTCCATGCCAGCTCAGGATCGCCGGTCTCCTGCTCGATGCGCTCCCCCTCCTCCTCGAAGACGTCGGACAGGCGCTTCAGGAACAGGAAGCCGAAGATGTAGTTCTTGTAGTCGGAGGCATCGATCTGGCCACGGAGGATGTCCGCGGCCTTCCAGAGGTGGGCGTTGAGCTGCTCAAGGGTCATCGTGGGCATAGAAGTCTCCTATCGGCCGACGGGGCTGCTGAGGAACTGCGCCAGGGCGGCGCCGGCACGCGTAAGCAGGTCCGTCAAGGTCCCCACCGTCGCGGTCGCCTGGATGACGCTCCAGGCCCTCTCGATGACCGTTCGCTCCGGGTTGGCCTTGGTGAGCTCCACCTCGATGGTTTGGATTTGCGTCGCGATCTCGAACTTCCGCTCATCCGGCAGGTCGCTTGTGTTGACCGCCCTGCGCAGGTCACTGAGGACCTGCCCCGCGGTCGCGAACTGTGTCCGGACCACATTCCCATCGCCCACGACGGTGACGCCACCGATGTTCTCGATGTGGATTCCGGCGTAAGGGTTCCGCCTCATGAAGTCGGACTCACCCTCGATCCGGTCGATTCCCTCGGCCGCGACCTTGTACGTGATGCCCTCAGCGGACTGCGTCGTGCCGCGCCTTGTCGTGAAGGTTCTCGGCTTGGCGATCTTTTGCACCCAGCCCTTCTGGACGAGGTAGTCCAGGTGGGCCGTGACCTCCGACGCACTCAGCCCATGGCGGTTCTTCATCTCCCTCTTCAAGTCACTGATCCGGATCTCTTGCCCCGACACGCCCCTGGCCGTCCGGTGGCGGTCCTACAGGTATCGGAGAAGGAGATCCCTAATCTGGTCGTTCGTCACTGGCGACTCCTTGATAGCTCTTCGTCAGCGGCCAGGAGGCGCCCGGCCAAGGCGCACGCCACATCCCGGCGCACGGTCGCCGCCTCCAGACCTGCCTGGAACTGGCCCTCCGCGACGTCGACAAGTGCGGCGATGCGGCGCTGCATGTCCATCGTCGGGACCGGGACTAGCAAACGGGCAAGGTCGCGAGGACTCAAGGCGAATTGCTTGGTCCCCGATCGCACCAGCCCCAGCAATGCCCGCTGCCCGCGCGACGATCTCAGATACGCGAATAGAACCTCCGGGAGAAGGTCGTCGTGGAGGCGAACCGTGATCAGCGTCGAGGTCAGCAGAACGCCAGCGAGCTCCGCAGGCGCGATTGCCACCTTCGGCTGCGTGCCGCGGCAGGCGACCAGCACGTCGCCGGGCTGAACGAGGTACCGATCGAGGTTGCCCCCAAGTGGAGCGGGGATGCGGCCGAGGCCCGTCAGGTCGACTCGGCCATCCACGATGTCGCCGACGCTGACGGCAGGCAGGGCGCGAACGACTGTTCCTTCGATTCGGTCAGGAGGCGACTGCCATCCGGCGGCGATGCTGGCGATGTGCCCGAGTGCGACCTGTCTCATGGCAGGCAGCATAGCCTACGGCGCGAGGTCGCGCAAGTCGTATTTCAAGTCATCTGCATCTGCCGATTGTAGTGCCGTACAGCCCCCTCCTAACGCCCCTCGTCGAAGCGGAAGACGTCGCCGGCCCGGTAGCGCCACCGCCGCCGGCCCCGCCAGACCGTCACCCGGGCCCGGCCGTAGACCTGCCAGGCCCCGTTCCGACCGACCATCGCCGTGTCTTCGTCGAGCCCGACGACGAGGCAGCCGCGTGGGGCCTGAAGGGCCAGGAGCGCCGCCACCGGCTCCGGGACCCGGTCGTAGTGGGGCAGGACCGCGATCCCCGGCACGAGCCCGAGGCCGCGATCCCAGGCCACGAAGACCGGGAGACGACGCCGGAGCCGCGGCTGCCGGGCGGCCAGGACCATGGCCCCGGCCGAGGAGCCGGCCAGGACGGCACCCCGGGCGTGGGCCGCCAGGGCCGCTCGCCAGACGGCGCTCCCGACGAGGGTTCGGAGCAGGTACGTCGGCTTGCCGCCCGAGAAGTAGACGAGATCGGCTTCGCCGACGGCTTGGGCGTAGGCGGGGTCGTCGGCATCGACGGCGTCGCGGACGAGGACCGCCTCGACCTCGGCACCGAGGGATCGAAAGTGGGCGACACCGGCGTCGGCCCACCGTCGGAAGACGACCGGGCCGTCCGGGTACGACGCCGTCGGCACGATGGCGACCCGGGGTCGGCGCGCGCCCGTGGCCTCGAGGAGACGTCGATCGACCTCGGCCATCAGAGGGAGGAACTCGCCGGCCCCGACGAGGGCCACTGCGCCAGCCATCGCAGGCGAAGTCTAGCGAGGTGGCCCCGCGCCGGGGCAGGGGCGCCGGGTCACCGTGACGGCTTCCGTCGTCCAGACCCGGGTGGCCCCGCGACGGGCAGGGGTGCCGACCGCGCTAGCATTCCCGGACCGAGCCGGCGGGACCGGAGCACGAGGGAGGCAGATGACGATGCGACCGCTCGGGCGCCGAGGCCGCCGCCGATGAGGACCCCGACGCCCGCGGCCCGCCGACCCGGCGCCATCCTCCTCGACGTCGTCCTGGGCTCGGGGGTCGTCTTCCTCGACACGACGGTCGTGAACGTCGCCCTCGAGTCTATCGGCCGCGACCTGCCGGCCCACTTCGTCGGCCGCCTCGAGGGGCTGACCTACGTCACCGGCGGCTACCTCGTCGTCCTCGCCGCCCTCCTCGTCCTCGGCGGGGCCCTCTCCGACTACCACGGGCGGCGTCGCGTCTTCGAGCTCGGCCTGGCCGGCTTCGGCGCTACCTCCGTCCTGTGCGGCCTCAGCCCGAGCCTCGATGTCCTCATCCTCGCCCGTCTCGCCCAGGGCGCCGCCGGTGCCCTCCTCGTCCCGGGCGCCCTCTCGATCATCACTGCCTCCTTCTCCGGCCAGGAGCGTGCCCGCTCCATCGCCCTCTGGGCTGCCGCCACCTCGGCACTGACCGTCGCCGCACCGATCCTCGGCGGGGCAGTCGTCCAGCTCGCCAGCTGGCGGGCGGCCTTCCTCGTCAACGTCCCGATCGTCGCCGTCGGCCTCCTGGCTGCCCGGGCGATCCCCGAGTCGCGCGACGAGGACGCCCGAGGTCGCTTCGACTGGCTCGGCGCCGGCCTCGTCGCCCTGGCCGTCGGCGGGCTCTCCTTCGGCGCCATCCGCGGCCGCGAGCAGGGCTTCGACGACCCGACGGCCCTCGCCGCCCTCGTCGGCGGGGCGGTCGCGACCGTCCTCACCCCGATCGCCATGGCGAAACGGCCGAACCCCCTCATCCCGCTCGAGCTCTTTCGGAGACGCGACTTCGCGGCCGTCAACCTCGCGACCTTCATCGTCTACGGCGCCCTCTACGTCACCGCGGCCTTCCAGGGCCTCTTCTTCCAGGGCACCCTCGGCTACACGCCGATCGCCGCCGGGCTCGTCCTCCTGCCGGTGGATGTCTGCCTCGTCCTCCTCTCGACGGTCATCGGCCGACTCGCCGGACGGATCGGCCCCCGACCGTTCATGACGGTCGGACCGCTCCTCATGGCCGCCGGGCTCCTCTGGCTCGCCCGGATCCCGGCCACCTCGCCGGCCTGGCGGCTCACGCCGAGCGACGCCGCGTCGCTCCTCCCCCCTTCGGCGACCCTCGTCGACGTCGGCCCGGGCACGCTCCTCTTCGGGCTCGGCCTGGCGATCCTCGTCGCCCCGCTCACCATCGCCCTCATGGGCTCGGTTCCGGTGGCGAAGGCCGGACTCGCCTCGGCGATCAACAACGCCGTCTCCCGGGCGGGAGCACCGCTCGTCAGCGCCCTCCTGTTCGTCGCCATCTCGGCGACGTTCTATCCGTCCCTCGCCGCTCGCCTCCCGGGGCTCGACGCGGCGTCGCCCGAGGTGCGCGCCCTCGTCCAACCGCTCACCCAGCCGAAGCCGGAGACACCGCCGACCCTCGCCCGGGCCGCCCGGGAGGCCTCGACGGACGCGTATCGGCTGGCGATGCTCGTCGCTGCGGGGCTCCTCGTCCTGGGGGCGATGGCGGCCGGGTTCGGTCTCGAGGGGCGGCGGCGGTCGACTCCGGCGGACCCGGGCAGCCGGCGGGGACGCGACCGCGGCTAACCCATCAGGTTTCGGAGCCGCGCCAGGTCGGCCGGCCGGTCGACGTCGAGGAGGGAGACCGCCTCGGGGTCGAAGGGGCGCCAGTCGGCTTCGGGGATCTCGAGGGTTCGAAGGCTGGCGAAGAGGCCCCGGAGGCTGCGCTCGCCCGAGGCGACGGCGCGGCGGGCAGGCGGGAGCGTCGCCCCGAGGCGAAGGGCGCTCGGCAACGGGACCGGCCGACCCCGTCGAACCGGGACGACCGCATCGA
>DAOTYQ010000219.1:0-17590 GCA_034434735.1 Chloroflexota bacterium
GGCGGAGGAGCGGGCCGGCCACCTGGACCCCCGCAGGTCTGGTCGACCGCTTGCGGACCGCCCTCCGAACCAGTTGGTCGCGTCTCGCCGCCGGACCGCTCCCGCAGCCGGTGATTATCGACACGGCCTCCTAGCGGTACCCACGTCCCGTTGCTACCGTAACCCCAAAACCAGTACCGGTAGGTGTCGTTGCATTGATGACCCGTGCCGAGCTCCCGCCAGTTCCGCGCATCGGCGGTGATTATGACCCATTGGGTTTGATAGACGGGGTTCCCTGTAAACGGCGACGAGCAACCTGTGGCCGGCTGGCCTTGAACAGCTTGGTCGATGCGATAGACATGGACGCCGGTGAATCCACTGCCAGTCGATTCCCGCGCGATCGAGTACCCGTGGAATGCGTTGGCATCCGCCCGCGCGAGAGCGCCAGCGACGACCAGGGAAACCGCGACAGCGACGAACAGTGCTTCGGCCATCCTGATGGCTGCAGCGCGAACGCCCCCCACGATCGCTCGCTTGGACCACGGCCTTTCCATTGCCATCTCCCTGTTCGGGCTGCACGCTCGATTCACGCTCGACACTGCGCCGTGACTATACCTCTCTCTCTCTCTTGTCAACCCCGTGAGACGGGCGGACGGTCCGGTCGGGGCGTTCCCTGCCTCCGAGCCTTCGAGGCCGTCACCCCCGACGGCGCCGTCTACTCCTCAACCGAGTCGCCGACCGAGCCTTTCGAACCTGCCGGGGGACCTTCCAGGGCCGGCCCGGCTCGAACGTCGCGAACGCCCAGGTCCTGACCCGAACCGACGGCTCCGGTCGCCCCGACGTCGGAAGACCCGCGACCGAACCGGAGTAGACTCGGAGCGTGCCTGCCCGTCGCCTGCCCCTTCGATCGACGTCCCGGATCACGAACGAGCGCCCGCCGGAGACCCGCCAGCCCCTGGCCGCCCGAATGCGGCCCCGGAGCCTCGACGAGTTCGTCGGCCAGACCCACCTGGTCGGCCCTACCGGGCCCCTGCGCCGGGGCCTCGAGCGCGGCCACCTCGCCTCCCTCCTCCTCTGGGGGCCGCCGGGCACCGGAAAGACGACCCTCGCCCGCCTCCTCGCCGCGGCCGTCGGGGCCCACTTCGACACCCTCTCCGCGGTGATGAGCGGGGTCGCCGAGGTCCGGGCCGCCATCGCCGCCGCCCAGGAGCGGCTCGCGCTCGACGGCCGGCGAAGCGTCCTCTTCATCGACGAGATCCACCGCTTCAACAAGGCCCAGCAGGACGCCCTCCTCCCCCACGTCGAGGACGGGACGATCACCCTCATCGGAGCGACGACGGAAAACCCCTACTTCGAGGTGAACTCGGCCCTCCTCTCCCGCCTCCGCGTCTGGCGCCTCGAGCCCCTCAGCGACGCCGAGATCGGACTCGTCGTCCGCCGCGCCTTGAGCGACCCGGAGCGGGGCCTCGCCGGTCCCCTCGGCCCAGCCGGCGGCGTCGACCTCCCCGCCGACGCCTTCGAGCACCTCGTCGCAGTCGCCGGCGGCGACGCCCGCCAGGCCCTCAACGTCCTCGAGGTCGCCGTCGCCGTCGCCGAGGCCGAGGGCCACCGCGACGAAACCGGTCGCGTCCGACCGACCGTCGGCGACGTGGAAGCGGCCGCCCAGCAGCGCGTCCTCGCCTACGACCGAGCCGGGGACGGTCACTACGATACGGTCTCGGCCTACATCAAGAGCCTCCGCGGCAACGACCCCGACGCGGCCCTCTACTGGCTCGCCACGATGATCGCCGCCGGCGAGGACCCCCGCTTCATCGCCCGGCGGCTCATCATCGCCGCCTCGGAAGACGTCGGCAACGCCGATCCACGGGCCCTCCAGATCGCCGTCGCGGCGGCGCAGGCCCTCGACCACGTCGGCCTCCCCGAAGCCCAGTACGCCCTCGCCCAGGCGACGGTCTACGTCGCCACGGCCCCGAAGTCGAACCGGGCCGGCCTCGCCTACTGGGCGGCCGTCGCCGACGTCCTCGAGCACGGCTCGCTCCCGGTCCCACCCCACCTCCGGAACGCCGCCGTCCCCCAGCTCCGCCACCACGGGATCGGAGTCGGCTACCGCCTCCCCCACGACTACGAGGGGGCCGACGTCGAGCAGCAGTACCTCCCCGACGCCCTGGTCGGGCGGCGCTACTACCGGCCCACCGAGCACGGCTACGAGGCGACGATCAAGGCTCGAATGGCGGCCCGCGAGGCGACGCGTCGGACGGGTGGGCCGCGGCGGCTCCGGCCCGAGGAACGCGGCCCGGCGATCGACCCGATGCGGGTCGGCGGCCGGATCCTGCGGCTCCGCGAGGGGGCCCGGCGGGAGCTGGCCGAAGCGGAGCGGACCGAGGCGACGGCCGGCGGCGAGGCGACGGCCGGCGGCGAGGCGGCCACCGAGCCGACCAGGCGCCCGGCGCCCTGAGCGGTCGCGGGTGGCGCGGCTTCCGCCACGGGACGGCGAGCCTTCGACCCCAGCGCCGGCAGCGCCGGGCGTCGCCGTCGACCCGCCGGCCGTCGCTCCGGCGGCCGATCGCGGCGTGGCCGGGCTCGGCGCCCTCCGGCGACCGTCGGCCTCGTGGCCCGCCGCGGCCCGCTTCCTCGCCCTCCTCCGGGCCGGCGCCCTCACCCTCTCGGTCCTTACCTTCGCCAGCTACCTCTTGGGCCTCCTTCGGGACCGGGCGATCCTCGCCGAGTTCGGGGCGAGTCGGGAGGTCGACGCCTTCAAGGCGGCCTTCAACGTCCCCGAGCTCAGCCTCAGCCTCGTCGTCGCGAGCGGCCTCGCCGCGCCCTTCATCCCCCTCTACAGCGGTCTCGCTCGACGCGACCGAGCCGACGCCCACCGCTTCGCCCAGACCGTCGCGACCCTCGCCGTCCTGGCCATGGCCGCCGTCAGCGGCCTCCTCTGGCTCGCCGCTCCGGCCACGGCCGAGCTCGTCGTGCCGGGCTTCGACGCCGCGGAGCGGGCCCTCTACGTCGACCTCTTCCGGGTCATGCTCCTCGGACCGATCTGCTTTGCCGCCTCCATCGCCCTCGGCGAGGTCCTCCTCGCCGAGCGCCGCTTCCTCTTCTACGGCCTCGCCCCACCCCTCTACAACGCCGGCATCGCCGGCGGGGCCGTCTTCCTTTCGGAACCCCTCGGGATCTTCGGGCCGGCCTGGGGCGCCGTCGCCGGAGCGGCCGCCCACCTCGCCATCCGGGTCGTCGGCGCCCGCCGGGCCGGGATCCCCCTCCGGCCGCGCCTCGCCGTCCGGATGCCCGTCCTCGCCGAGTTCATCCGGCTCATGCTTCCGAAGACCGGGAGCAGCCCCCTCGAACCGCTGACCTTCCTCGCCTTCACGAACCTCGCCTCGGGCCTCGCCGCCGGGAGCGTGACCGCCATCGACGTCGCCCGGAACTTCCAGAGCGTCCCGGTCAGCCTCGTCGGGGTCGCCTTCTCCTTGGCCGCCTTCCCTGCCCTCTCGGCGGCGGCTGCCGCCGGCGACCGGTCACGCTTCCTGGCGAACCTCAAGGAGAGCAGCCTCGCCATCGCCGCCCTGAGTGTCGCCGCCGGCCTCGGCCTCGCCCTCGTCGGCGGGCCGGCCATCGCCATCCTCCTGGGGAGCGGCCGCTTCGACGCGGCGGCCGTGGAACGGACGGCGATCGTCCTCGCCGTCTTCGCCCTCTCGGTCCCGTTCGAGGGCCTCGGCCACCTGGCGAGTCGGGCGATCTTCGCGACCCGGCACACGGTCCTCCAGGTCGCCGCCTCGCTCGTCGGCTTCGGCCTCACCGTCGGCACGGCGGCGGCCCTCCTCGGCCCCCTCGGGATCATCGCCATCCCGACCGGCTTCCTGGTCGGGAGCGCGGTCCGGCTCCTCCTCCTCGGCCTCGTCCTCGCCGCCCGCGTCCGGCGGATCGACCCCGCCGCGACGGGCCCGGCGCTCGGCCGGGGCGGCGCCGCTCCCACCTGAGCGCCCGTCGCCACCCGAGCGCCCAGCTGTCCCCGACCCCGGCTGCCCCCCGCCGTGCACCGCCGGCCGGCGTCGCCCCTACGAGCCGGCCACGAGGTCGCTCGGCGACCAGCCGGCGCGGGGGATCGTCGGGACGACGGCGATGAACCGCCCGTCGCGGTCCGGATAGCGGCCCTCCGGTCGCTTCCAGGGCAGGTAGTTTCGCCGCATCTCGGCCGCGTCCTGGAACGTCCCCGGCGGGTCGGAGGGACCCCAGATGCTCGAGATCCGCGGGTACCAGGGATCGTAGATGTACGCGCCGCGGATGGTCGCGTCGGCGAAGACGAGCGGGTCCGCATCGGCCCGGTAGCCGGTCATGACCCAGGTGTGGGCGCCCCGCCAGGCGAGGAGGATGGCCGGCGAGCCCGTCCGGGCGATCGCCGCCGCCGCGTCGCGGAGGGCGTCCTCGCGGCGCTCGTAGGCCCGGACCTCGTAGCCCGGGGCGCCGTAGGCGGCGAGGGCGAGGGCCATGGCCGCCGGCCCCCAGTCGCCGTTCCGGCTGTCCCGGACGCTCTCCCACTCCCGGATCCGCCCGGCGATCTCCCGTTGGACGGCCGGGCTCGCCTCGACGAGGTCGAGGATGGCGAGGCTGATCTGGACCCCGGCCGGGGCGCACCAGTCCTTCGTCAGCTGCGAGGCGAAGTCGCGCTTCGGGTCGGCGGCCAGCCGCAGATCCACCGGCGCCCGAACCGGGCTCGGGCTCGGCTCGGGCGGTTCCAAGACGATGTGGCCGCCGGGCCCCGGCGCGAGCCAGCCAGCCGCGGCTCCCGATGGACGGCCGCTCGCTCCGCCCACCGCCGCGGGACCGTCCTTGCCGGGCGTCCCAGCGCTCGGCTCCGACGGCCCAGCCGGGTCCAGGTTCCCCCCGGCCGCGACGGGCGGCGGGGTGACGACGACCGTCGGCAGCGTCTCTCGGTCCGGCGGCGGTCCCGCCAGGAACCGCTCGACCCGGGCGACGAGCCGCTCGAAGCGATCGCCGGCCCCAAAGAGGTTCCCGGCCACCGCGACGGCGCCGAGGACGACCGCGACCGTGACGCCGACGAGCAAAAGCCGGACCAAGCGGCGGCGACGTGCGGATCGCCAGAAAGCGCGTTCGTGGCCCATCGATCTCCTCGGACGAACGACCGGCCGCCGGCGCGACGGCCGTCGGTCGGCACCGCTACACTACCCGCCCCGGTCGAATTCCGCCGGGAACCGACCGCTCCACCCAGAGCGGCCACCACCACGCCACCGAGCCAGCCGTGACGACCCACGACCGCCCGACCCGCGTCGCCATCGTCGGCGTCGGCAACGTCGGCGCCAGCGTCGCCTTCTCGCTCCTCCACTCCGGGCTCGCCGCCGAGATCGTCCTCCTCGACGCGAACCGGGAGCGGGCCGAGGGCGAAGCGATGGACCTCGCCCACGCCGCGCCCTTCGCCAAGCCGACCCGGATCTGGGCCGGCGAACCGGCCGACCTCACCGGAGCGGCCATCACCGTCATCGCCGCCGGAGCCGCCCAGCGCCCCGGCGAAACCCGGCTCGAGCTCCTCGGCCGCAACGCCCGGATCTTCGCCGAGATCGTCCCGACCGTCGCCGAGCAGAACCCGGACGGGATCGTCATCGTCGCCACGAACCCCGTCGATGTCCTCGCCTACCAGACCTGGAAGCGCTCCGGGCTCCCCGCCCAGCGGGTCATCGGCTCGGGAACGATCCTCGACACGGCCCGCTTTCGGGCCCTCCTGTCCGAGCACTTCGGGGTCGATCCCCGCTCCATCCACGCCTTCATCATCGGCGAGCACGGCGACTCGGAGGTCCCCGTCTGGTCGAGCGCGAACATCGCCGGCATGCGCCTCGTCGACTACTGCGCCGCCCACGGCATCGAGTACGACCAGGCCGCCATGGACGCCATCTTCGAGCGGACCCGAGACGCCGCCTATCACATCATCGAGCGGAAGGGAGCGACCTACTACGCCGTGGCGGCCGGGATCGTCCGCCTCATCGAGGCGATCCTCCGCGACCAGCGCACGGTCCTCTCGGTGAGCACCCTCGTCGCCGACTACTACGGCCTCGACGACGTCTACCTCTCCCTGCCGGCCATCGTCGGGCGGGCCGGCGTCGAGCGCTTCCTGCGGCTCGATCTCGCCCCGGCCGAGGTCTCCGCCCTCCGCCGCTCGGCCCAGGTCCTCCAGGCGACCCGGGCCCAGCTCGAGTGCGTCGTCGAGGCGGCCGCCGCGGACGAGCCCGGGCAGGGCTGACGAAGGGGCCCGGGCGCCAGCGTCCGGCCAGACCGCCAGCGGTCGCGCGCCGCGCCTACGGCTCGAAGTCGAAGGCCCGGACGTGGCGCGGCCGAAAGACCGCCAGCGGCCGCCGGTCGAAGGTTGCGATCCGCCAGATCCCGAGCCGCTCGGCGGCCGCGACGAGGAGGGCGTCGCCGAGGCGCGGACGGTGCTCGGCCGCCTCTCGGAGGAGCTCGGCGGCTCGGGCCAGGTCGGCCTCGGTCGGCGCGACGAGGCCGATCCCCCCGGCCAGGACCGATCCGACGACGGCCAAGCTCGCCGCCGGCCCGAGCTCGCGCTGGAGGACGTGATCGAGCTCGACGAGGGCGCCGGCTGGTAGGAGGAGCGGTTCCTCGACCCGACCGAACCAGGCGACGGCCGCGGCGTGGTTGAGGTCGGCGACGTCGGCCGCGGCGACGACGACGCTCGGATCGAGGAGGATCGCCACGGGCGCCGGTTCCGGTTCTGCGGCTAGACCGCCGGCGGCCGTCAGCCGCGGCCGCGGCTCGTGCCGCCGACCTCGCGCCGGACGATAGCCCGGCCGTCGAGGGAGAGCCGGCCGTGGGCCGAGCGGCCGACGCCGATGAAGCCGAAGGCCGGGCGCGCGGCGTGCTCGGCCAGGTACGCCTCGAGGGCGGCGGCCACGATCGCCGTCTTCGTCGTCCGGGCGAGGCGGGCGTGGCGCTCGAGCCGCTCGAGGAGGTCGGCGTCGAGGAGGAGGGTCGTCCGGCGGGTCGGCATGCGGCCAGCGTAGCACGGGGCGGATATGACGTCATATCCGCCTCGCTGGACCGCGTCCCGACGGCCGGGTACGATCCACCCCGGACGCCCGGACCGCCGGGCTCCACCCCGACCAGCCGCCGCCACCACGAGACAGGAGCGATCCGTGCACCGCTTCGAGACGAACCTCCGGATCCCCGGCCCGACGAGCCTCCCCTCCGCCGTCCGGGAGGCGGGCGCCCGCCAGATGATCAACCACCGCGGCCCCGAGTTCGCGGCGATGCTCGCCCGCGTCACCGACGGCCTGAAGCCCTTCTTCGGGACGACCAACGACATCGTCCTCCTCACCTGCGCCGGAACCGGCGGGCTCGAGGCCGCCGTCGTCAACACCTGCTCGCCGGGCGACCGGGTCCTCGCCGTCTCCATCGGCGCCTTCGGCGACCGCTTCGCCAAGATCGCCTCGGTCTACGGGGCCGAGGTGACGAAGGTCGACGTCGAGTGGGGTCGGGCCGCCGAGCCCGACCTCCTCCGCGACGCCCTGCGGGGCGCTCCGGCCGGCGGGTATCGGGCCATCCTCCTCACCCACAACGAGACCTCGACGGCGGTCATGAACCCGATCGCCGAGCTCGCGGCCGTCGTCCGCGAGGAACAGCCCGAGGCCCTCATCCTCGTCGACGGGATCTCCGGCGTCGGCGCCGTCCCCTTCGAGCAGGACGCCTGGGACCTCGACGTCGTCGTCTCGGGCTCCCAGAAGGCCTGGATGGTCGCCCCCGGGATGGTCTTCCTCGGCCTCTCCGAGCGGGCCTGGCGGGCGACCGGCGAGGCCCGGATGCCGCGCTTCTACCTCGACGTCGTGAAGGCCCGCGAGAGCGCCGCGGCCGGCCAGACGCCGTGGACGCCGGCCGTGGCCGTCCTTTTCCAGCTCGACGTCGCCCTCCGGCTCATGGCCGAGGAGGGCACAGCCGCCATCTTCGCCCGCCACGCCGCCTGCGCCGCCGCCGTCCGGGCCGGGCTGACCGCCCTCGGGTTCGAGCTCTTCGCCGACCAGCGCTATGCCTCCCAGACGGTGACCGCCGTCCACCTGCCCGAGGATCTCGACTGGAAGGCCTTCAACGGCGAGGTGAAGCGGCGGCGGGTCGTCCTCGCCGGCGGCCAGGGCAAGCTCTCCGGCCGGATCTTCCGGGTCGGCCACCTCGGTACCGTTACCCTCGACGAGGTCCTCGGCGCCATCGGGGTCATCGAGGAGGCGCTCCTCGCCGTCGGCAAGGCCGTCGTGCCGGGGACCGGCGTCGCCGCCGCCCAGCGGGCGGGTCTCGAGGTCCTCACTGCGGCGACCCCGATCCCGGCATGAAGATCCTCGTCGCCGAGCCCCTCGCCGCGGAAGGGATCGAGCTCCTCGAACGCCACCACCAGGTCGACGTCCGCCTCGGCTGCAAACCGGACGAGCTCCGGTCGATCATCGGCGACTACGACGCCCTCGTCGTTCGGAGCCAGGTCAAGGTCGACGCGGCGCTCATCGACGCCGCCGCCCGCCTCGTCGTCATCGGCCGGGCCGGAGTCGGGGTCGACAACGTCGACCTCGAGGCGGCGACCCGGGCCGGGATCACCGTCGTCAACGCCCCGACCGGCAACACCATCGCCGCCGCCGAGCACACCCTCGCCCTTCTCTTCGCCCTGGCCCGCCAGATCCCGGCCGCCGACGCCTCGCTCCGACGTGGCGAGTGGAAGCGGAGCCAGTTCACCGGTGTCGAGCTCCGGGGCAAGGTCCTCGGCATCGTCGGGCTCGGCAAGATCGGCCTCGCCGTCGCCGACCGGGCCCGCGGTCTCGAGATGACGGTCATCGGCGCGGATCCGTACGTCACCGCCGAACAGGCCGCCCTCCACGGCGTCGAGCGGCTTGACCTCGACGAACTCCTCGCCCGGGCCGACGTCGTCACCCTCCACGTCCCTGGCGGGCGGGCGACCCGCGGCCTCATCGGTGCCGAGCAGATCGCCCGGATGAAGCGCGGCGCGTTCCTCCTCAACGTCGCTCGGGGCGGCGTCGTCGACGAGGCCGCCCTCGCCGAGGCCCTCGCCGCCGGCCACCTCGGGGGCGCGGCGATCGACGTCTTCGAGCACGAGCCGCCGATCGACTCCCCGCTCCTCACCGCCCCGAACACGGTCCTGACGCCCCATCTCGGGGCCTCGACGACCGAGGCCCAGGTCGCCGTCGCCACCGAGGTGGCGGCCCAGGTCCTCGACGTCCTGGACGGCCGACCCGCCCGCTACGCCGTCAACGCGCCGCTTCTCACCCCCGAGACGGCGCAGGCCATCGCCCCCTTCCTGCCCCTGGCCGAGATCCTCGGTCGGTTCTTCGCCCAGTTCAACCGGACCGGGGTCCGGACCCTCACCCTCGAGATCGCCGGCGAGCCGGCGGCCTTCGACGCCTCGCCGCTCACGGCGGCCGTCCTCCGCGGGCTCCTCGAGACGGCGACGACGGAGCGGGTCAACCTCATCAACGCGGCCGCCCTGGCCAAGGCCCGGGGGATCATCGTGGTCGAGCGGAAGACCCCCGATGCCGGCCCCTTCGCCTCGCTCCTGACGGTGTCGGGCCAGGCCGATGGCGAGACGACGACGGTCGCCGGGACCGTCGCCCTCGGCGAGCCCCGGCTCGTCCGGATCAACGACTACTGGATCGACATGGCGCCGGCCGAGATCATGCTCATCACCCACCACCAGGACAAGCCCGGGACGATGGGTCGGATCGGTCTCATGCTCGGCGAGGCTGACGTGAACATCAGCGCCATGCACCTCGCCCGGAGCGCGCCGCGGGCCGACGCCCTCATGATCCTCGCCCTCGACGACGACGTCCCGCCGGCCGTCGCCGAGGCGATCCGGAACCACGAAGCCGTCCTCGATCTCTGGGTCATCCGCCTCGGCGGAGACCAGTAGGCGCCCGGAGCCCGGGGCGTGGGGCGCGGACTCGGTCGGGCGGGCGGGCGAGGACCTGGGGCGGTCCGGTGAGCGGCGTGGAGGAGCTCGTTCCGGGCGGCCTCGACGTCGTCCTCGTCCTCCTTCGGCACGGCGAGACCGAGTACATCGCCGAGGGTCGCTTCCAGGGTCGAGCAGAGACGCCTCTCACGCACCTCGGCCGCGAGCAGGCCCGCCTGGCCGGGCTCCGCCTCGCCGATCCGGCTCGCCCGCCGGCCCTCCCCGTCCCGACGGGTCCGCCCCGCGAGATCGTCCACTCGCCCCTCCGCCGGGCAGCCGAGACGGCCGAGATCGTCGCCGCCGCTCTCCGGCCGAGCCCGCCCGGCACGCCGTCGGCGGCCGCCCGCCTCGTCCCAGAGCCCGGCTTCACCGAGATCGGCCAGGGCATCTGGGAGGGCCTCACGATCGCCGAGATCGAGCGCCGGTTCGGTCCGATCCTGGCCGGCTGGCGACGCCGGCCGACGGAGGTCTGGGCCCCCGGCGGGGAGCCCCTCGCGGCCGTCGTCGACCGGGTTCGGGACGCCCTCGCCGGGCTCTTCCGTCGCCTCCCGGCCGCGGCCAGCGACCCAGCCGAGCGGACGGGCGTCGCCGGCTACCCCGACGCCGAGGGGCCGGCCGAGCGGCCCTGGGTCGTCCTCGTCGGCCACGACGGCTGCTTCAAGGTTCTCCTCTGCCTCCTCTTCGGCCTCCCCCTCGAGCGCTTCTGGTCGTTCCGGATGGCCCTCTGCGGGCTCTCGGTGGTCGAGATCGCCGCGGGGCGGCCGGTCCTCCTCGCCTTCAACCGGACCGAGCACCTTGCCCCCCTCGAGTGGGCCGAGGGGCTCGCCGAGGCCGAAGCGGAGGCCCGGGCCCGGCGCGGGGCGCTCTGAGGCCGACCCGCCCGACCGGACTCAGCCAGATCGAGGTCGGCGCCGCCCGTCGGGGGTCGGGGACCACCGGCGCCGGAAGAGGAGCCCGAGGAGACGGACCCGGAGGCGGGCGGTCGCCCGGCGGAGGTGGGCGAGCCGGTCGGCGCCGAGGACCCGTCGGCCATACGTCACCTCGACCTTGGCCCGGGCAACGGTCAGGAGCTCGGGGCGGGCGGCCGGGACGAGATCGGCGAGGACGGCGCTGTACTCGAAGACGGTCTGGGTCGGCCGGGGCGCCACCCCCAGCCGGGCGGCGAGCCGGGTGACGCTCTGCCAGGCCGTCTCGGCGTCGAGCTGGCTTGGGACACGACGAACGAAGAACCCGATGAGGAGCCCGGCGAGGAGGACGAGGCCGAGGGCGAGGCCGACCGGCGCCAGGTCCGGGCCGCCGCCCGGAGGCGAGGTCGTCGAGCCGCCGGCGGCGACGGCGGGCGTCGGGCGCCGCGGATCGAGGACGTCGTCGTCGACCGGGCGCGACGGGCTCGGCCCGGGCGACGCCAGGGGCACCGGACTCCCGGCCGGCAGGTCCGGGAGCTGGCTCAGGTTGCCGCCCGTCGGGTCGAACGCGACCCAGCCGTAGCCCGGGAAGTAGACCTCGACCCAGGCGTGAGCGAAGCTGTTCCGGAGCGTCTCGATCCCGGTGGGGCTCCGGTCGCCGGGTAGGAAACCCTGGACCAAGCGGGTCGGCACCCCGGCCGCCCGGAGCAGGATCGCCATCGTCGACGCGTAGTACTGGCAGTACCCGCGCCGGAAGGTGGCGAAGCACTCGACGATGCTTCGCCCACCGCAGTCGACGTCGGTGACGTCCGCGTCGTAGGTGAAGTCGGGGCCGTGGAGGACCTCGACCAGGGCGGCCGCCAGATCGTACGGCGTGTCGACCGCGAGGGAAGCCCGCACCCGGTCGAGGAGGGCCTGCGCCTCGGGCCCGATCGCCTCCGGCGGCACGGCCAGGTAGCGGGCAGCGACCTCCGATGGGTAGGCGCGCCCGGCCGCCCGAAGCCGGTTCGCGGTCAGCCCACCCGGCGTCTCGTCGCCGATGGCGTGGACGAGGGCCGTCACGGCATACGGAACCCCGGCCCGGTCGACCTCGATCGCCGCCACCGAGCCCGGCCTCCCGGTCAGCTCGACGATGCTCGGCCGGTCGACCGCGGCCGGGCTGCCCGGGGCGAGGAGATTCCGGCCCCGGTAGGCGGCCGGCCGGACGACCACCGACACGGCGATCCGACCCTCCTCGGGCGGCGCGTCGAGGCTGCCCTCGAGGAGCGGTCCATTCGCCGCCACGGCCCGCCGTTCGGCCACGGTCCGGTTCCAGCCGTTGCCGACGAACTCGTCGTAGGTCGTCGCCCGCCAGTAGTAGCGGCGCCGGTCGCCGGCCGGGACCTCGACGATCAGGGCGATCTCGGGATCCGTCACCCAGCGGCCGGTGATCGGCGCCGAGGACCCGAAATCGACGACCGTCGGCCCCCGGACCGACTGGACGAAGGGGAAGTAGCGCTGGAGGCCGCGCCCGGTCTCGATGAGCCACGTCTCGGCCTCGCTCCAGGCGCCGGCCAGGGGCGCCGAGGAGCCAACCGCGGTCAGGACGAGGGCGGCGGTCGTCGCCCCGACGACGAAGAGGGTCCCCGCCCGGACCTGGGCGCCGACGAGGACGGTCGGGTCGCCGATCCCGACCCGCTCCCAGGCCCGGCGCTCGTCGGCCGCGTGCCAGCGGACGAGGAGGAGGAGGCCGGTGGCGGTGAAGAGGACGAGGGCCGGGAGCTGGTCGCGCGGGGTCGCCGCGACGTTGACGAGGAGGGCCGTCCCGACGACGACGAGGGCCGCCAGCGGTCGCCGTCCCCGGAACGCGGCGCTCGCCGCGAACTGGCCGGTGCCCCACAGGAGCCCGCCGAGAACGAGCATGGCGTGGCCGAGCTGGTTCGTCAGGGTCAGGCCCCGGACCGTCAAGTCGAGGACGGCCTCCACGGTCGAGATCGCCGCCCGCTCGTAGGCGGCGGCCAGGTCGCCGCCGATGCTCGGCGGACCGAGGGCCCGCCCGACGAGGACGGGCAGGACGAGGGCCGCCCCGACGGCGCCGAAGAGATGGGCCGGCAGGCGCCGCCAGCCGAGCCCGGCCCCGACGAGCCCGGCGCCGTAGCCGCCGAGGGCGGCCCAGAGGACGAAGTCGGTCAGCTCGCCCCGACCGTACATCCAGGCCGCGTCGTCGACGGCCCAGGCGAGGATGGCGACGGCGAGGCCGAGGAGGACGGCAGCCGACCAGCCCCCCGAGAGACCGAACCGCCGCTGCGTTTGTCCTCCGGCCGAGGCCGCGCCTTCCGAGCGATGGGCGGCGCCGCTCACCGGCCGCCTCCCGCCTCGACGAGCTGCGCCCCGATCGATCGCCCCGGCCGGACGATGTGGTGGCGGACCTCGTGCTCGGCGAGGGCGTAGCGGACCGCCCAGAGCTCGGCGTCCTCGCGCCCTGCCGGCGCCTCGACGCCCCCGGTCCCGGAGGGCGCCGCCGGAGCCTGGCCACCGCCGGCCGCATCGACGAGGACGACGAGGCAACCGATCCCCCGACCCCGGAGGCCCCCGAGGGCCCGGACCCAGGCCCGATCCCGAGACGGCGTCACGACGACGGCCGTCATCCCCCGTCGGAGCCGGGGTAGCCCGACGACGAGGAGCTCCGCCAGCGGCTCGACCCCGTCGCCCTCGACGGCCGCCAGGACCTGCATGATCTTGGAGCGCTGGCGCGGACCCCGGTCGGCAGGCAGAACGATCAGACGATGCGCGTTCACGGTCAGGCCGACGGCCCGGTTCTCGGCGAGGGCCCGGTCGGCGACCGAGGCCGCCACCCGGACCGCCAGCTCGACCGACCCGTCGTCGCCCTCGCCGACCTGGACGTCGCGATGGAGATCGAGGAAGAGCCAGACGTCGGTCGTCTGCTCGAGCTCGAACTCCTTGACCTGGATGTCGCCATGCCGGGCCGTGCTCTTCCAATGGATCCGGTTCATCGCGTCGCCCGGGGCCCACGGCCGGACCGTCGTCGCCAGGGGCGTCGCCTGGAGCGTTCGCTCGGCATGAGCCCGACTCCCCTCGAGGTTCGTCGCCGGCAGACGCCAGCCGGGGAGCGCTTCGACCCGCGGGTAGACGACGACGTTCACGCCGGCCCCGACCGTCGCCGAGGCCTCGAAGAAGCCGAAGGGGTCGCCGGTCCTGACGACGAGGGGGTCGATCCGGTAGTGGCCGCGCCGGACGAGGGGCGTCCGAACCCGCCACGTCCGCTCGGCCCGCGGCGGGAGCGAGATCGCTCGGCCCGCGATCCCGCCCGGCAAGGTGGACGGGTTGTGGACCTCGAGCCAGAGCTTCGGCAGACGGGCCGTGTTCCGGATCGTGTAGGTGACCCGGAGTTCGTCGCCGACGTGGGCGTGGAGGGCGTTGAGGGCATAACCCGCCTCGAGGTCGGTGAGGCCGATCCGGGTGAGGAAGTAACTCCCGCCGACGACGAGGAGGACGAGGTAGACGAGGTAGTAGAGGAAGGGCAGACCGGTCGAGAGCGCAGCGACGACGACGACCGTCGCCAGGCCGAGGAGCTCGAGGCGCCGGATCATCGCCTGCCCCTAGCCGGTCGCCCCGTCGGGTCGACCGCCGGCCAGCTCCCGGAGCCCGGTCGATCGGGTCCCGATGGGCGCCTCGATGGGTACCCGATCGAGGAGCTCGCGGATCACCGCTGCCGCGGTGACGTCATGGAGGGTCGCACTCGTCTTGATGATGAGGCGGTGGGCGAGGGCAGGCTCGGCGAGGGCCTTGATGTCATCGGGGATGACGTAGTCGCGGCCCTGGAGGCCGGCCAGGGCCTGCCCGGCCCGGTAGAGGGCGATCGATCCGCGGGGCGAGGCGCCGAGGTAGACGTCGGGGTGGACCCGGGTCGCGCCGACGAGGCGGACGATGTAATCGGCGACGGCTGGGTCGACGTAGACCTCGCGGATCGCGTGTTGGAGGGCACGCAGCTCCTCGACCGTGCAGACCTCGGGCAGATCGTCGAGGGGATGGACGCGCTTCTGTTCGTCGAGGATGACGACCTCCTCGACCGGCTTCGGGTAGCCGAGGCGGATCCGAAGGAAGAACCGATCGAGCTGAGCCTCGGGCAGGGCGAAGGTCCCCTCGTACTCGATCGGGTTCTGGGTGGCGATGACGAGGAAGGGATCGGGCATCGGGTACGTCACCCCGTCGATGGTCGCCTGGCGCTCCTCCATGCACTCGAGGAGGGCCGACTGCGTCTTCGGGGTCGCCCGATTGATCTCGTCGGCGAGGACGACCTGGGCCATGATCGGGCCCGGTCGAAACTCGAAGGTCTGGGTCTTCTGGTTGTAGATGGACAGCCCGGTGACGTCGGACGGGAGGAGGTCGGGCGTGAACTGGATCCGCCGGAAGGTGCAGCCGAGGCTCTTGGCGATGGCCTTGGCGAGGACCGTCTTGCCGGTCCCGGGAACGTCCTCGATGAGGAGGTGACCGCGGCAGAGGAGGGCGACGAGGGCGAGGCGAACCTCCTTGTGCTTGCCGACGATGACGCGCTCGACGTTGGCGATGACCCGCTCTCCGACGTCCTGGATACTCGGCATGGCTCCCCTCGCGCCTCGAAACCCCGCGTCGGGCGGGGCGCTGACCCGGCACCGCGGCCCGGCGGCCGTCTCCCATGGTACGCCGGGATCGGGATTCCGGTTCCCGGCGCCATCCCACGTGGCCAGGGCGGCCATCGGCGATGATGGGACCATGGAATCGCTCCTCGCCAGCAAACCCGTCCGGCCGCGGGCCGTCTCGCTCGATGCCGGCGGCGTCCTCCTCCTGCCCGATCCCGAGCGCGTCCGGACCGCCCTCGAGCCTGTCCTGACCGACCGTCCGGCCCGGCCGGGCCGCGCCGCGACCCGGGCCGGCTCGATCCCCTCGCGTCTGGCCGACGACCGCCTCGTCGCCGCCCACTACGCCGCCATGGCAGCCTTCGACCGACCGGCTGCCTCGCCCGACGTCCGGAGCGCCCGCTACCGAGCCGCCTATGGGCGCGCCCTCGGCTTCGCCGGCCCAGCCCTGCCGGCCGCTCTCGCCGCCCTCGCAGCGTGCTTCGCCCAGCCCGGCCTCTGGTCGGCGCCGGCTCCCGGCGCCCGGGTCGTCGTCACTTGCCTCGCCGCCTGGGGCGTACCGGTCGTGGTCGTCTCGAACACGGAACACGGCGAGGCGGCCGCCCTCCTGGCCCGGGCCGGGATCTGGCCGCACCCCGTGCCGGTCCGCCCCCGGGACGCGCTCGTGCCAGGGTCAGCGGCCGAAAGCGGCCCACCGACCGCGCCCGCGGCCCCGCCCCCCGCCGCCACGCCCCCGTCGCGGTCGAGCGGGCCGCCGGTCGTCGACTCGGCCCGGGTCGGCGTCGCCAAGCCGGACCCCGCCATCTTCCGCTTCGCCCTCGACGCCCTGGGCGTCGGCCCAGAGGCCCTCCTCCACGTCGGCGACTCCTCCGCCGCCGACGTCGCCGGCGCGACGGCGGCAGGGATCGCCGTCCTCCACCTCGACCCCCTCGATCGCTGCCCGGATCGACGCCACCGTCACCTGGCGAGCCTGCTCGAGCTCCTCGGCCGCTTCGATCCCACCGGCGGGTCCGAGCCGGGCTGAGACGCCCGATCAGCCCCGGACGAGGGTCAGGGCACCCACCCAGAGGGTCATGAACCCGCCGATGGCAGCCATGACGGCGAGGAAGAGCTCGCCTCCGAACCAGGCCGCGACCGCGACCCCGGCGAAGAGGAGGCCGATGGTGACGGCGACGGCGGCCATCCCGAGCCGCTCGATGAAGGGCCGTACCTCGACCGCGGGCGATCGGACCGGCCGCTTGGGGACGACCGGGTGGGCCATCCGTGGGCCGGCGTGCCGATCGGACGGCGGCAGCGTATCGTCGGCCCCCCGTCGGCTCCGCTCGTCGTCGCGATCGGTCATCGACCCCGCAGCTCCAGGTACGTGCGGAAGAGCGTACCCGCGATGGGCGCGGCCCGCTCGGCGCCGCGGCCGCCGCGCTCGACGACGACGGCGACGACGACCTCCGGGGCTTCGGCCGGCAGGAAGCCGATGAACCACGAGTGCGGCGCACCGACGTCGAGCTCCGCGGTCCCCGACTTGCCGGCGACGGTGACCCCCGGCACCTGGGCCCCCCTCGTGAAGTTCCGACCCAGGGGCCCGTTCACGGCCCGGATCATCGCCTCCGTGATCGTGGCGGCGTCGGCGCTGGAGAGGACGCGCCCGAGCTCGCGGGCCGGGCTCGCGATCCGACGTCCCTCGGCGGTGACGCGCTCCAGGACCAGACGCGGCGCGACGAGTCGCCCGCCGTTGGCGACGCAGGCGGCGACGAGGGCCATCTGGAGCGGGGTCACGAAGGTCTCGCCCTGGCCGTAGGCGGCGCTGGCGAGCTCGACGGCGTCCCGGAAGCCGCCGTCGGGACCCGAGCCGCCGGTCACCCGGGAGACGGCCGTCGGTAGCTCGAACGGCAGGGGCGCCCCGAAGCCGAGCCTGGCCGCCCAGGCGGCGAGCCGATCGCCGCCCAGGCGCAGCCCGACGAGGGCGTAGTAGACGTTCGAGGAGACCTCGGTCGCCGCGCCGAAGTCGAGCGCCCGGGCCGGGACGCCCGGGTGCTCTCGGATCCGGAAGCCGTCGACCGGCAGCCCGGTTCGGACGGCCGAGGGCAGCTCCGGGAACGTCGTCTCACGGTCGAGGACGCCGGCCCCGA
>DAOTYQ010000220.1:0-14040 GCA_034434735.1 Chloroflexota bacterium
CGGTCGGGCGGAAGCCGGTCGCCGAGGTGCAGTGGACGAAGTCGAGGTTCTCGCCACCGCCCGGCATGTTCCGGATCCCGTCACCGTCGGTGTCCTTGTAGCCGGCGTCGTCGAGCCGCTTGTTCGCCGCCGCGAGGTCGAAGGGCAGGCACTTGACGTTCGGGTTGCGCCAGTAGTTCGTCGGCGTCGCGTTGCTGCAGGCCGGCTCGTCCGGCAGCGGGCTGCCGGGGAAGACGGTCTCGAACATGGCGTTCTTGTCGATGGCCTGGGCGATGGCCCGCCGGACCTCGACGTCCTTCAGGGCCGGATGGCCCTTACCCCGGCCGAGACCGGCCTGGTTGAAGTCGAGGTGCTCGTAGAGCCAGGCGGGCTCGAGGATCGCCTTGCCGATGTTCGGGTCGACGCCCTTGATGGCGTCGTAGTCGGCCTGGACGAGGTCAACGGCGACGTCGATCTCACCGGCCAGGAAGGCGGCGATCATGCCCTCCTTGTTGTCCGGGAAGAACTTGTAGGTCAGCTTGTCGAGGTAGGCTGGGCGGCCGCCCTCCCCGGCCTTCCAGTTCTCGTTCCGGACGAGGACGATGGTGTCGGCCGAGGCCGTCTCGTACTTGAAGGGACCCGAAACGGGCGCCTTCGAGAGGATCGCCCCGTCGACCGGGTACGACTTCGTGTTCGCCTCGGCGACCGGGATCGTCTTCATGTAGTGCTCGGGCAGCGGCGGGCTGCCAGCGAGGAGGCCGAGCCAGCCGGCGTACGGCTCGGTGAAGTGGACCTCGGCGGTGAGGCCGTCGGCCGAGACGTCGAAGCGGTCGATCTTGTCCCAGCCCAGGGTCGAGATGCCCGACTGGTTCGGGTCGAGGACCCACTGCCAGGTGTACTTGAGGTCGTTCAGGGTGAGCGGCTGGCCGTCGCTCCAGAGGAGGCCGGGCTTGATGTTGATCTTGACCGTGAAGCCGCCCCCGGAGCTGTCCATGACGACGTCGCCGGCGCTCGCCTTCGGGAGCGACTGGGCGAGGTCGGCCTTCCAGTGGCCGTCGGCCGTGACGACGCCGAGCGATCGCATCGTCGCCGCCAGGACCTGGCTGTTGGCCAAGGCGTTGCTGTAGTAGGGGTTCAGCTGGTTCGCCGCCTGCCAGTCGGAGGCGATGACGCTGCCGCCCGGCTTGCCGGGCTCGGGCGAGTAGCTGTAGCCGTAGAGGAGCGCGTCGTAGTCGATCGGCGTGGGGCTCGGGCTCGGTGACGGTGACGCCGGGGCCTGGCTCGGCGCCTGGCTCGCCGGCGCCGGCGTCGGCGAGGCGGCGCCCCCGCAGGCCGCGAACACGATCGCCGTGCTCGCGAGCAGGCCGAAGAGACGGTTCCGCATGCGTGGTCCTCCCAGGTGGGTTTTGGCCCTGACTTCCCAGGACAGCGATTGCTCGTGATCGCCCGTCCCGTCGGGCTCGGTCTTCCTCAGACGCTCCTCCGAGGCCGCCGCCGGCACGACGGCGAGGACGACGGTCGAGCGCACGGTGAGCAGCAGTCGCCGCGCTGGGCGGTACTATGCGGGTCGCCGCCGTCGCTGTCAAATCGACGCCCCCGCCCGGAGCGTCCCAAGCGCCGCGCGACTCCTACCCCCAGACTCCTCCGCGCTCCACCTCCTTTCCGACGACGCGCCGGCGACGCGCGCCGACGCACGCGCTCGCGTCAGCTCGTCCGCGGCTCGACCCGGCCGGCCGAACCGCCGCCCTCGGCGCCGAGCCGATCGGCCTGCCCGGCGAACCCGAGGCCGTCCGGGCCCGACCAGCGGGGCGTGCCGTCGGCCTCGGTCCGGGGATCCGGCCGGGGACCCGTCGGCCGGGCCGGGGGCGGCAGAGACCGAACCCGGAGCCGGCCGGCCAGGACGGCCGCCTCCCGCTGCTCCTCCTCGAAGCGACGCGCGGCGATCCGGGCGGCCTCGACGCCGATTTCCTGGAGCGTCGCGGCGGCGGGACGGAAGGCCGCCCACGGACCGACGACGAGACCGACGAGGGCCGCGCTGGCGAGGAGGCCGGCCAACCCGAGCCGCCACCGCCAGCCTGCCCGCCCCCGTCGGCCGACCCGGCGACGGAGGCGGAGCCAGACGTCCGGCAGCGGTGCGCGGCGGACCCCGCGGGCGTAGCCGCGGAGACGACGGTCGACGAGGACCGCCGCCTCGATGGCCGCCCGGCACTCGTCGCAGTGGCGGGCGTGGGTGAGGGCCCGCGCGAGCCGCTCGTCCGACGGACCCACCGCCCCCGGGGACGACGCCCAGGCCTCGACGATGTCGACGATGACGGCCCGGGTTGCGCGGCAGGCCCGCCGGGCCGCGATCACCGCTCCACCCCCTCGCCGCCGAGGGCCGGGCCGACGCCGAACCGGGCCGGCTGAGACGCCTCCGCCTCGCGTCCGACGCCGAACCGGCGATCCGCCTCCAGCCAGGCCCGGAGCGCGACGAGGGCGTAGTGGAGGCGCGACTTCACCGTGCCGAGCCGAAGCCCGAGAAACTCGGCCGTCTCGCCGAGGGAGAGACCGTGGAGGTAGTAGCAGACGACGACGCTCCGCTGCTTCGGCGGAAGGGCGGCGATCCCCTCCCGAACGAGGCGCTGGAGCTCGGCTCGCTCGCTCTCGGCGAGGGGCGCGTCGACGGCGTCGGTCAGTCGTTCGGCGAGCTCCTCGATCGGCTCCTGCGGCGGTGGTCGTCGGGCGAGCCGCGAGTAGCAGAGGTTGAGGACGACCCGATGGAGCCAGGGCAGCGGCGAGACGTCGGGCCGAAGGAGACGCCGTCGCTGCCAGGTTCGGGCGAAGGCGTCCTGGAGGACCTCGTCGGCCGCCTGGGGATCGCCGAGGAGGGCCAGGGCGGTCCGATAGACGAAGGCCCGGTGGCGCTCGAAGAGGACCTCGAAGGCGGTCAGGTCGTCGGCCGCCATCCGCTCCACGAGGGCGCCATCGCTCGGCGCCCCTGTTCCGCTCGGGCGGTCCCGGTCTGCCGTCGTCTGGGGCTCGTTCGCCGACACTCGGGGCTCGGCCTCCCTCGTCATCCCCCGGCTCTGCCCAACGATACCGCCCGGCGCCGGCGCAGGTTCACCGCCGCCGGCGGCCACCGTCGCCGAGGTCGGCGACCCGGGTCAGTCGGGACACGGCATCTCGCGACCCGTGAGGGGCCGCCAGCGGAGGTTCGGGCGACGGGCCGCCGTCGCCTCGTCGAGGCGGCGGACCGGGGCGGTGTGGGGCGCCCCGCGGACGAGATCCGGCGTCTCGCGGGCCTCGCGGGCGATGGCAGCGAGGGCGTCGGCGAAGGCGTCGAGGGTCTCGACCGACTCGGTCTCGGTCGGCTCGATGAGCATCGCCTCCTCGACGGTGAGCGGGAAGTAGATGGTCGGCGGGTGGAAGCCGTAGTCGATGAGGCGCTTGGCGACATCGAGGGTCCGGATCCCCGTCTCGCGGTGGAGGGTCTTGGCCTGGGCGACGAACTCGTGCTTGCACGGCCGCTCGAAGGGGATGTCGTAGTCGCCGTCGGCGGCGAGGCGGTGCTTCAGGTAGTTGGCGGCCAGGACGGCGTCCTCCGAGACGAGGGCGAGGTCGCGGCCGTGGGCGAGGATGTAGGCGTAGGCCCGGACGAGGACGCCGGTGTTGCCGACGAAGCTGCGAACCCGGCCGATGGAGGTCGGTCGCTCGCCGGGCCGTTCGAGTCGGAACGTCCCGTCGGTCTCGCGGAGGACCCGCGGCGAGGGCAAGAACGGGACGAGCTTCTCCCCGACCCCGACCGGCCCGGCTCCGGGCCCGCCGCCGCCGTGGGGCGTGCTGAAGGTCTTGTGGACGTTGAAGTGCATGGCGTCGAAGCCCGCCTCGCCGGGCTTGAAGCGGCCCATGATGGCGTTCAGGTTCGCCCCGTCCATGTAGGCCAGGCCGCCGGCAGCGTGGACGAGCTCGATGAGCTCGCCGACCCGCGGCTCGAAGAGCCCGAGGGTCGAGGGGTTCGTGATCATGACCGCCGCCGTTCGGGGACCGAGGACGGCCCGGAAGGCGTCGAGGTCGACGCCACCGTCTTGGGCCGAGGGGACGTTGACCGTCCGGAAGCCGGCCATCGAGGCCGTCGCCGGGTTCGTGCCGTGGGCCGAATCGGGGACGAGGACCTCCGTCCGCTCGGTGTCCCCCCGACTCCGATGGTAGGCCCGGATCATGAGGATGCCGGTCAGCTCGCCCTGGGCACCGGCCGCCGGCTGGAGGGTGACCGCTCGCATCCCACCGATCTCGGCCAGGGCCTGCTCCAGGGCCCAGAGGAGCTCGAGGGTCCCCTGGGCGACCTCGTCCGGCGCGTAGGGATGGAGACGGGCAAAGCCCGGCAGGCGGGCGGCCCACTCGCCGAGCTTCGGGTTGTACTTCATCGTGCACGAGCCGAGCGGGTAGAAGCCCGTGTCGACGGCGTGGTTGAGCTGGGAGAGGTTGACGAAGTGACGGACGACCTCGGGCTCGGCCAGCTCCGGAAGGGGAGGCGGCACGGCCCGACGCTGCTCGACCGGGATCCGGTCGAGGGCGTCGGCCGGTGGATGGGGGACCGGGTAGCCGCCCCGCCCGGGCCGAGACAGCTCGGCGAGGGTCGGCTGGAGGCGCTGGCCGGTGACGCTCATCGACCCCCTCCGACCCCGATCCCCGCGGCGGGCCGACCATCGGCCGGCGAGCCGAGGACCTCGCCGAGGGCCCAGGCGAAGAGCTCGATCTCCTCGTCGGTCGTCACCTCGGTGGCGCAGACGAGGAGGCCGTCGGCGAGGAGCGGATCGTCGGGCTCCACGACCGCCAGCGGCAGCCCGGCCAGGACCCCGTGGTCGAGGAGCCGACGGTGAACGCCGACGGCGTCGGGGACCTGGACGACGAACTCGTCGAAGTAGGGGCCCGGGAAGAGCCGGCTGACCCCGACGCCGGCCAGAGCGGCCTCGAGGGCCGCAGCCCGGGCCGCCGAACCCGCGGCGACGTCGCGGAGTCCGTGGGGTCCGAGGGCGGCGAGGTAGACGGCCGCGGCCAGGGCGAGGAGGGCCTGGTTCGTGCAGATGTTGCTCGCCGCCCGCTCGCGTCGGATGTCCTGCTCCCGGGCCCGGAGGGTCATGACGAAGGCCCGCCGCCCGTCGAGGTCCGTCGTCTGGCCGACGAGGCGGCCCGGGATCTGGCGGACGAGGGCCTCGGTGCAGGCGAGGAGCCCGAGGTACGGGCCACCGTAGGCGAGGGGGATCCCGAGGGGCTGCCCCTCCCCGGCGGCGATGTCGGCGCCGTAGGCGCGGGGCGGGGCGAGGACGGCCAGGGAGACCGGCTCGACGACGGCGACGAAGAGGCCACCGGCGGCGTGGATCGCCGCGCCGAGTTCGGCCATCGGCTCGAGGAGCCCGAAGAAGTTCGGCTGGGCGGCGACGAGCCCGGCCGGGGGCCGGTCGGCGGCGAGGGCGCCCTCGAGGGCGGCGCGATCCGTCGTCCCGGCTGCCGGCCCCGCCCGAACGATCGGCACGTCCTCGACGAGGATCCCCGCCCCGGCGGCGTAGGTCCGGAGGGTCTCCCGGTACTGGGGATGGACGGCCTGCGAGACGAGGATCCGATCCCGGCCGGTCGCCCGACAGGCCATGAGCGCCGCCTCGGCCGTCGCCGCCGCTCCGTCGTAGTGGGAGGCCGAGACGACGTCGAGACCGGTCAGGTCGGCGATGAGGGACTGGAACTCGTAGACGCTCTGGAGGGTGCCCTGGCTTACCTCGGGCTGGTACGGCGTGTAGGCCGTGTACCACTCGCCGCGGAGGAGGATCTGATCGACGAGCGGCGGCGTCCAGTGCCGGTAGGCGCCCGCCCCCAAGAAGGAGGCGAGGTCGGTCCGGTTGCGGCCGGCGAGGCGTTCCAGGCGGGCGGCGACGGCCTGCTCGGGGAGCGGGTCCGGGAGGCGGAGGGGGCTCGAGCGGAGCTCGGCCGGGATGTCGGCGAAGAGCGCCTCGACGGAGTCGATGCCGAGGGCCTCGAGCATCCGCCGCCGGTCGGCGTGAGTGTGCGGCGCGTAGCCCATGGCCGGGCCTCAGGCCTCGGAGACGAGCTGCTCGTAGGCGGCGGCGTCGAGGAGGGCGTCGACCTCGGCGGGGTTCCGGGGTCGGACCCGGATGAGCCAGCCGGCGCCGTACGGGTCCTGGTTGACGAGCTCGGGGCGGTCGGCGAGGGCCTCGTTCACGGCGACGACCTCGCCCGAGATCGGGGCGTAGAGGTCCGACACGGCCTTGACCGACTCGACGACCCCGAAGGTGGCGAACTGGTCGAGGCTCCGGCCCACCTTTGGCAGCTCGACGAAGACGATGTCGCCGAGCTGCTCGGTGGCGTAGGCGGTGATGCCGACCGTCGCCTCGTCTCCCTCGAGGCGGAGCCACTCATGCTCCTTCGTGTAGCGCAGCTCGGGCGGCACGGACACCGGCACAACCTCCTTCCACTGGCTCGACCCCGCCGGCCGGACCCGACGGCCTGCTCGCCGGTCCGACGGGCACGCCTCCGGTCAGCGGCGACGGCGGTAGAACGGCAATGGGACGACCCGGGCCGGGACCCGCGCCCCGCGGATGCCGACCGCGAGCATCGTACCCGGTTCGGCGTCGGTCGGAGCGACGTAGGCCATGGCGATCGGCAGGCCGAGGGTCGGCGAGAGCGTGCCGGAGGTCACGACCCCGGTCTGACGGTCCCCGGCGAAGACCGGGTAGCCGCCTCGGGCGATCCCCCGACCTTCGACGACGAGCCCGACCCGTCGCCGCGCCGGCCCCGTGGCGGCGATGCGCTCGAGGGCGGCCCGACCGACGAAGTCGCTGGGCTTGTCGAAGCGGACGACGTGGCCGAGACCAGCCTCGAAGGGGTTCGTCGACGGGTCGAGCTCGTTCCCGTAGAGCGGCATCCCGGCCTCGAGGCGGAGCGTGTCCCGCGCGCCCAGCCCGACCGGGACGAGCCCAACCGGACGCCCGACCTCGAGGAGCGTGTCCCAGAGGCGACCGACGTCGGCCGTCTCGACGAAGAGCTCGAAGCCGTCCTCGCCGGTGTAGCCGGTCCGGGCGACGATGGCCGGCCGACCGTCGACCGAGCCCTCGGCCACCCCGTACGATCGGAGCCCGTCGAGATCGACGTCGGTCACCCGAGCGACGATCTCGGCGGCGCGGGGCCCCTGGACGGCGACGAGACCGGTCGCCAGGCTCCGATCGTCGATGATCGCCCCGAAGCCGGCGGCCCGTTCGGTCAGGGCATCGGAGACGAGGACGGCGTTGGCCGCGTTGGCGACGACCAGGAAGCGGTCCTCGGCGAGGCGGTAGACGATGAGGTCGTCGAGGACGCCGCCGTCGGCGGCACAGAGCATCGAGTAGCCGGCCCGCCCGACCCGAAGCGCGGACGGCCAGGAGACGAGGGCGTAGTCGAGGGCGCGGCCGGCCTCGGCGCCGGCGACGACGATCTCCCCCATGTGGCAGAGATCGAAGAGGCCGGCCCGCTCGCGGACGGCCCGATGCTCGTCGAGGATCGAGGTGTACTGGAGCGGCATCCGCCAGCCGGCGAAGTCGACGAGGCGGGCGCCCAGGGCCAGATGCCGATCGTGGAGCGGGGTTGCGTGGCTCGCCGCGCCCGCTGCGACCTCGCTCATCGGAGGCTCGCCTCCCCGCTGAGCTCCGGGCGGCGCTGGGGCGACGGCGGATGGCCCGTTCGGCCGGCCTGCCCGCTCCGGTGTGCCGGGCCAGCCCCCGGGCCGGGGGCGTCGGCGGGGAGGGCGCGGTCGATCGGTGCCGAGGGCCGCTCGGTCCGAAGGAGGCGACCGACCCGGGCGACGAGCTCCCGCTCGGTCTCGAAGGTGAGGAGGACGGCAGCCGCGTCGAGGTCGACCCACCGGACCCGGGCGAACTCGGCGTCGTGGCCGGCGAGGTGGCCGCCGATGGCCTCCATGAGGAAATAGTGGACGGTCTTGTCGATCCGGGCATCCTCGACGCTGAACGAGTAGCGGATCGAGCCGACGGGCCGCCGGATGGCGACGACGAGCCCGGTCTCCTCGCCGACCTCCCGGACGGCCGTCTCCTCCAGGGTCTCACCGGGTCGGGGGGTGCCCTTCGGCAGCGTCCAGGTCACGCCGCGCGCCCGACGCCGCATCCCGACGACGAGCTGGGTCCGCCCGTCGCGGACCCGAACGACGATCCCGCCGGCGGAGGTGGCTCGTTGGGTCTTCAGGCGCGCCACGGCGCCGCCGCCGCCCGGTCGTCGCGGCCGCGGCCGGCGTTCGCCCAGCGCATCGTCACGAGCGGCCGGAGGACCCCCATCGACGGCCGCGTTACCCGGGCCGGGGTGATCGCCCGCCAGCTCGACCGCAGCGCAGCGTACGGGCTGAAGTCCCCCCGCCGGAGGACCGTGGCGCGACTCGGGGCGGGCTGGAAGGACCCGAAGGCGCGAAGGCCGAGGCGAGGCATCCGGGCGCGGGCGGTCGGGGTGACGAAGCGCGCCAGGGGACGAGCCGCGTACTTGGCGGCGATGCTGTGCTGCATGCGCCAATCGTATCCGGGCGGAGGCGCTTTGCAAGCGGACGGTAACGGCGCGCGCCGAACCGAGGACCGCGGGCGCGGTCCGGCGTCACGCCTCTTGGGTCGCCGCCTCGTCGAGGAGCGACCGGGCCTCGGCCGCCCGTTCCGGATCGAGCGCCCCCCGTCGGAGGGCGACCTCGATCTCCCGCTCGGCGAGGGCCCGGTAGAGGGACAAGACGGCGGGGGCGTGCCGCCGGAGCGCGTCGAGGTGCCGACGGAGCGTCCCGACGTCGCCGCGGACGATCGGCCCGGTGAGGGCGGCATCGAGGCCGATGGCCCGCACGTTCGCCAGGGTTTGCTCGGCGAGGCGGCCGTAGACGGCGATCGAGCCGGCCTCGTCGAGGCCGGCGACGCGTCCCAGCTCGACGATCCCGTCGAGGAGCCCGACGAGTCCACCGGCGGCGAGGACGGCGGCGGCGTGGTAGGCCGCCTGCGACCCCGGCGGGAGCCGAACCGGGACCGCTCCGAGCGCCTCGGCCATCTCGGCCAGGAGGCTCGCCAGGTCCGGATCGGCCTCGATGGCGACCGTCGCCCCGCGGAGCGCCTCGACCGAGCGCTCGACCTCGGTGAAGGCGACGAGGGGGTGGAAGGTCCCCGCTTGGGTTCCCGCCGCCCGGGCCGGTTCGAGGACCTCGGGCCCGACGGCTCCCGAGGTGTGGACGATGGCCTGGCCGCTGTAGAGACGGAGACTTCCGGCCACCGCGGCGAGGGCGTCGTCGGGGACGCAGAGGATGACGAGCTCGACCTCGTCGAGGACGGCCTGGGCTTCGGCGAAGGCCCGCACCCCGCCGACGAGCTCGACGAAGCGGGCCCGACGTCCAGGGTCGCGGCTGGCGACGGCGACGACCGGCCAGCCGGCCCGGGCGAGAGCGACCCCGAGGGCGGTCCCGACGGCGCCGGCACCGACGATGCCAACGAAGGGTCGTTCGCCGGGTCCGCTGCGGCGGTGGGGATGGACGTGGTCGGAGGCGTGGACGAGGTCGCCGTGGCGGTGGTGGCCGGCCGGGACCTCGTCGGCCCCGGACCCGGAGGCCCGCTCGGCCGGCGGGGTGGGGTCGAGGTCGATCCCGGCGGCCTCGAGCTCGGCCAGGGCATCGTCGGTCGGCTCCGGCGGCTCGGGCTCGAGGACGTCCCAGATCCTCATCGGCGGTAACGGCCCGGCGGAACCACCCGCCCCGGCCCGGTACCGGCGGGAACCGTCGTCGCTCGGTGGGCGGGGTACTCTTGCACCCGACGAGTGTAGCGAGCCCTGCTCGCCGAAACCCCAGCCCGAGCGTGAGGACGGAGAACCGTTGACGACGACGAGCACCCGCGATCCCTTCGGCGCCCGAGCTTCCCTCGGCGCCGGGCTCCCCGACTACTACCGCTTGGCGGTCCTCGCCGACCGGCTCGACCTCGCTCGCGCCCCAGTCACCCTCAAGATCCTCCTCGAGAACGCCCTCCGCCACGCCGGCGGCGGGATCGTCACCGCCGACGACGTCCTCGCCCTCGCCGCCTGGCGACCGGGCGGCGGCGGCGAGGCCGAGATCCCGTTCATGCCGGCCCGGGTCATCCTCCAGGACTTCACCGGCGTCCCGGCCGTCGTCGATTTGGCCGCCATGCGGGACGCCATGGCCGCCCTCGGCGGCGACCCGGCCAAGGTGAACCCCCTCGTCCCGGCCGATCTCGTCATCGACCACTCGGTCCAGGTGGACCGCTACGGGACAGCGGACGCCTTTGTCTTCAACGTCGCCCGGGAGTACGAGCGGAACGCCGAGCGCTACCAGCTCCTCCGCTGGGCCCAGACCGCCTTCCGGAACTTCCGGGTCGTCCCGCCCGGTACCGGGATCGTTCACCAGGTCAACCTGGAATACCTGGCCACGGTCGTGACCGACGGCCCCGACCCCGCCGGTGACGGCCGGATCGCCTTCCCCGACACCCTCGTCGGGACCGACTCCCACACGACGATGATCAACGCCCTCGGCGTCCTCGGCTACGGGGTCGGGGGGATCGAGGCCGAGGCGGTCCTCCTCGGCCAGCCGCTCTACGTCCCGATGCCGCGGATCGTCGGGGTCCGCCTCACCGGCGAGCTCCCGACCGGCTCGACGGCGACCGACCTCGTCCTCGTCGTCACCGAGCTGCTCCGTCGCTTCGGGGTCGTCGGGGCCTGGGTCGAGTTCGCCGGCGACGGCCTGGCCGGCCTCTCCCTCGCCGATCGGGCGACCATCAGCAACATGAGTCCCGAGTTCGGGGCCACGGCGACCCTCTTCCCGATCGACGCCGAGACCCTCGCCTACCTCCGGCTGACCGGCCGCTCGGAGGAGCGGGTCGCCCTCGTCGAGCGCTACGCCAAGGAGCAGGGCCTCTGGCGCGAGCCGGGCGACGGGCCGGAGTTCGACGCCCACCTCGAGCTCGACCTCTCGACCGTCGAGCCCTCCGTCGCCGGCCCCCGCCGACCGCAGGACCGGGTGCCGCTCCGCGCCCTTCGGGAGAACTTCCGCTCGAACTTCCCGGACGGCCTCGTCCCGGTCCCGGTCGAACAGAATGGCCCAGCCGAGGAGCGACTGACGAACGAGGGCGGCCCGGACCCGCGGGCCCTGCCGGACGACCAGGCCGCGGTCGCCATCGCCCGGACGACGGAAGGCGCCGAGACCGAGGCGCCCCTCCCGGCCGTCGACCGCCGCGAGTACCGGCCGGTCGAGATCGAGGTCCGCGGCGAGCGGGTGGCGATCCGCTCGGGCTCGGTCGCCATCGCCGCCATCACCTCCTGCACGAACACCTCGAACCCGACGGTCATGGTCGGGGCGGGCCTCCTCGCCCGGAACGCCGTCGCCCGGGGCCTCCGGGTGCCGCCGATCGTGAAGACATCGCTCGCCCCGGGCTCGAAGGCCGTCACCCGCTACCTCGAGCGGGCCGGCCTCCTCGAGCCCCTCGAGGCGCTCGGCTTCGCCCTCGCCGGCTACGGCTGCACGACCTGCATCGGCAACTCGGGGCCCCTCGACGAACCGATCGCCAAGGCGATCGAGGAGCACGACCTCGTCGTCGCCGCCGTCCTCTCTGGCAATCGGAACTTCGAGGGCCGGATCCACCCCCTCGCCCGGGCGGCCTATCTCGCCTCGCCGCCCCTCGTCGTCGCCTTCGCCCTCGCCGGCCGGGTCGACATCGACCTGACGAGCGAGCCCCTTGGGGCCGACCGGGACGGCCGCCCGGTCTACCTGGCCGACCTCTGGCCGTCACCGGAGGAGATCCGGCAGGTCATCGCCTCGGCCATCGAGCCGGCCCTCTTCCGCGAGACGTACGCCTCGGTCTTCGAGGGCGACGAGCGCTGGCGGACGCTGCCGATCCCGGAGGGCGATCGCTACGCCTGGGACCCGGCGTCCACGTACATCGCCAACCCGCCCTTCTTCCGCGACCTGCGCCCCGAGCCGGCCCCGGTTCGCGACATCGTCGGCGCCCGGGCCCTGGCCGTCCTCGGCGACTCGGTGACGACCGACCACATCAGCCCGGCCGGATCGATCCCGCCCTGGTCGCCCGCCGGCCGCTGGCTCCAGGAGCGCGGGGTCACGCCCCTCGAGTTCAACTCCTACGGCGCCCGACGTGGCCACCACGAGGTCATGATGCGGGGCACCTTCGCCAACATCCGCCTCCGGAACCGCCTCGTCGAGGGCAAGGAGGGGCCGTACACCGTCCACCTCCCCGACGGCGAGGAGATGTTCATCTACGACGCGGCGATGCGCTACGCCGCCGAGGGCGTCCCCCTCGTCGTCGTCGCCGGCCGGGAGTACGGCTCGGGCTCGTCCCGCGACTGGGCAGCAAAGGGGCCGGCCCTCCTCGGGGTCCGGGCCGTCATCGCCGAGAGCTACGAGCGGATCCACCGCTCGAATCTCGTCGGCATGGGGATCCTGCCGCTCCAGTTCGAACCGGGCGAGAACGCCGCCAGCGTCGGCCTGACCGGCCGGGAGCGGTTCACCATCGTCGGTTTGGCCGACGGCCTCGCGCCGAAGGCCCGGCTCACCGTCGTCGCCGAGGCGGACGACGGGACGACCCGCCGCTTCCCGGTGACGGCCCGCCTCGACGGCCCGATCGAGGTCGACTACTACCGTCAAGGCGGGATCCTGCCAGCCGTCCTCCGCCGCCTCGCCGCCAGCTGACGAGGACTCGCACACCGGCCCGAGCGGGGCATCCGGAGGGGGAAGGCCGCCGTCCTTCCGCGGCGGAACGCGTCCCTCCGCTCACCGACCGTCGCGGCGGGCGTGGAAGCGTCCCTCGGCGCTGACCTCCACGGTGAGGGGAACGCCGAAGGCCGCCGACAGCAGTGGCCCCGTGAGGGTCGTCGCCATCGGCCCGGCCGCCACGACCCGACCCGCCCGGAGGAGGACGACCCGATCGAAGGTCGGCGGGATCTCCTCGACATGGTGGGTGACGAGGAGGATGGCCGCCGGCGAGGCCTCGCTCCCGAGGCGGTCGAGGGCGGCGACGAGCTCCTCGCGAGCGCCCAGATCGAGGCCGGCGGCCGGCTCATCGAGGACGAGGAGGTCCGGCTCCGGCATGAGGGCCCGGGCGATGAGGACCCGCTGCCGCTCCCCGGTGGAGAGGGTCCCGAAGGGCCGCTCGGCGAGGTGTCCGACACCGAGGCGCTCGAGGAGGGAGCGGGCCCGAACCTCGTCGGCGTCGCTCCAGGCGACCCACCACGGTCCGAACGCCGCCGCGCGCGCCGTCACGACGAGCTCGAGCGCGGTGAGACGACCGTCGAGGAGCGGCTCGAGGGCGGGGCTCGCGTGCCCGATCCGGCACCGGAGCTCGCGGACGTCGACCGTGCCGAGGCGCCGGCCGAGGATCTCGACGGCGCCGACCGACGGGGCGAGCCAGCCGCCGGCGACGGCGAGGAGGGTCGTCTTGCCGGAGCCGTTCGGGCCGAAGACGACCCATCGCTCCCCCGCCCGGACCGTCCAGTCGAGGGGTCCGAGGATCGCGCGACCGGCGCGGCGGACGGTGACCCCCCGCAGCTCGACGACGGGCGCCGAGCCCGAGGATCGCCCGGAAGCGATGGGCTCGGTGTCGGGGTTCCGGGGGGCGTCGGGCACGACGGCAATCGTACCGTCGGCCGGCGCTCGGGCCTCGCCGAAAAGCGGCGACGCCCCCGGGAGGAGGGCGGGGGCGTCGTCCTGGTCGTGAGAGGAGGACCGACCTTCCGACGATCGATCCGCCCCGTGTGTGACGCGGCGGCCCAAAACGCCGGCGAGCGGAGTGGGAACCGGATCGCCGGATGCCGGAGCGGACCGCTGCATCGGCTCCGGCGCGGCCATCGGCTCGGATGCGAGGAGGGGGCTTCGAAGTGGTGGGCGATACTGGACTCGAACCAGTGACCTCGCGGATGTGAACCGCGCGCTCTGACCAGCTGAGCTAATCGCCCACCGCGGCGGCGACCCCGAAGGGTCGGACGGCGTCGATGATAGCGCCTCGGGCCCGAGCCGCCCTCGTCCGCCGGCGGCGGGGCCCCTCAGAGGGCGAGGCC
>DAOTYQ010000221.1:0-4441 GCA_034434735.1 Chloroflexota bacterium
GGCGGCCATCGAGCAGGACCTGCGGCTCTTCGGGCCGGCCGTCCTCGGCCTCCCGAAGGAAGAGGCGACGGTCCGCGTGGAGCAGCTCGTCCGGAGCTACGACCCGTGCATCAGCTGCGCCACCCACTTCCTCGACCTCCGGATCGAGGAGGTCGATTGACGACCGCTCCCCGGTCCGGCTCCTCGCCGGCTGCCTCGCCCTCGGCCGCGGCGAGCTCGGCGACGCAGCCGGCGACCCGCGTCCGGCTCCTCGCCTGCGGCGAACCGGCTCGCGGCGACGACGGCGTCGCCCTCCTCGCCGTGGAGCGGGCGTTGGCTCGCCTCCCGGCGGCGGTTCGGGCGCGGATCGAGGTCCGCTGTCGACCCGGGCTCGACCCGGCCGACCTCGTCGACCTCTCTGCCGGGACGGCGCTCCTCATCGTCGATGCCGTCGTCGGCGTCGCGCCGGGCAGCCTCGTTCGACGGCCGCTCGCGGAACTCCCCGCCGCCGGCGGCGCAGCGCCGGCTTCGAGCCACGCGCTCCCGATCGGCGACGTCCTCCGGATCGTCGAAGCGGCGTCCGGGCAGCGGCCCGATGGGGTCTTTCTCGGCCTCGGGGGGCTCGAGTTCCGGCTGGGAGCGGGGCTCTCCGAGCCGGTCGCCCAGGCGGTGCCGCGCCTGGAAGCGGCGATCGTCGCCGAGATCCGGCGCCTCCTCCGTTCGTGACGCTTCCTGGCCGTTGGTCGACTGCGCCGACGATCGGAAGCCCGCGGCGCGGGGCCAAACGGCCCGCCCTTTTGGGACGGGGGCCCCTCAACCGGTGGACGCTCCCTCGGGCACCCTTGACGACGATGTCGAAGCTGCCTGTCGTCGTCCGCTGCACGTTGGGGGAGCCATGACCCTCACCGCTCCGGGGACCGGCCCGGCCGCGTCCCCGTCCGTCTCGCCGACCGCACCGCCCCCGGGCGACGTGCCCTTCCCGGGGATCCCCGCCATCGTCGACGGCTCGGAGGCCATCGCCCACGTCGAGACCCGGATCTCCGAAGCCGCCTGCGCCTACCCGATCACCCCCTCGACGACCATGGCCGCCATCTACCAGGCCGCCGTCGCCGAGGGCCGGCCGAACCTCTGGGGGACGAAGCTCCGCTTCCTGGAGCCCGAATCCGAACACAGCTCGGCCTCGGCGGCCGAGGGCTTCGCCCTCGCCGGCGGCCGGGTCACGAACTTTACGGCCGGGCAGGGCCTCATCCTCATGAAGGAGGTCCTCTACGTCATCTCGGGCAAGCGCCTCCCTGTCGTCTTCCACGTCGGGGCCCGGGCCCTGACGAGCCAGGCCCTGAACATCCACGCCGGTCACGACGACGTCTACGGCGTCGCCGACACCGGCTGGGGGGTCCTCTTCGCCCGGAACGCCCAGGAGGCCGCCGACCTGACGGCCATCGCCCGACGGGTCGCCGAGCAGACCGAGACGCCCTTCTTCGTCGTCCAGGACGGCTTTTTGACGACTCATACCCTCGAGAACGTCCGTCTCCCCGAGGACGAACTCCTGCGCGAGTTCGTCGGCCCGCCGAGGCCCGCGATCCGCGACCTCTTCGACCCGGCCGAAGGCCTCATGACGGGGGTCGTCGAGAACCAGGACAGCTACATGAAGGGACGGATCGGGCAGCGGGCCTACTACGCCCTCATCCCGGCTGCCCTCCGGGAGGCGATGGAGGCCTGGACCCGCCTGACCGGCCGCCCGTACGCCCTCGTCGCCCCGTACCGGACCGAGGACGCCTCGGAGATCGTCGTGGCCATGGGGACGATCGCCGACACGGCCGTCGGCGTCGTCGATGCCCTGCGGGCCCGGGGTCGACCCGTCGGCTGCGTCGCCGTCACGAGCTTCCGACCCTTCCCGGCCCGCGAGCTCGCCCAGGCCCTCGCCAACGCCCGGACCGTCGGCGTCATCGAGCGGACCGACGAGCCGGCGGCGGCCGACAACCCGCTGACCCGGGAGACGAAGGCCGCCCTCTTCGACGCCGCGGCCGAGGGCGTCATGGTCCCCCGGGTTCTGTCCGTCTCGGCCGGCCTCGGCTCCCGGGACGTCGCCCCCGGCGACATCGCCGCCGTCTTCGACTGGCTGGCCGACCACGGCGAGCGCGATCGGCGCTTCGCCGTTTTGAACATTCGCCACCCGCTCGCCCTCGAGCGGGTCCCGCTCGATCTTCGCCCGCCGGGGGCGTACAGCCTCCGGGGTCACTCCATCGGCGGTTTCGGGTCGGTGACGACGAACAAGGTCCTGGCGACCCTCGTCGGGGAGCTCTTCGACAAGTGGGTCCAGGCCTACCCGCGCTACGGGTCGGAGAAGAAGGGCCTCCCGACGACCTACTACCTGACCATCGCCGACGCCCCGATCCGCCTCCACGCCGAACTCGACGAGGTCGACTTCGTGCCCCTCCACGACGTCGCCGCCTTCGGGATGGGCAATCCCCTGGCCGGCCTCGTCGACGGCGGAACGGTCTTCGTCCAGAGTCCGCTCCGCGACCCCGAGGCGATCTGGGCCTCCATCCCGGCCCCGGCCCGGGCCGAGATCCTCGCCCGCCGGATCCGGGTGACGGCCCTCGACACCGTCGCCCTCGCCCGCGAGCACGCCCCGCGCCCCGACCTCGTCGTCCGGATGCAGGGCGTCGCCCTGGTCGGCGTCTTCCTCCGGGTCGCGCCCTTCGCCGAGCGGGCCGGCCTCGATCGAGCGGCCCTCATGGCGGCCGTCCGGCGCCAGCTGACCCGCTTCTTCGGCAAGCGGGGCGGCCGCGTCGTCGAGGCGAACCTCGCCGTCATCGAGGCCGCCTACGACAACCTCATCGACGTCACCGCGGCGATCACCGGGCAGCCGACCCCGGGCGCCGCCCAGCCAGAGGGAGGGGATCGATGACGCGTTCGCGCCTCCGCCACGCCCAGGTCGTCGGCGACCTCATGACCGCCGACCCGATCGTCGTCCGGGCCGACGCCCCGCTCGCCGAGGCCGCCCGGCTCATGGACGAGCACAAGATCAGCGGCCTCCCGGTCGTCGACGGGGCCGGGCGGCTCGTCGGGGTCGTTTCCCAGACCGACCTCCTTCGGGCCCGGGCGACGGAGTATCTGTGGGCCAACTGGCCCGGCCTCGCCGTCCGCCATCTCATGTCGAAGCCGGCTCTCACCGTCCACCGCGATACGTCCCTCGCCGACGCCGCCCGGACCATGGAGCGTCACCACGTCCATCGCCTCGTCGTCGTCGCCGATACCGACGAGCAGCTCCCGATCGGGGTCATCTCGACCTCCGATCTCGTCCGGGCGATGGCGGCTGAAGCCGGGGGAGCGGAGTGATGGGCCAGGAGGCACGCCCGCGGCGACCGCGGGTCGTCCGGCCGCCGCGCCGCCTCGCCACGATCCCGGAGAACCCGGCCGGGTCGACGGCGAACGTCCTCGCCAAGGCGCCCGGCGAGCTCAAGGAGGCCCACGAAGTCGAGCTGGCGACGACGGCCCACCCGCTCTTCGACATCGAAGCCTACGTCGAGGACTTCAACACGTCGATCATCCCCGCCTACCGGCGCGGCGTCGCCGACGCCGAGTGGCCGGCCGACGTCGGCATCGCCCGGAGTATCATCCCGCCGGGGACGGCGGCCGTCCGAGACTTCAGCCGCCTCGCGCCCCAAATCCCGGACTTCGTCGCCGAGCGCTGCGTCGGCTGCATGAGCTGCGTCAACGCCTGCCCGGACACGGCGATCCTCGGGATCGCCCTGCCCGAATCGACGGTCGAGGCGCGGATCGAGGCCTTCGCGGCGAGCCAGCCGGCGCCGGCCGTCGCCGAGGCGAGCCTCCGCCGCCACTTCGCCCACACGACGAAGTACGCCGAGGTCCCCCGCGAGCAGGGCAAGGAGCCGGCGAAGTTTGGGATTTTCGTCGATCCCGTCCACTGCAAGGGCTGCGCCGAGTGCGTCGCCGTCTGCCACGAGCTCGGCTACGACGCCCTCGTCATGATCGACAAGGTCGAGGCGGAGCCCGAGACCGGGGAGTCGACCCTCGAACGCTACGAGCGCGACATCGCCTTCTTCCGGTCCCTGCCACCGACCCCGCCCGAGTACCGCAACGAGCGGGCCCTCGCCGACCTCATGCTCGGCGAGCACGCCCTCGGCTACGTCGGTGGGGCGGGATCGTGCGCCGGCTGCGGCGAGGCGACGGCGATCCGGATGCTCGTCGCCGCGACCCGCCAGATCCACGGCCCCGAGTCGATGGGGATCGTCGCCGCGACGGGCTGCAACACCGTCTTCGGCAGCACGTACCCCTTCAACCCCTTCCTCGTGCCCTGGACGAACTCCCTCTTCGAGAACGCGCCGGCCGTCGCCCTCGGGATCCGGGAGCGCTGGAACCAGGCCGGCCACGCCGACCGCAAGCTCTGGGTCCTCGGCGGCGACGGGGCGATGTACGACATCGGCTTCCAGTCGCT
>DAOTYQ010000222.1:0-6355 GCA_034434735.1 Chloroflexota bacterium
CGTCCCGGCGCCGATCGCGCTGGACGCCCGGCGGCGCGGTCTCGCGGCGGCCGCCCGCAGCGGGACCCAGCTCGTCCACCTTCCGAAACACCGGACCGGGCACGGCGTTACACCTCCGCCGTCGCGGCTCGCCCCGCGATCCGGACGTGGCGAACCTCCCCGACGTGGATCGCCCGCTCGCCGCGCTCCGGGGCCGCTGGATCCGTGACCAGGAGCGCGCCGCTCAGCGGATCGAGGCCGACGGCCAGGCACGTCTCGGTCCGCTGGGCGGCGGCGGGCTCGGCCGGCGTCCCCTCTGGGGCTGCCTCCCCCGATGCAGCCTCCACGGTCACGATCCGACCCGTGGTCAGCTGGCGGGCCAGCCAGTCGTCGACCGGAAAGCGGCCGACCCGGAGCGCCTCGAGTCGGGCCGCCAGGTGATCGAGGAAGGCGTCGAGGAGGAGCGCCCGGTCGATGGGGCGACCGCCCGAGGCTTCGCGGAGGCTCGTCATCGTCGCGGCCAGCTCCGCAGGGAAGGTCGCCGCCGGCCAGTCGGCGTTCACCCCGATGCCGACGACGAGGCGCGGGTCGGGGGTGCCGAGGCCGTCCGTCTCTCCGAGCACGCCCCCGAGCTTGCGATACTCGAGCGGCGCGGTCAACCGGGCTCGCGCCGCGGCCGCGTCCACCTCACCGATGAGGAGGGCGTCCGGCCCGGCCGTGACGACGACGAGGTCGTTCGGCCACTTCAGCCAGACGGCCCGCTCGGGCAGGCCGGCGACGTCTTCGGCCGCCTCGGCCATGGCCAGCCCCACGAGGGCCGGGATCCGCCAGGCCCGGTCGGGCGGGAGCCACGTCGGCCGAAAGCCGAGGGAGACGAGGAGGGCGGCCCCGGGCGGGGCGAGCCAGCGCCGACCGGCCCGACCACGGCCGGCAGTCTGTTCGTCGGCGACGGCGACGCAGACCTCGGGTGTCCCTTCGGCCAGCCAGGCCCGAACGACGTCGTTCGTCGAGCCGACGACGGCGAACCGTTCGAGGCGGGAGTAGAGCGGGCCGAGCGAGTCGCCGATCCCGGTCACCCGGCGGCGGGGCGACCTGCGTCGATCGCCGGCGCCTCGACGTCGTCCGGGCGCTCGAGCTCGAAGGCGGCGTGGAGGGCCCGGACCGCCGGCTCGATCATGTCCTCGGCGATCATGCAGGTGATCCGGATCTCCGAGGTCGAGATCATCTCGATGTTCACGCCCGCGTCGGCGAGGGTGCGGAACATCCGGGCGGCGTAGCCGGGGGCGTTCTGGATCCCGGCCCCGACGATGGAGACCTTCGCCACCGAGGAGTCGGTCGTCATCTCCCGGAAGCCGAGCTCGCGGACGACCGGCTCCAAGATCCGCTTCGCCCGGGCGAGGTCGGATCGGGCGACGGTGAAGGAGAGGTCCGTCGTCCCGTGGTGGCCGACGTTCTGGACGATCATGTCGACGCTGATCCCGGCCTCGGCGAGGGGCTCGAAGACGGCCGCCGCGACCCCGGGCCGATCGGGCACCTCGACGAGGGTCACCTTGGCGACGTTTCGATCGTGGGCGAGACCGCGGACCTTGTTCCGCTGTTCCACGAATGGGTCCTCCTTGATGAGCGTCCCCGGGGCGTCCTCGAAGCTGCTGAGGACCTCGATGACGACGCCGTTCACCCAGCCGAGCTCGACGGCCCGGGTCTGCATGACCTGGGCGCCCTGATGGGCGAGCTCGAGCATCTCCTCGTAGCCGATGATGCGGAGCTGGCGAGCCTCGGGCACGATCCGGGGGTCGGCGGTGTAGATGCCGCGGACGTCGGTGAAGATCTGGCAGCGGTCGGCCCGGAGGCGGGCGGCGAGGGCGACGGCGGTGGTGTCGGAGCCGCCGCGCCCGAGGGTCGTCATCTCGGCAACGATGGTCGGCGGGAGGGGGGAGGCGGCGCCGTCGCGGCCGTCGGCGGGGGGCGCGGGGTGCGTCGTGGGGGCGGCGGCGGCGTGCGTCGCGGGGGTGTGCGTCGTGGGGGCGGCGGCGGCCGGGGTGGGCGCTGCGGGGTGCGCGGCGGGTTCGGCGACCCGGAGGCGTGCCGTGGATTCGGCGGCGGGCGGGGTGGGCGCGGGTATGCGCGCCTCGCTGACGCCCTGGAAGCCGGCCACGATGACGACCTTGCCGGCGGCAAGCTCCGCTCGGATCCGACGGGGATCGACGTTGGCGATCCGGGCCTTGCCGAAACGGCCGTCGGTGGTAATCCCGGCCTGGGCGCCGGTCAAGCTGATGGCGGGGATGCCCAGGGCGTGGAGGGCCATCGACACGAGGGTCGCGCTCTGGTGCTCGCCGGTGGCGAGGAGCATGTCGAGCTCGCGCGGATCGGGGTCGTCGGTGATGGCGGCGGCGAGGCCGAGGAGCTCGTCGGTCGTGTCGCCCATGGCCGAGACGACGACGACGAGGTCGGAGCCCTTGGCGCGCTCGGCGGCGATCCGCCGGGCGACGCGCTTGATGCGGTCGGCGGTCGCCACGGACGAGCCGCCGAACTTCTGGACGACGAGGGGGGTGGACATCGGGGCGATTCTACCGTTCCGCGGGTGTCGTGCCGGCCGAGGCTCTTGGTCCGGGGCCGAACACGCCTCCGAGGGCCGCGGACAGCGCCCGCCCCCGACGGTCCCGGGCAGCGCCGGCGCCCGAGGGTCCCGGGCAGCGCCCGCCCGCGACGGCCCCGGACAGAACACGCCTCCGATGGTCCCGGGCAGCGCCCGCGTCCGACGGCCCCGGACGGCGCCCGCCCCCGACGGTCCCGGACAGATTCTCGTGGGGTGAACGTTGTCGGGGCCGGAGGGACGCGCGCGGCTGCCGGGCCGGCTCCCGTTTCGGTCATCCGTTCATGGGGTGAGCATTGGGGCTGTCGGGGCCGCCAACGTTCATCCGGTGACGCACGCCGGGACGCGGAGGCCTGCCATCATCGCCGACCCGCCGGGTCGACGCTGCCAGGCGCGTCACCTCCTGACCGTTTGGCCAGGTTCCGGTCCGCCGCCACGGGCCGGTCAGGCTGGACCGCCGCCCATCGCGACCAGCGGGCCACGGGAAGCGGTCAGATGCGGCACGAGACGAACGTCTGTCACGGCCGACCGGCCCGGGAGCCCCGCGAAGGGCAGCGGCCCTGCCGCGACGCGTCACCGGATGAGAATCTGGCAGGCTCGGGTCCGGGGAGGCGCGTCGGTGGCACCGAGGGATGCGGGTCGCCCCGGGCTGCCCGATGCCTGGCCAGCACCGTGCCGCCAGAGCCGAGCCGTCGTCCGTGCCACGGGCCGAGCGCCGCGCGACCGGCGGAGCCGCGAGCCGAGCCGGCGTCCGCGCGGGCCGTCATTCGAAGCCCACGAGCTCGCGAAGCCTGGCCCCGCCGAGCCGCCGTCCGTGCGACGGGCCGAGCCGCCGCCCGCCGCCCGCGCCAGCCGTACCATCCCCTCGATCCCGGCGATCCTTGCGACTCGGCCCGGCCGACCCCCGACCCAGCCGAGCCAGACCGCGCTTCAAGAGCCCCGGTTCGATCCCCGTCCGCTCGGCTGCCCGGTCCCCGAACGCCCTCGTCTCGCCCTGCTTCGGGCGATCGATCGAGCCGTGCCCCCCACGCCCACCAAGAGCAGCCCCGAGACCGGCGCCGGCCCGGGGTTCCGCAACCAGGCACGCAACCGCCTGCCTCGCACCGGGAAGGCGGCCGCCCATAGAGCTGCAAATCGGGCGATCCGCCGGCGAGCCGTGCGGCTCTCCGCCACGAAGAGGACGCGGGACACGGTCCGCACCTCGAGCCCCCGCTGGCGGGCGATCAGCGGAGCCAGGCGAGCCTTTCGATCGAGCCCGTAGACGGTTCCCCCGGCATCGGGGACGACCGACTTGGCCTCACCGACCAGGAGCGAGGCCGTCGGGCGGTGATAGCCGAGGATGTCGATCGATCCGCGCTCCCCACCCACCGCGAAGCTCACCTCGACCGCGGTCTCCCAGCCGAGCTCGCCGAGGTAGGCGACGGCCGCAGCAACGAGACGGGCATGCGCCTCGTCGAGGAGGCGATCGAGCGCCTCGCCGTTCCATCGAACGCCGACCGTGAGCACGGCGCCGAGGCCGGCCGCGACGTCCGAGAGGCGGCCGAGCGAGACGCCGGCCAGCATGCCCCGCTCGATGCGGCTGATCGTTGCGCGGGAGACCCCGGCGGCCCGCGCGAGGTCCTCCTGTCCGAGGTCGCGGCGGAGACGCAATGCTCGAAGCGCTCGACCCAATCGCAGCCAGCTTGCCCGATCCATGTCGACATCGTGACGAATCGGAGTTAGCGGCCACGTATCCGAGTCGCTCGATCCGGAGGCCAACGAGCTGGACTGACGATGGCGACAGCCGGGAGCCGAGCGGCCACGGATCCGCGAGGCGGCCGGGCAGGATGCGAGGCAGCATCCCGAGGCCGGCAGACTGGCGCGTGGCGGGGACGAACGGATGAGGGAGGCAGCCAGGCAAGGTGCGGGACAGCGGGCCAGCGGCCGGGTGCGGGACAGGCGGCCGGGTGCGGGACAGGCGGCCGGGTGCGGGACAGCGGGCCAGCGGCAAGGTGCGGGACAGCGGGCCAGCGGCAGGGTGCGGGACAGGCGGCCGGGCAAGATGCGGGACAGGCGGCCGGGCGCGGGACAGCGGGCCAGCGGCAACGGGCCGGGCCCCGGCTGGACGACCGCCCGCGACCGGCCGTCGTGCGCCGGGGACTGGCGCCCCCGAAGTCCCGTCGTACCATGCGCCCAGGCAGCAGGGAGGTTCCGACCATGTGCTTCGACCACGACGCCCGACCACCGATCCGGCCCATCGCCGGCGGCGCCCTCGAGACCACCGAGCTCACCCTCCACGCCCGCGACGGCAACCGCTTCACCGCCTTCGCCGCCCGAGCCGCCGCGCCGACCGGGGCGGGCATGATCGTCCTGCCCGACGTTCGCGGCCTCCACCCCTACTACGAGGACCTCGCCCTCCGCTTCGCCGAACACGGCATCGATGCCGTCGCCATCGACTACTTCGGCCGGACGGCGGGCCTCGGCCGCCGCGGCCCGAGCTTCGACTATGCCGCCCACGTCCCCCGAACGACCTTTGCCGGCTTGACTGCCGACCTCGCGGCAGCGGCCGACTTCCTCCGCTCGAAGGAGGGCGGCGCGGTTCGATCGCCGTTCACCGTCGGCTTTTGTTTCGGTGGCCGCTTGTCGTTCCTGGCCGCCACCCTCGATCTCGGCCTGGCCGGGGTCATCGGCTTCTACGGCTGGCCGGTGGGCCCGTCCCGGAACGACACGCCGGCCCCGGCGGACGTCGCGGATCGGATGCGGGCGCCGGTCCTGGGGATCTTCGGCGGCGCCGACGAGGGGATCCCGCCGTCGGCGGTCGAGGCCTTCGAGGCGGCCCTCGAGCGGGCCGGCGTCGAGGTCCGGATCGTCACCTACCCGGAGGCCCCGCACAGCTTCTTCGACCGCCGGGCCGACGCCTACGCCAAGACGTCGGAGGCAGCCTGGCAGGAGGTCCTCGACTTCGTGCGACGGCACGCCGGCGGGACCGGCAGCGCCGGAGGCTGAGGCTTCGGCCGGGGGGGTCGGCACGAGGCGACGGGCATCGCCGACGGGCGGGGCAGACCCGGGCGACGGGCGGGGCAGACCCGGTCGTCGGGCGGAGCAGGAATCGGCGTCGGGCATCGGCGTCGGGCATCGGCGACGGGCGGGTCAGGCTCGGGCGACCGGCGCGGCCGAAGGCCGAGGCGCGCCGGCCGTGCGTCGGCGCGCCTCGGCCGGATCCGGGTTGGAGGCCCCCAGGCCCTTGACAGGCCACCGAAACTGAGAACGTGGACGGACTCGCGCGGGCCGTCGGCGACGGCCTCGTCGGCCTCTGGGCGAACGCCTTCGAGGCCATCGGAGCCGCCCTGCGCGGCGCCTGGAATCAGCTCCTGCTCACCGTCCCCGGCCCGCTCCTCGCGGTCATCGGCTTCGTCGCGCTCGTATCGCTGGCCTGGGTCTTGGCGAAGCGATAGACGAGTAGACGGGCGCTCCGGGGGCCAGCGCCTCGGCCCGGCGGGGACCTGGGCGAAGCCCCCTCGCGCCGGCCCTATGGCTGCCGTTGGCCGAGATCCGGCTCGGTCTCCCGGCGGGAGCCGTTCGCTGCCTCGTGGGCGGCATGACCCCGCGTCTCGCGGACGAGGACGGCCGACAGGGTCAGGCCGGCGGCGACGTAGCCGATGCGAGATGGAAGGGCTCCGGGCGGAGGCCGGACGCGGCCGCGACGTAGCCGGTGGCAAGGGCGGAGAGGGCAACCGCCCCGTAGCCCGCGAACTCGTTCAGGCCCATCGCCAGACCCCGCCGGGCCGGACCGGCCAGGTCGAT
>DAOTYQ010000223.1:0-14431 GCA_034434735.1 Chloroflexota bacterium
AACCGCCTCGGCCGCGGCCGCGGCCCGGCCCCGGAGGGCCCGATCGGCGGGCGTCCGAAGGACCCGCAGCCGTCCGGCTCGCGGTCCCAGGGCGGCCAGGTAGAGGTTGTCCTCGACGCTCAGGCCGGCCAGGACGCGGGACGTCTGGAAGGTCCGGGCCAGGCCCATCCGTGTCCGCGACCAGGCCGGGAGGTCGGTCACGTCGCGACCGAAGAGCTCGACCCGGCCGCTCGTCGCCGGCATGGCCCCGGCGATGACGTTGAAGAGGGTCGTCTTGCCGGCGCCGTTCGGGCCCAGGATCGCCCGCCGCTCGCCGGCGCCGACGACGAGATCGACGTTCTCGACGGCGTGTACGCCGGCGAAGTACTTCGTCACGCCGACGAGGCGCAGGACCGTGCCGTCCACCTACCGACCCTCCCCGGCGACCGGCCCGGCCAGGACGCGGCGAACGGCGGCGTCGATCCGGCTGCCGATCCCGACGAGGCCACCCGGTGAGAGGAGGACGATTACGAGGAAGATCGCCCCGATGATCGACGCGTACCGGTCCGTAAACGCCGGTCCGTAGATCTCGAGGACGGTGAAGACGAAGGCGCCGAGCCAGGCCCCCTCGAGCCGCCAGAGACCGCCGATGACGGCCGCTGCCAGGACGTCGATGGTCACCTCGAGACTGATCGAGCCGGCCGACATCCGGGTGTTGCTCCAGACCGAGAGGACGCCGGCCAGCCCGGCGATGGCAGCACCGAGGCCGAAGGCGAGGGTCCGGTAGACGCGCGGGTTGAAGCCGAGGGCGGCCATCCGGGTCGGCTCGTCGCGGACGCCCTGGAGGGCGATGCCGAAGGGCGTCCGGACGAGGTAGCGGATGAGGGCGAAAACGACGAGGGAGGCGGCGAGGCAAAAGTAGAAGTACGTCGTCGGGGCGAGGACCGGGTCGCCGAGGACGGCCGGCGGAAAGACGCCGTTGATTCCCTCGTGGAGGCCGAACTGGGGGACGGCGGCGAAGACGTTGTAGCTGATCATCGCCAGGGCGAGGGTGATCATGAGGAAGTAGACCCCGACGCTGCCGCTGGCGAGGGCGCCGAAGACGAGGCCGATGACGGCGGCGAGGCCGATCCCGGCCCCGGCGGCGAGCCACGGGTCGAGCTTCTGGTCGACGGAGAGCCAGGCGGTGAAGAGGCCGGCCACGCCGAAGAGGCCGACCTGGGCGAGGGAGACCATCCCGCCGTAGCTGGCCAGGAAGGTGAGGCTCGCCGCGACGAGTCCGAGCCAGAGGGTCTTGAGGCCGATGGCGCTCGTCGCGTAGGTGCCGAAGACCGGCGGGGTCAGGACGGCGAGGGCGAGAACGGCGACGGGGATGACCCGCCGAAGAAGTTGATACGCGGTCATGCGCTCGCCCTCCCGAAGAGGCCGGAGGGCTTGAGGGCAAGGACGGCGGCGACGAGGACGAAGGTCAGGACCATGGCATAGGGCGACCACCCGCTCGGCAGGTAGACGGCGGCGTAGGACTGGATGACGGCGAGGAGGAGGGCGCCGACGGCGGCCCCGATGAGGCTGCCCATGCCGCCGACGATGACGATGATGATCGAGCTGAGGAGGAAGGCGCCGTCGAGGCCCGGAGCGAGGGAGAGGATCGTCCCGCCGAAGACCCCCGCCAGGCCGGCGAGGCACGACCCGATGAAGAAGGCGACGGCGAAGACGACCCGGACGTTGACCCCGAGGGCGGCGGCCATCGCCCCGTCGTCGATCCCGGCCCGGACGAGGATCCCGAAGCGCGTCCGCTGGATCCAGACCCAGAGGAGGATGCCGATCCCGAGGGCGACCCCGATGGTCACGAGCTTGAAGATCGGATAGCGGAGGTCGTAGACGGGGAGGGGAGCCGAACCGCTGAGGACCGGGGGCGGGGTGATGGTCTGGGCCATTGCCCCGAAGTTGGCGAGCATCTGGTCGGCGAGGATGAGGGAGATGGCGATGGTGATGAGGGCCTGGCGCAGGTCCTGGCCGAGGTTCCAGCGGAGGAAGACCTCCTCCATGACGAGCCCGACGACGCCGATGGCGACGGTCGCCACGCCGATGGCGAGGAACCAGTCCAGCCCCGCCTTCGAGGTCAGCGACCAGGCGATGTAGCCGCCGAGCAAGTAGAGGCTGCCGTGGGCCATGTTGACGACCCGCATGAGCCCGAAGATGAGGGTCAGGCCGCTGCCGGCGAGGAAGTAGAGCCCGGCCAGGGCGAGGGCGTTCATCGAGACGAGGATGAAGATCGGCAGGTTCCCGGTCGGGCCGAGGCCCTTCGAGAGGGCCTGGGCGAGGACGCCGCCGAGGCCGAGGACGACCAGTCCGAAGCCGATGAGGGCGGGCCCGCGGGCAGCGAGGGTGCGCCGCCACGACGACCGGGCGATCGACGCCGGGCCGCCGATCGGGTCCGGCCGGCCACGGGTCGGTGACGACGCCCCGTGGTTCGATGTCGTGTCCGTCATCTGCTCCTTCGATCCTCCATCGCAACCTTGACGCCCCCCGATCGTAGACTACAATGCCGCAGAAAGCTACTGATCATCGATTATCGAGGAGGAGCCTACCGCGGAACCGTACGGCGCGCGGCGCCATCCATCGACGTCGTTCTGGGCATTGAGGAGAGAGCGCATGGACAGCCGAACGCACCCTCATCCGTTGTCACGAGTCGTCTCGCACAAGCTCATCGCCCTCGCCAGCGCAGCGGCCATCGTCGCTGCGGCCTGCGGCGGCGCGGCCAGCCCGAGTCCGTCGTCGGCTCCGAGCGCCCCGGCGAGCCCGACCGCCAGCGAGGCAGCGAGCCCGTCCCCCTCGCCCGTCTCCACCGAACCGATCAAGATCGGGGTCCTCACGACCTGCGGTGGCCCCTTCGCCACCTTCGAGGCCGAGTCCTTCTCAGGCGCGAAGTACGCCCTGATCAAGTGGGCCGGCGCCAAGGCCCAGGGAACCGGATCCCAGGATCCGGTGACCGGAGCGACCGTCGCCGGTCGGCCCGTCGAGATGCTCTTCGGCTGCACCGACGTCACCCCGGATGTCGCCGTCCAGCAGGCGCGGCGGCTCGTCGAGGGTGAGAAGGTCGACATCCTCCTCGGCCCGCTCTCGGGTGACGAGGGTGTCGCCGTCGCCAACTACGCCAAGACGCAGCCGAACGTCACCTTCGTCAATGGCACCTCCGGTGCTCAGGTGACGACGCTCCAGGTGAAGGCGGAGAACTTCTTCCGCTTCGGCGGTGACGGCGCCCAGTGGATGGCCGGCCTCGGCTCCTACGCCTACAAGGTCAAGGGCTGGCGGAAGATGGCCATCCTCGCCGAGGACTACTCGTATCCGTACACCCTGGCCGCCGGCTTCGTCCAGGAGTTCTGCTCCCTCGGCGGCCAGATCACGTCCCGGACCTGGGTCCCGCTCAGCGTCACCGACTACTCCTCGTACGTCGCCCAGCTCCCGCGCGACGTCGACGGGTATCTCCTCCTGACCGGTGGGACGAACACCATCGCGGCCGAGAAGGCCTTCCAGGACATCGGCGGCAAGCCGGGTGAGCAGATGCTCGGCGGCTCGTCGGTCATGGACCCGACCTCCTTCAGCGTCGGTGACGCCCTCGTCGGCCTCGTCGGTGGCTCCCCCGTGCCGCTCGGCGGGACGTCGCCCGAGTGGGTCGAGTTCGTGAACGGCTTCAAGAGCGTGTACCCGGATGTCCCCGCCGATAGCCTCTTCACGGTCCTCTACCACAACGGCATGCAGGCGATCATCCAGGCCCTCGAGAAGGTGAACGGCGATCTCTCGGGCGGCCAGGCGGCCTTCCGCGAGGCGCTCAAGAACCTGAACCCGACCTTCCCGAACGGCCAGGTTCGCCTCGACGAGAACCGGAACTCCATCCAGCCGGCCTACATCGTCCAGATCACCAAGGAGACGGGCGAGCTCGGCTTCAAGGTCCTCAAGAACGTTGAGAACGTCGACCAGACCTTCGGTGGCGCCTTCGGCCCCGACTCGCCGGCCCCGAGCCGCGACGTGCCGGCGTGCAGGGCGGGCACCCCGCCGCCCTGGAGCGCCGACTTCTAGTCGAATACCACCCCCTCCCCGAGCACGAGGCCCCGCCCGCACCCCCCGGGCGGGGCCTCGTCGTGTCGTCGCGGCCGAGCGGGCACGGACGTCGTGCCCCGGAGCGGGCGCCCTCGACAGGGGAGGAGAACTGACGCGATCCGGCGATCCAGCGACCGGGCGCCGGGGAGACCGCAACGGGGGACGAGGGGATCGCAGGGCAAAGAACTGGAGCGGGAGACGGGACTCGAACCCGCGACATTCTGCTTGGGAAGCAGACACTCTACCGACTGAGTTACTCCCGCTCGCGGGCCGTGATTCTAGCCGTCGGCTCCGTCGCGGTCAACGGGTCGGCGGGGTCGCGGGCAGGGAGCCAGGAGGAGGTTCTCCGCTGTCCACGTGCTTCATCGTGCCGTCGTCGGTGGTTCGGTCGAGGAGCGTCACGGAGTCCTCGATGGGGTAGCTCGGGAGTCGCACACGCCCCGCCGCCAGCAGCGCCCGGCTTCTTCTCGTTTACTCACGGGGGAGTCAGGTAGCAACCCCGAGCCCCGTCTTGTTGAGCAGCCCGAGCGTGGCTGAGGACCGGACCGCGCCTTGCTGTTCGCGGTACTCCCCGGGCGAGTAAACGAGAAGGACGATCTTCTCGCTCACTCCCCGGGTTAGTAAATGCGACCCTCCCGGCGCGTCGAGAGAGCGGCTCACTCTCACCGTGAGTAAACGCAATGGTCCGGGCCGGCGGGGGTTGCCCGGCGCCGCGCACCGGGCCCGAGACGAACCGAACCGACGCGGAACCAGCCCCGTCACCCGCGATGCGGATGGTGGGGCGGGACGGCGCATGGCGTCGTGTCTGGTCACGGTGGCTCCGGGTCAGGGTTCGGCGCATCCGATCGAGCGAAAACCCGCCCCTGCACGATCGGTCGGGGTCCGAATGGGGTGCTGGATCGGTGCCCTGCGCACGCTGATGCCGCAAGGGTGCACCGGGCCCACAGGGCCGACCGGAGCACGGAGGAGGCCCTCACCTCGACCCGAGGCACGGCTGCCCCGGTGCCGAGTTCACGGAACCGATGGGAAAGGGCGGCCGGCTCGGAGCGGATTCCAGCCCGCGCTACGATCGGAGGTGCCGTGGCGACCCGAACGCCAGACCAGCCCGCCCTCGAACCGAGAGGATCCTTCGTCCGCATCGCGGCGACCGTCTTCGCCTATGCGACGGCGATGGCCTACCTCGAGGCCGCCGTCGTCGTCTACCTCCAGGCCGTCTTCGGGGCCCGAGCGGGCGAGATCTTCCCGCTCCGCCCCGTCGAGGCCGCCGGCGACCTCATCGTCATCGAGGTCGGCCGGGAAGCTGCGACCCTGGTCATGATCGCCGCCGTCGGGATCCTCGTCGGGCGGACGGCCATCGAGCGCCTCGCCTGGGCGGCCGTCGTCTTCGGGACCTGGGACATCGCCTACTACGGCTGGCTCTACGTTTTCTCGGGCTGGCCGCCGTCCCTGGCAACCCCCGACCTCCTCTTCCTCATCCCGGGCCCCTGGGTCGGACCGGTCTGGGCGCCGGTCGTCGTGAGTCTCGCCCTCGTCGGCTTCGGTCTGGCCGCGGCCTTCCGCGAGCGCCGCGGCCGACCCATCCTCCTCCGCCGGTGGCACGTGCTCGCCGGCCTCGGCGGCGGGCTCGTCGTCGTCGCCAGCTTCCTCGCCGACGCGCCGAACGTGGCCGCCGGGGGGTTGCCTGGTGGCTTCCCGGTGGCCGTCTTCTTCGTCGGCCTCGGGGTCGCCGTCGCGGCGGCCATCGACGCCCTCCGGCCCCCCGGGTGAGCCTGGCCCGCGGATCGGCGGTCGAGCGACGCCTGGTATCGTGAGACCGTGGCGAGCGAGGACACCCAGACGGGCTCCACCGCGCTGACGATCATCGCGCCGCCCGGGGGTGACGCCCAGGTGGGAGGCGGCGCCCGCGGATCGGGGCGCCTCGTCGCGCGCTGGCTCGGTCGCGTCCCCTACCGATCGGCCTGGGCGCTCCAGAAGGAGTTGGTCGCCGAGCGGGCCCGCGGCGCCATCGGCGATCGCCTCCTCCTCCTCGAGCACGAGCCGGTCCTCACCCTGGGCCGCCATGCCGACCCGCGACACGTCCTCGCCCCGCCGGAACTCCTCGCAGCGCGTGGCATCGAGGTCGTCCGGGTCGAGCGCGGCGGCGAGGTGACCTACCACGGCCCCGGTCAACTCGTCGCCTATCCCATCGTCGCCCTCGCCGAGCGGGAGATCGGCGTCCGGGGCTTCGTCCGGCTCCTCGAAGCCGTCCTCGCCGACACCTGCGCTGCCTTCGGCGTCTCAGCCGGCCCCCGACCCGGGCACCCGGGCTGCTGGTGCGATCCCGAGGGCCCGCTGCCTCGCAAGATCGGCGCCCTCGGCCTCCGGATCGAGCGCGGGGTGACGTACCACGGCATCGCCCTGAACGTCGACGTCGATCTCGGTGCCTTCGAGCTCATCGATCCCTGTGGGTTGCCAGGGGTCCGGTCGACCTCGCTGGCGGCCGAACTCCGCCGCCTCGGTCAGCCCGGGTCGGTCCCGACGGTCGAGGTCGTCGGCCGCCGCTTTGCCACGATCTTCGCCGCGGCCATCGGTGCGGCCCTCCTCGACGACGGGTAGCGATCGTGCCGACCGGCCTCTTCGAGCTCCGCCGCGACGCCATCACCGGCTGGTGGGTGGCGACCGTCGTGGACCGGGCCTTCGAACGGGCCCGCTTTCGGCTCGCGGCCGAGCCGGTGGACGACGGTGGGGTCTGCCGGAACTGCCACGAGCCCCCGGGTGGTGGTGTCCGCCACCGGCTGCTCCGCGGCGACGCCTTTCACGTCGTGGGAACCGAGGAGGATGCCGGCCGGGCCGGCGAGGGCGCCCAGCTCCGACTCGGGTCGCCGCGAGCGGTCGGGTCGTGGTCGACGATCGTCGCTCCACCCGGCGAGCACCGAGCGCTCCACAGCGTCGGCACGGAGCTCATCGCCGCCCTCCTCGATGCCGCCCGCCGGGTCATCGAGGACCTCCGGCGGGCCGGGACGACGGATTACGTCCAGGTCGTCCAGAACTGGGGCGCCCAGGCCGGGGCCCGGACGAACCACCTCTGCCTCGACGTCTACGACCTGCCCCAGATCCCCCACCGGGTCGGCGAGGAACTCGGCGGTGCTGCCCGGTTCGTCATCCGAGAGGGGGAGTGCCCCTTCTGTCGGCTCGTCCGGGACGAGGTTCGACGGGGCGTGCGGCTCGTCTGGCAGGACCGCGCCTCGGTCGCCTTCGCCCCCTTCGCCTCGCGATCGCCCTTCGAGGTCTGGATCGTCCCCCGTCACCACGAGGCCGACTTCGGGCGAGCGATCGAGGCCGAGGTGCGCTCGGCCGCCGAGGCCCTCCGACAGGTGCTCGCCCGGCTCGCCCTCCTCGACGGACCGCCCTACAACCTCGTCCTCCATACGGCCCCGCTCCGCGAGCGAGTCGACCAGACCTACCACTGGCACTGGGAGATCCACCCCCGGCTTCGGGCCATCGCCGGGCTCGAGCTCGGGACCGGGCTGCCGGTGAACCCCGTCGCCCCGGAGGACGCCGTCGAGGAGCTCCTGGCGGCCGGGGAGATCGAGCTGGCCGACGGCCCGCCGGCGCCGCGACCCCTCGGTGATCCCGACGCCGCGGCAGGTCGGACGGCGGCCGGCGCCCCCAATGGGCAAGCGGCCTCGCCTCGATCGGCGGACCCGTGGGCCGCGGTGCCCGGCGGGGAGCGCGGCGGATGACGCGCGACGGGGCCGCGCGTCACACCGGCTCGGGCTGGCTCGTCGCCATCCATCGGAGCTCGCGTGTCCCCAGCCGCAGCTCCCTCGCCCCTTTCCAGGTCGGGAGTGCGTTTCGTTGCTCGAACCGGTCGTCAGCGTGGTCAGCCCCCTCGGCGCCGCAACTTGCGGCACAATGGCACCGTCAGCCGTCGAAGCGCGGGGGGTACCGATGACCGACGAAGCCGCCCGACCGGTCAGTGCAGACGCCCAGCCGACGGACGAAGCCCGGACCTTCGTCGAGGCGCTCTTCGCCCACCATCACGCCGAGATCTACGCCTATCTCGTTCGTATGGTTCGGGACCCGGACCTCGCCGCCGATCTAGCCCAGGACGCCTTCGTCAAGGCCTACCGGGCCTACGACCTGCTCGGCAAGCCCGACAACGCCCGGGCCTGGCTCTACCAGATCGCCCACCGGGTCGCCCTCGACGAGCTCCGGCGACGGAAGATCATCCGCTTCGTACCCTTCGCCGGTGAGGCCCGCGGGGCGGCACCGTCGGCCGAGCGACTGGCCATGGACGCCCGCCTCTCCGGCGAGCTGGCTCGGGCCCTGGCGAAGATCCCCGAGCGGCAGCGGGCCGCCCTCCTCCTCGCCGAAGTCCACGACCTGTCGGGCCTCGAACTGGCAGCCGTCCTGGGGGTGAGCCACATCGCTGCCCGGGCCCTGCTCACCCGGGCCCGAGAGAGCCTCCGTCAGGCCCTGGCGGCCGAGCACGCCGCGAGCGCCGAACGCGAGGCGGCGGCCGAGCGCCGAGCGGGAGCCGTCTCGCCGCCGTCCGAGGGGTCGCGGTGATGATGCGGTTCTGGCGCGACCGGTCGATCCGCTTCCGCCCGGATCGCCGCCGGCCCGACGACTGGGCCGATGCCCACGACCGAGCCCGGTCCCTCGCTGCGGAACGCCTCTCGGAGCCGCTCGGCCCGGCCGATGCCGCCTGGCTCGTCGAGCACCTCGCCGGCTGCCCGACCTGCCAAGGGGTGGCGACGGCCTACGAGCGTCAACGGGAGGCCCTCCGGGCCATCGCCACGCCCGAGCCGCCGCGCGACCTCTGGGCCCGAACGGCGGCCGCCCTCGATCGCGAGGCGGCGATGCGTCGGTCGAGCCGGCGCGGCGCCGCCCGAACCTCCCCGACCGTCCCGCGGTCGCTGGCCCGGACCCCGATCGCCCGGGTCGTCCCCTACGGCGCCCTCGCCGGGGTTCTCGTCGTCGCCGTCGTCGTCGGCGCCTCGTTCCTCGCTCGACGGACGCCGCCTGCGGTGACTGCCTCGCTCGAGCCGTCGCCGGCGGCGTCGCTCCCTCTGGCCACGCCCATCGCGATCCCAGCCGGGCCGATCGCCTGGCTCGAGCAGCGCGACGATGGCACGTATGCCCTCGCCCTCGCCTCGCTCGGCCAGGTCTGCCCGGGCCCGGCCGGGACGGACTGCGCGCCGATCACGCCGCCGCAGGAGATCGCCCTCGCCCTCAGCGGCGAGCCGCGGGTCGTCGTGCGCTCGCCGACGAGCGATCGGCTCGTCGTCGTCGTCGGGGGCGAGTCGGGCGGCCGCGTCCTCGTCGTCCCGGTCCCATCGCCCTCGCCGGTTCCGAGTCCCACCGTCGTCGTGTCGCCGTCGCCGAGTTCGACGCCGACGCCGACGGCGAGTGCCACCCCGACGCCGAGCCCGGCCCGGACGTCGGCGAGTCCGGCGAGCCCGACCGTGTCGCCGGAGCCGACCCCGGCGGTGAGCCCGAGCGAGGAGCCCGAGCCCAGCCCGACCGTGAGCGCGGCGCCCACGACCTCCCCGGGTCCCAGCTCGACCGCGAGCGCGGTGCCCTCCGCTTCTGCGGCACCAGCGTCGCCGACGCCGTCGGCACCGCCGCTGGAGCCGATCGCTATCCTCGAGGGCGTCTCCGTCGTCGGCGAGACGGCTGCCTGGGCGGCCTCGGGCCGCTGGTTCGCCTTCTCGGCCCGGCCCGCCTCGGGATCGGGAGGCCCCGACGTGTATGTCTGGCAGCTCGGAGAGGAACGGGCCCGGCCGGTTACGACCGATGGTCGTTCGGTCTTCTCGGGCTGGCTCGGGGACTGGATCGTCGGCAGCCGCGTCGAGCAACGGATCGACGGTGGGGTCCCCGACCTTCGGCTCGGGACGGGACGGCCGTTCCTCCTCGATCCTGACACCGGCGTCGAGGCGCCGCTCGACGTCGTCGACATGTGGCGTCCGGTCGTCGATCCGACGGGTCGGTGGGCGGTCTACTGGTGGGGCTCGCTCCGCCTGTCCGAGGACGGCGTGACGTGGCTCCCCGACGCCGGTGCCCTCGTCCTCGGGCCCTGGCCGGGTGGGCTGCCGCCGACCGCCTACCTGCCGGAGACGGACGGCGGGCCGACCAGCCCGACGGGGGGCGTCGAGGCGCCAACCGCCTCCGGGGAGGAGGCCCTCCGGTCCGATCCTCCGCCCACGCCCGCTGGATCGCCCGCGGTCGGCGGGCCGATCCGGGGGCGAGCTGCGTCGGCGTCGCCGAGTAGCGCGCCCGAGACGAGCCCCTCGCCCTCGGCGAACCCATCCGCGTCCGGGCTCCTCGAGGGCTCGCCGTCGGCCGCGCCGAGCCTCGAACTCCCCGAGGGGCTCACCGCCATCGCCGTCGGACCGCTCCGCGACTGGGACGTCCGCTGGGATCCGACCGGGGGCCGCTTCGCGGTCTGGGTCGCCGATGCCGTCGACCCGAACGTCGGGCGGCTCTCGCTCTTCACCATCGACCCCCAAACCGGCGCCCTCGACCCCGAGGGGGTGTCCTTCCGAGACGAGCCCTCGCTGGCCGGGTTCGCCCTCGGCCTCGGTCGGCTCGCCTGGGCCGTGCCGCCCGGCCAGGGCGGCGAGCCGAGCCACATCCGGGTTTTCGCCTGGAGCGGGAGCGACGTCGGCACGGCGGTGGGCCAGCCCGGTCCGGGCACGCTGCCGGTCATCGTCGTTCGGTAAGGCCGGCGTCCCGCGGCCGAGCACCGCGCCCGAGCACCGCCCAACGCCAACCGGCTCGCCGGGCGGAGCGACGGGATCTCACCCGCCTGTAGGGTTGCGCCAACCGACCGCGATGGCGTATCGTCCGGGCCGTGCGACCGTCGATGGTCGCGGGCGCGGTGCTCACCGCCGCGCTCGCCCTGGTCGCCGTGCCCGGTTTGGTGGTCTCCCGTCCCCCGTCCCCGCCGACCACCCTGGAGGCAGCGGTGTTCCAGGCCGTCCGCCTCGCGGCCCCGGCCGCCCGATCGACCCCAGCGAGCGGGCGGCTCGATCCGTCGTTCGCCTCCGAGGGCGCCATCGCCGAGCGGCAGCGCCTCGTCGAGCCCGGCGATCCGGCCACGGAGCGGGCGCCGAGCGGGCGGCCGAGGGTCCGGCTCCCGGCGCCGCGGGCCGGCTTCACCTGGAAACCGGCCCGCTACGTCCTCCGCGGCTACGCGACCTTCTACGACAACGGGACGACGGCGATGCGCCTGCCCCGAGGCACGGTCATCCGCGTCTGCGGGGCCGGCGGCTGCCTCGAGCGGGTCGTAAACGACTACGGGCCGGCCGCCGTCAAGGGCCGGATCATCGACCTCTACCGCCCCGACTTCTTCGCCATCTGCGGCTGCGGCTCGTGGTCGGGGACGACCCTCGTCACCGTCTACGTCTACTGACCCCGACCAGGCCGCAGCCGACCCAGCGACCGGGTATCCTTCCCGCAGCCCCTTGAACGACCGGTCCCGTGAGGCCGGAAAGGAGGTTCGGAGCGTGTCACGTCGCCCCGGGTCCACCCGATGAGCGGCCGTCAGATCATGACCGCGGAGGAGATCCGGCGGGCGACGATTCGGATCTCCCACGAGATCGTCGAGAAGCAAGCGGGGACGGCCGGTCTCGTCCTCATCGGCATCCAGCGGCGCGGTGTGCCCTTGGCCCGGCGCCTCGCCGCCGCCATCCGGGAGCACGAGGGGGTGGAGGTCCCCGTCGGTGCCCTCGACATCACCTTCTACCGCGACGACCTCTCGCTCATCGCCCAGCAGCCGATCGTCAAGGGGACCGACATCCCCGTCGACCTCAACGACCGGACCGTCGTCCTCGTCGACGACGTCCTCTACACGGGACGGACGATCCGGGCCGCCATGGACGCCCTCGTCGACTTCGGCCGGCCGCGCGCCATCCGGCTCGCCGTCCTCATCGATCGCGGTCATCGCGAGCTCCCGATCCGCGCCGACCACGTCGGCAAGAACGTCCCGACCTCCCGCGAGGAGCAGGTCGCCGTCCATCTCGTCGAGGTCGACGGCGAGGATTCGGTCACCATCGAGCGCGTCGAGCGTCCCGTCCCGGAGCCGGCCCGATGACCGCCGTCGAGGCGCCGCCCACGGGCGGGCCCGGCGCGGCGCCGCCGGCCCGCGGCTGGCGGCGGCGCCATCTCCTCGACCTCGACGAGCTGACGTGGCCCGAGATCGAGCTCGTCCTCGAGACGACGGACGCGATGAAGGAGGTCCTGGGCCGACCGATCGCCAAGGTCCCGGCCCTGCGGGGTCGGAACGTGACGACCCTCTTCTACGAGGCCTCGACCCGAACCCGGGTGAGCTTCGAGGTCGCCGCGAAGAACCTCTCGGCCGACGTCGTCAACGTCGCCGTGGCCTCTTCCTCGGTGACGAAGGGCGAGTCCTTCGTCGACACCATCCGCACCATCGAGGCCCTCGGTGCCGACATGCTCGTCATCCGCCACGCCGTCTCGGGGGCACCGTACCTCGCCGCCGAGATCTTCGGGGGCAACGTCCTCAACGCCGGCGACGGCTGGCACGCCCACCCGACCCAGGCTCTCCTCGACCTCTACACGATGCGGGAGCGTCTTCCCCACGGGTCGGTGGCCGGCAAGAAGGTCGTCATCCTCGGCGACATCCTCCACTCCCGGGTCGCCCGATCGAACGTCTGGTCGCTGACGGCGGCGGGGGCCGATCTCTGGCTCTGCGGGCCGGCCACGCTCTTGCGCGGGTTCGAGGCCTGGGCGGCCGCGGGGGCTGCTGCCGGGCGGCGGTTCACGGTCACGAGCGACGTCTCGGCCGCCCTCCGCGACGCGGCCGTCGTCATGGCCCTCCGGATCCAGCGAGAGCGGATGGCCGCCGGGCTGCTGCCGTCGCTGCGGGAGTACGCGGCTCGCTTCGGGCTGACCCAGGAGCGTCTCCGACTCGCCCGGCCCGACGTCGTCGTCATGCACCCCGGTCCGATGAACGAGGGGGTCGAGATCGCCCCCGACGTGGCGACGGATCCGCGGGCCGTCATCACCGACCAGGTGACGAACGGCGTCGCCGTTCGGATGGCGCTCCTCTATCTCCTCGCCGGCGTCCACGGGGAGGTGGCGGCCGGATGACCGAGGGGCGCGGCCCGACCGGGACGCTCCAGGTCGGTGCCGTCGTCGAGCGGCTCGCGGTGGGACCCGCCTGGCTCGTCGATCCGGCCACCGGCCGTTCGGGGCCGGGCGAGATCCTCGTCGAGGGCGGTCGGCTGCGGGCCGTGGACTGGCTCTCGGGCGAGGCCGCGGCCGGGGTCGACGAGCGGGGGATCGTCGTCGCGCCGGGCTTCATCGACCTCCACGCCCACTTCCGAGAGCCCGGCAACGAGGACGCCGAGACCATCGCCACCGGCCAGGCGGCGGCCGCCCACGGCGGCTTCACGACCGTCTGCCTCATGCCGAACACCGAGCCGCCCGTCGACGAGCCGTCGGTCGTGGCCCGGATCGGGGCCGCAGCGGCGGCGTCGGGATCGCCGGTCCGCGTCCTCGTCTACGGAACGGTGAGCGTCGGTCGAGGGGGCGAGCAACTGGCGGCCATCGGCGAGCTCGCCGATGCAGGGGTCGTCGGGTTCTCGGACGACGGCGCCCCGGTTCGGTCCGCCGCCCTCCTCCGGAGCGCCCTCCTCTACGCCGGGATGGCCGGCCTCCCCGTCGTGGAGCACGTCGAGGAGGCGAGCCTCTGCGCCGGCGCCGAAGCCCACGAGGGGCTCGTGGCGACGGTTCTCGGCCTCCGGGGCTGGCCGGCGGCGGCCGAGGCGGCAGTCGTGGCGCGCGACCTGGCCGTCCTCGAGGCGGTCGTCGAGGACGAACCGCGGGCCCGCCTCCACTTTGCCCACCTCTCGACCCGCGAGGCGCTCGACCTCGTCCGGGCGGCGAAGGCGAGGGGGCTGCCGGTGAGCTGCGAGGTGACCCCCCACCACATCGGCCTCGCCGACGAGTGGCTGGCGGGCGCCCGGCGCTGGGGCTGGGAGGCGGTCGACGAAACGGGCCGGCCGCGGAATCCCTGGGCCGACGGGGCGCTCGTCGCGCGCCCCTACGCCACGGCCTGCAAGGTCAACCCGCCCCTTCGCTCCGCCGATCACGCCGTCGCCTGCCTGGCCGCCCTGGCCGATGGGACCGCCGACGCCTTCGCCACCGACCACGCCCCCCACACCGTCGTCGACAAGCTCGTCGAGTTCGGGCTCGCGGCGAACGGGATCAGCGGGATCGAGACGGCCCTCGGGGTCCTCCTGGCGGCCGTCGATAGCGGTCGGATCGGCCTCGATCGGGCGCTGGCCGCCCTCACCGTCGGGCCGGCGCTCATCCTCGGGGAGCGCCTCGGCCGGCGGGT
>DAOTYQ010000224.1:0-3983 GCA_034434735.1 Chloroflexota bacterium
CGACTTCGGCCGAGCCGAGGCCGACGCTCCGAGCAGCCCGCCGCCGGGTCCTCTATCGCGACGGGGCCCTCGCTGACGGGCGGTCGGACCGGCTCCACGTCGGGGTGAGCGTCCTCGTCGAGGACGGCATCGTCCGCTGGATCCGCCCGAGCGACGACGAGGGGCCGCTGGGATCGCGCTCGAGCCTCGAGATCATCGACGCCTCGGGCTCGACCATCGTGCCGGGCCTCGTCGACTGCCACAGCCACGTCGTGCTCCCGGGCGGCGCCCATTGGATCGAACGAGCGAGCGACCCGCCGGCGCGCCTCCTCGAGGTCGCCGAGGCGAACGGGCGACTCCTGACCGCGGCCGGGGTCCGGTGGGCCCGGGACGTCGGCGCGCCACGCGGCCGCGACCCCATCGACGGTCGCACCCGCGCCCTCAGCCTCGGGGTCCGGGACCGATGGCTGGGTCGCCCCGAGATGCCGCGGGTCCGCGCCGCCGGGACCTGGCTCGTCCGGCGGGGGACCCGGCCGACGGAGATCACGATCGCCGTCGACGACGCCGACGACCTGGTTCGCGCCGCCCTTGCCCAGCTCGACGAGGGAGCCGACCTCGTCAAGCTCTACCTCGACGGCCCGGACCCGGGCCGTTCCCCCTGGACGGCGGCCGAGGTCCGCCGGGTCGTCGAGGCCGTCCACGGGCGCGGCGCTCGCGTCACCGCCCACGCGACGAACCTCGAAGGGGCGGCTGCTGCTGCTGCGGCAGGCGTCGATGCCATCGAGCACGGCTTTGTCCTCGACGCCGAGGTCGCCCGGACCATGGCCGCCAACGGCGTCGCCCTCGTCTCCACCCTCACCGTCCTCCGCTCCTGGCTCAGCTTCGCCCGGACGACCCGGATCGATCGCTTCGCGAGCCCCGCCGGTCGAGCCGCCATCACCGAGCGCCTCGAGCGGGCCGAGGCCAGCGTTCGGGCGGCCCGAGCGGCTGGGGTCGCCGTCTGCGCCGGAACGGACTTCGGCGGGGGCTCGGCTCGGGCGAACCAGCTCGCCTGGGAGGTGGAGTCGCTCGTCGCCGCCGGCTTCGAGCCCTGGGAGGCCCTCGGGGCGGCGACTTGGCGGGGCGGCGAGCTCCTCGGCGAGCCGACGGCCGGGGTCATCGCCGAGGGTGGCCCGGCCGACTTCGTCCTCGTCCACGGCGACCCGACCTCCGACCCGACGGCGCTGTGGCGGGTCTGGCACGTCGCCTGGGCGCGCTGAGGATCGGCTCGGACGGATCCGACACGGCGGTCGGCGAGCGATGCACGGTGACCACGGCGCGGGGTCGCCCGAGTCGCCGACGGTCTGGACCATCGGCCACGGCGCCCTCTCGACCGAGGCGATCGCCGCCACCCTCCGCGCGGCCGAGGTCGGGATCCTCGTGGACATCCGCCGCTTCCCCGGTTCGCGCCGATCGCCCCATTTGGCGCGAGAACGGCTCGCGGCGGACCTCCCGGCTCTCGGCATCGCCTACGAATGGGCCGGCGAGGCCCTCGGCGGCCGCCGCTCGCCCCGGCCCGGGCCCACCCGACACACGGCCTGGCAGGATCGCGCCTTCCGCGGGTACGCCGACCATACCGATAGCGCCGTCTTTCGGGCGGCCGTCGACGGGCTCGTCGGTCGGGCCCGGGCGGGCGAACGGCTCGCCCTCATGTGCGCCGAGCTCGACTGGCGGCGCTGCCATCGCCGGCTCGTCGCCGACGCCCTCACCGTCCGCGGCGTCGCCGTCGTCCACCTCCGGGTCGGCCGTTCCCCGGAACCCCACGGGCCGCACCCGGACCTGCGGGCCGATCCTGCCGGCTGGCCGCTCTGGGAGGCGCGCGAGGGCTCTGGCCGATCCGCGGGCTGATCGGCCGAAGCTGGACGAGGTCGCACCAGTGCGCTGGCGTCGCTCAGCGGCGAGCCTCGGGAGCCCACCCAGCCGCCGCGGCGAGGCGGGATGGGCCACCCCATCGACTCACTCCGGCGCGGCTGGCCAGACCCCCAACCCGGACCGTCGGGCCGCGTCCCAGAGCTCCCGATCGTACGTCGCGACGGTGACCGCTTCGCCGATCATCTCCTTCCAGGCGACCGCACAGGCGAGGTGGATCGCGTCGTAGCCGCGCAGACCGAACATCCAGGCGACGTCCACCGCCCGGCGAGCGATGCTCTCGGTCACCGGCAACCGGTGCAGGCTCCCCCACTGCTCAAGGAACATGCGCAGGCTCGCTTCGGCGTCATCGCGACCGATGATCTGCTTCCGAGCCGCACGGGCGATGGCCGCCGCAACCTCCACCACCGTGATCAGCGCAGTCGCGAGGAAGCTCGCCCCATCGACGAGCTCGGCCACCTCCCGGGACCCCGCTTCGTCCACGTAGAGCTTGACGAGGGCGCTCGCGTCCAGGTACAGGATCACCCCCGGTCCTCCACGAGGAGCTGCGCCACCGTTTGGTCGCCCTGCACCCGCGCTACCGGCGTCGGCGGGACGAGCTTTCCCGCGGCGGGAACGACGAGGCCGAGCCGGGCCAGCAACTCCAGACGCGCCTCGACCGGCACGTCCACGGGGATCAGCCGGCCGACCAGCTTCCCTCGATCGGCGATCTCGACGACCTCCCCGGTCTTCACCCGTCGCAGGTACGCGCTCAAGTGGGCTTTGAATTCGCGGATGTTGACGCGCACGGTCATTGCCGTCCTCCCGAGGCGATCTCTGTAGTCACATCATAGCCTCGTGAGGCCACATCTGCCGACGGGAGGTCCGCCCCGGGTCAGGGACATGAGGTCGAAGCCGATGAACGGTGATAGCGACGAGGAGTGCGAGCCGCCAATGCTCGTACGCGCACATCGAGGCTCCCACCTGCATCGCCCCGCCGTCCCTTGCCGGGAACAGAGGCCAGGGCAGCAGGCGACGTCGCTCTCCGGGCGCTTTCGAGCAAGGCGTCCGGCGCAACGGGCGGGCCCAGCGGTCGCTCTCAGGCATGCGGCAGGGCTCCGGCCGACCCACGGGCTCATCGGCCGAAGCTGATCGGCGCGGCGGGCCCCCAGCGTCGCTTGACATCAGATGCGTGAGCCAGCATCATCAAGCATCGTGACTCGCACCACGATCGACATCGATCCCCTCGTCCTCCGACGGCTCAAGGAGCGGCAGCGCCGCGAAGGCAAGTCCCTCGGCCGGCTCGTGTCGGAACTCCTCGCTGCATCGCTCGTCGAAGCGCCGCCCAAGGCGCCGCCGCTCGCCTGGACGTCGAAGCCGATGGACGCCCGGGTCGACCTCGAGGACCACGACGCTGTTCGACGGGCGCTCGGCGAAGCATGACGAGCACCCTCGACGCCAACGTCCTCCTCTACGCCAGCGACGCCAGCAGCCCCGTCCATCGTCGCGCAGCCCAATTCCTTGACCGGCTGGCCGAGGGACCCGATCTCGTCTATCTGTTCTGGCCGACCATCGTCGCCTACCTCCGCCTGGCCACCCATCCGGCGGTCTTCGACCACCCCCTCAGTCTCGAGGAGGCGCTCAGGAACATCGACCAGCTCCTTGCCCGCCCTCACATCCAGTCCCCAGGCGAGCAGCCAAGGTTCTGGGACCGGTTCCGGTCGGTCGTCGTCGAGGCCGGGGCGAGCGGGAACCTCGTCTCCAATGCCCACCTCGTCGCGCTCATGCGCGAGTACGGCGTCCGAACCATCTGGACGCGCGACCGTGACTTTCGGCGCTTCGACGGCATCGAGGCTCGGGACCCCTTTGCGGAGGGGCCTTCGAACGGTTTCCGTCGACGAAGCGCAGGCCGGTAGCGCCCCGGGCTGAAGTCCCGCCGCTCCACGACTCCGTCGCGGCCCCACCGCCCGTATCATCGCCTGAGCCATGGCCGTCCTCCGGAGCCGCCTCGACCCCGCCGACCCCGACGCCGAGGCGAACGAGGCTGCCATGCGCGCCCTCGTCGACGAGCTCCGCGCCCGCCAGCGCGCCCTCGTCGAGCGTGGGGCCGCCGGCGA
>DAOTYQ010000225.1:0-12991 GCA_034434735.1 Chloroflexota bacterium
CGAGCGGGCGCCGGACGACCGATGAACGACCCCGCTCCCGAGCCCGACGCCGACGATCACGGACGACGAGCCGAAAGGACGACGATGACGAACGAACCCCAGCTCAGCCGCCCCGCCCCAGCCCCCGACGCCGGTCCCCTCGACGACCGCTTCTACGACCTCGTCGAGGCTCGCTTCCGGCGCCTCGTCCGCGACCACCCGCCGCTGGCGACCTACCTCGGCATCCACACCTACGACGACCGCCTCGGCGACGGCAGCCGGGAGGCCGTCGAGGGCGAGCTGGCAGCCGAGAAGGCCCATCTCGCCGCCGTCGAGGCGATCGACCCCGACGGGCTGTCGGCGACGGCCCGCTTCGAGCGGGATCTGGAGCTCCACAACGTCCGCCGGTCCATCTTCGACCTCGAGGTCGGCCGCCTCTGGGAGCGCCGCTCGACCGCCATCGACGCCGTCGGCGACGCCCTCTTCTCGGTCTTCGCCCGCGACTTCGCCCCGCTGCCCGAGCGGCTCGCCGCGCTCACCGCCCGCCTCGACGGCGTACCCCGCTTCCTCGCCGAGCACCGAACAAGGGCCCAGGTCCCCCAGGTTCGGCTCTGGCAGCAGCTCGAGATCGACCAGGCCGGCGACCTCCCCGAGCTCATCGACGAGATCGTCGCCGCCGGCCACGGCAGCCTCCCGGATGCCGCGCAGCGCCAGTTGGAGCGGGCAGCCGGCTCGGCGAAGGCGGCCATCGCCGAGTACGCCGAGTGGCTCCGCGGCACCCTGGCCGACGGGACCGACCGCTGGGCCTTCGGCCGCGACCGCTACGACGCCCTCATCGCCCTGCGGGCCTTCGACGGCCTCGACGCCGACGAGATCCTCGAGATCGGGCTCGCCCAGCTCGCCGAGCAGAGGGCCGCTCGAGCCGCCGCCGCCCGCGAGATCGACCCCGAGGCCGACGAGGAGACGGTCATCGACCGCGTCAAGGCCGACCACCCGCCCACCTTCGAGGCCGCCCTCGAGGCCTACCGCGAGGCGATGCCCCGGGCCCGGGCCCACTGCATCGAGCGCGACCTCGTGACGGTCCCGCCCGACGAGCGCCTCACGGTCATGCCGACCCCGACCTACCTGCGGCGGGTCATCCCCTTCGCCGCCTACTTCGAGCCGCCCAAGTTCGATCCCCAGCCGTCGGGCATCTACGTCGTCACCCCGGCCGTCGACGACAACCCGACCGCCCTCCGGGAGCACTACTACGCCTCGATCAGCAACACGAGCATCCACGAGGCGTACCCGGGCCACCACCTCCAGCTCAGCGTCGCCGCCCGCCACCCATCGCTGACCCGCCTCCTGACCGACGCCCCGGAGTTCGTCGAGGGCTGGGGGATGTACTCCGAGCAGCTCATGCGGGAGCACGGCTTCGACGACGGACCCGCCTACCGGCTGACCATGCACACCGACGCCATCTGGCGGGCCTGCCGGATCATCCTCGACGTCCGGATGCACCGGGGTGAGCTCTCGGTCGAGGAGGCGACGGCCTTCCTCATCGCCGAGACCGGCTTCGAGGCGCCGAACGCCCGGGCCGAGGTCCTCCGCTACACGTACACCCCGACGTACCAGCTGAGCTACCTCCTCGGCAAGGTCCTCATCCTCGGGCTGCGGGCCGACGAGGAGCGCCGCCTCGGCGACCGCTTCCGCCTGAAGGCCTTCCACGACGCCCTCCTCGCCGCCGGGAGCATCCCGATCAGCTTCCACCGGCGCCTCCTCGGGACCGGCGGGGCCGGGCCCGCGGGCGCCTGAGCGAGACGGCCGAGCACCCGCTCATGGCGATGCTCGTCATCCCGGCCATCGACCTCGACGGCGGTCGGTCGCGGCTCGTCTATTGGCCGGGCGCGGCGACGGGCGTCGGGGCGCCGACCGACCGGCCCGAGCGGATCGCCCGCCGCTTCATCGAGGCCGGCGCCCGGGCGCTCCACCTCGTCGACTTCGACGGGGCCCGGGCCGGCCGACCGGTCAACCTCGAGGCCATCGCCCGGGTCGCGGAGGCCGTCGCGGTTCCCCTCCAGGTCGCCGGCGGGGTCGACGACCCCGACGCCATCCGCCTCGTCTTTGCTGCGGGGGCGACCCGGGTCGTCGTCGGGGCGGCGTTGGCCGATGACCCGGGGAGGCTTCGGGCGTGCCTCGCCGTCGCCGGGGAATGGCTCGCCGTCGGCCTCGACGCCCGAGTCGAGCGGCTGGCCGCCTACCCCTGGCGCAGGACCACCCCGTCGAGCCTGGCCGAGCTCGTCGCCGAGCTGGCGGCGGCCGGCGTCGGGCGGTTCGTCCTCGGGCACCTGACCGCCGATCGGGCGGCGGTCGTCCTCGCCGAGCTCCGGTCGCGGGTCGAGGCGGAGTTCGTCGTCGCCGGCGGGGCGGGGAGCATCGCCGACCTCGTCCGGCTGCGGGATGCCGGCGCATCGGGCATCATCCTCGGAGCGCCGCTCTTCACCGGTGCCATCGAGCTCGAGGCCGCCCTCGCCGCGACGGCCTGAGTGCCCAGCGCAAGGGACCCCACGAGCGGTCGGCGACGCAAAGGAGGCAGGCATGGCTCAGGCGACGATCCAGACCCCGAAGGGGGACATCGAGCTCGAGATCTTCACCGAAGACGCCCCGAAGGCAGCGACGAACTTCCTCACCCTCGCCCGTCGCGGCTTCTACGACGGCGTCGTCTTCCACCGCGTCGTGCCCGGCTTCGTCATCCAGGGCGGCGACCCGACCGGGACCGGCCGCGGCGGGCCCGGCTACACCTTCGAGGACGAGCCCTTCTCGGGCGACTACGAGCGCGGCACCGTGGCGATGGCGAACGCCGGCCCGAACACGAACGGGAGCCAGTTCTTCATCTGCCTCGTCGACCTGTCGGGCCGGTTGCCCCGGAACTACACGATCTTCGGCCGGGTGACGAAGGGGATGGAGGTCGTCGATGCCATCGCCGCCGAGCCGACGGGGCCGGGCGATCGGCCCCTCGATCCGGTCCCGATGACCCGGGTCGTCGTCGCCGACTAGGGGACGCCGGCGGATCGCGCCGCGGGCGGACGGCGGTCCGGACAGCGAGCCGGACCGCGGACCGGACGAAGATTAAGGAATTTATATCAATCGGCGCGTCGAAACCCTTGGCAAACGCGGATCGGCGCGCTACCATATCGCTCGCTGCAAGTCAGCCAGGCTGCCCCAGCTCCAAGGTCATGGGTAGGTTGGGTTAGGGTAGTCGGTTCAGCCGACGTGATAGATGCCCTTGGCGCGTGGCAGAAGGCGCCGTCGCAGAGACGTCGCACCTTCACCGGGACAGCACCGGAAGCGGCCCCCTCGCGGGGCCGCTTCCGTTTTGACGCCCTCGCCGTGCCCTACCGCCGCGGCCGCCGTCGGCCGGAGCGCCTATCATAGGGGTGCGCGCCTGTAGCTCAGTGGATAGAGCGTCGGCCTCCGGAGCCGAAGGTCGCAGGTTCGAATCCTGTCGGGCGCGCCAGTCCAACCTTTCGGGCAGCGCGAGGGCCGGTCCATGCCGGTAGGCGGCCGGTGTGAGGCGCCGCCGACCGCGGGAGCGTTCAAACAGCCCAGCCAGGAGATCGCGCGGACAGCGGTGGTGTGGACCGCCGCCGCGCGTCCTTCGACCGGCGGGCCTGAACCTCGCCGGACACGGGCTGGGGTACCGGGGTGACCGAGACAGGCGAGCGCCCGGTAGCCCGCCGACTCGCCTGAGTTCGCGGGGACCCCGGACGCGGCGCTGATCGACATCCGCATGCCGCCAACCCACCGCATGGAGGGCATCGACGCTGCCCACGCCATCCGCGCCCGGCATTCGGGCATCGGCATCGTGATCCTGTCGCAACATGCGGACGAGTCTTACGTGCTGGAGCTTCTGCGCGATGGGACGAGCGGCTATGCCTACCTGCTGAAGGAGCGGGTTGGCGACAGAACGGAACTCCTGAGAGCGCTCAGGGAGACCGTTGCCGGCCGCTCGGTCATCGACCCACTGCTCGTCGAGCCGCTCGTCGGTCGCCGCCGCAACCAGCCGGCATCGGTCCTCGAGCAGCTGACCGAGCGTGAGCTAGAAGTGCTCGGGGAGATGGCCCAGGGCAAGACCAATGCCGCGATCGCGCGGTCCCTGTCGCTGAGCGAATCATCGGTCGAGAAGCACTCAAGCGCGATCTTCTCTAAGCTCGGCCTGGTCGAGGAGCCCGCCGTCCACCGGCGGGTGGCGGCCGTGCTCACCTTCCTCCGTGAGTCGGTCACGGATCAGTCGGCAGACGAAGGCGCACGACAAGGGCGTTCCCGCGCCGCTGAGTAGCCAGACGGCCTTGAGACTCCGGATCTATCGGGCGACGCCTCGGGACGCGGGCCCGGACGAAGTGTCCGAGGCCTTGCCCCCGAAGTAGCCGACGACTCCGCCCCCTCAGCGGCGCGGGCGTCAGCGCCTGGCGAAGGTCGTGCTCGCGATCGTGGGCGGCTGATCGCGCCTCCCGGACACTCGGTGGCTCTCGTGCGGCGTGCGACCCTGAGCCCCTTCAGACGGGATCATCGAACTGAAGCACGGCGATCAGGTTCCCATCGGGATCCTTGAACCAGGCGGCGCGACCGACCGGGAGCCGAGCGATGCCGGCCTCCGTTCTGGGGGTCTCGTACTCCTCGAAGACGACTCCCCGACCGCGCAACTCCGCCACGGCCTCCTCGACATCGGGGACGGTGAACGCCATCTGGGTGTGGCCGCCGGTTGCCCGGGCTCCGCTGCGGGAGATCGCGAAGAGCGTCCCTTCGCCGACGCGGTAGAGGATCGCCCCTGGCCGCTCCGCGTACGGGACGAGCCCCAGCACGTCCTCATAGAACGTGCGGAGCCGTTCGGGATCTGGGGTCGGAAGCGTAGTGTGAACGCGCCGCTCCATCAGCATGATCGAGCAGTGTACGCCTCCGATGCGAGCGCGGGCACGGCGTTGGCGCCGCCCGACGGGTCACCGCAACCCGACGAGCTCGGCGCTGACCAGCGCGGCCACGAGGTGGAGGTGCGGCCCTTGTGCCCGAGGTCTCGCAGCTCCGCCGGCAGGCCGATGCCGTCGCACGGATCGCCGAGCGGATCGAGGCGATCCAGCATGACGACTGGCGCAGCTCGACGCCCTGGGCGCAGACCGAAGGAGTTCCTCCGTCCGCAGGGATCTGCGGGCTCGAATGACTCGACTGCTCCCGTCATTAGTTCTCTGCCCTGAGCTGCGCCACGATCCCTGGATCACTCGAGTGGTTCCAGCTCTCGACGACCCTGCCGTCCCGGACGCGGTCGATCTGGATGCCAGAGACACGGATTCGGCGACCAGTCGGGGCGATCCCAGCGAAGGGCTCGGCGAAGGTCCCGTCGACGGCGGCATCGATGTCGGAGAGTGCGTCTCGCCAGAAGGACGCCATGATCGCTTTGTTGCGCTCTGACTCCTCGGACACGGAGACTCCTTTCCGGGCTGATCGTCAGTCAGCGCCGGCGAATGTCATGCGTGGTGCCTTGCACGGTCCCAGTGAGGTTGCTGCCGCCACAGGCGGACAGTAGCACACGGTCATGCCCGTCACGTGGTGCTAGTCGGCCTCCAGCCTGGGCTGACCTCAGACGGCCGTGGCTACACGGTCGGCGACGGGACGAGGTCCGACCGGACGAACTCGTCCCGGTCGGGGTCGTATTCGAAGAGCTCGGCAAAGGAGCCCCACTGCTCGGCCGTCTTCAGCTGGGCCCGGGCCTCGGCTTCGGAAAACGTGCGCTCGAGCTGGTCGAGGAAGAACTCGGCCGGTAGGCGGCCATCCGCCTTGGTCCGGAGCGCCGCGACGATCCGGCGGACGATCGCCACGTGGTCCATCAATGCCTCGCGGAACAGGACCTTGCGACCCTGAAGGTCAGCTCGCGCCAGGGAGATGCCCGCACCGGTGAGGATCGCGTCACCTTCCTCGACCCGCGCGAAGCCGAGCAGCACGAGAGCATCGACCGAGCTGAGCAGCGTGTCAGCCTCGATCGAGAGCTCGTCGGCGAGCTGGTAGAGGTCGGCCCGGCCGCCGTGCTCGTCGAGCAGCTCAACCAGCCCGATCATCGCGCCGGGGCGAACCTCGGGCAATCGACTGAGCTGCGGGCCGGACACCGCACGCGGCGCTGTCTGGGCTGGACCGATGACGTCCTCGAGCATGGTCTGCGGGTTCGTCATCAGCGTGTAGACGGCGTCCACGAAGCCGATGAACGTGGAGCTCCGGCGGTTCCGGGGTCGGGCCAGGGACACCGGGAGCTCGGCGCGGATGATCCCCGGATCGGTCCCCAGGATGACGATCCGGTCGGCGAGCAGAACCGCCTCCTCGATGTTGTGGGTAACGACGACGATCGCGCGGGTCGGGATCCGACCCTCGGTCCACAGATCGAGAATCTCACCGCGGAGGTTCTCGGCGGTGAGCACGTCGAGGGCACTGAACGGCTCGTCCATCAACAGGACGTCCGGTTCGACCGCGAGCGCCCGGGCGACCCCGACGCGCTGGCGCATGCCGCCCGACAATTCCTTCGGGTACGCCTGCTCAAAGCCGTCGAGGCCGACGAGGTCGATGGTGGCCAGGGCTCGCCGGCGCCGCTCCTCGGGCTCCATCCCCAGCGCCTCGAGGCCGAGCTCGACGTTTCCGAGCACGTCGAGCCAGGGCATGAGGGCGAAGCTCTGGAAGACGAGCGAGACTCCAGGATTGACGCCACGCAGCGGCCGGTTGCGGTACAGGACCCGTCCTTCGGACGGTTGAATCAGGCCGGCGAGGATCCGCAGGAGCGTCGACTTGCCCGAGCCCGAGCGGCCGAGAAGGGCGACGATCTCGCCCTCCTGAACGTCGAGGTCGATGTCCCGCAGAACGTCGAGCCGCCCCCCGCCCGGCAAGGGGAAGGACTTGGTGACACCCTCAGCCCGCAGGAGCGAGATACGACGTCGCTCGGAACCGGGGATGGCTCCCGGGACGGTGCGGGCCTTGAAGCGCTGGAGATCGAGCAGATCCATCGGACGATCCCTTTCATGCTGATCAGGCGATCCGATACCGGGTTTCGGCGAGGTCGTAGAGCCGGCGCCAGAAGAGGCGGTTGAGGCCGACGACGAAGAGGGCCATGACCGCGATACCGAGGAAGGTGCGCGGGAAATCGCCGGTGGCGGTGGCCTCGGCGATGTACGTGCCCAGCCCGCTGGCGCGGAGCGTGTCTGGGCCCCACGAGACCACCTCGGCGACGATGCTTGCATTCCAGGCTCCGCCGGCGGCGGTGATTGCACCGGTCACCCAGGCGGGGAAGATCGCCGGCAAGATGAGCGCCCGCCAACGGAGCCAGCGCGACAGCCTGAGCATGGCCGCCGCCTCGCGGAGGTCGTTCGGAATGGCCATGGCACCCGCGATCGAGTTGAACAAGATGTACCACTGGGCCCCGAGGGCCATGAGCGGTACCGCGCCGATTTCGATCGGGAAGCCCGTCCGAAGCATGAAGATCGTGACGAACGGAAAGAGAAAGTTCGCCGGGAAGCTCGCGGCTACCTGGACGATCGGCTGGGCGACCCGCGACACTCGTGGGTTCATCCCGATCCACACCCCGACCGGCGTCCACACGAGCGCCGCGACGCTCACGACGCCAACCACCCGGATCAGGGTGACCAGCCCGTCCCCGAGAACAGCGACGACGTCGTCCAACGTCACCTCAGTCGCCACATAGCTCACCAGGGACCAACCCGCGCCGACCAGGACGACCCCGAGGGCGAGGTTGAACGTGGCGTCGCTCGCGAGCAGCGTTGTCAGCCGGCCATGGGACTGTGGCTCGCTCGCCGGCTCGACCCGATGGCGAGCGGGCGCAAGCCGAGCCGCCCGACCGACGATCCGGTTGAGCTGCCTGCTGGCGAGCCGGACGCCGAACCGAAGGGCGCCGGTCGCGACGGAGACGAGTTGGGAGCGCCGAACGAGATCGAGCACGGCGGACTCGACCCGCTCGCTCGCCTCGCTCTCCTCCACCTTGAACCGCTGGGACCAGGCGACCAATGGGCGCCAGAAGAGCCGGTCGACGGCGACCACGATGGCGACCATAAGCGCGATTGCGAGCCCGACCGCACCGAGGTTGCCCTCGCCGACCGCCACACCGACGTACGAGCCGATGCCGGGGAGCTGGTACTCGGCGTTGTTGACGCTGATCAGCTCCGAGGCGGTGAGGAAGAACCAGCCACCGCCCATGCTCATCATCCCGTTCCAGATCAGCCCCGTAACGGTCGCCGGCAGCTCGAGTCGGCGGAGGCGCTGCCAGCGCGAGAGCCGGTACACCCGGGCAACCTCCGTCAGATCCCGTGGCACGGTTGTCAGCGAGTGGTAGACGGCGAAGGTCATGTTCCAGGCCTGGCTGGTGAAGATCGCGAAGATCGAAGCGGCCTCCAATCCCAGCAGGCTCCCGGGGAAGAGGGCGATGAAGCCGCTCACGGTGATCGACAGAAAGCCCAGGACCGGGACCGACTGGAGGATGTCGAGGAGCGGGATGAGGACCCGCTCGGCGCGGCGGCTCTTCGCCGCGGCGCAGCCGTACGTGAGCGCGAACAGGGTCGACGCCGCCAAGGCGGCGAACATCCGCAGGAGCGAGCGACCGGCGTAGTAGGGGAGATTGACCGGATCGGTCGAAACCGACGGCGCATGGCCGGGTCCGAAGGGAGCCGTGACACCGGCGCTGAGGGCGGCCAGCACGGCCACGAGCGCCAGCACACCGATGAGGACGGTCAGATCGGGCAGCAGGCGGCGAACCCGTCGCCCTACGACGCCGGCGGGAGCTGGGAAGAGCAGCTTGAGCGTCATGCGTCAGTCTCCCGAGGGGGACGCCGGGGATGCCCCCGACATCGACGGAACGGTGGCGAATCCGGGCCGATCGTTGGTGTTGGTCGGACCGGTCGAAACCCGTCAAGCCCGACGGATCCCGCCCCGCAGCACCTCGTCAGAGGCCGTCGTGCGCGCCGGATCCGTCGGGCGAGATCCTGTGCCTAGGCATCTCGCGTCCTCCTGTCGGGCATCGACGCTCAAGTAGGCGACGCTCAGGTGGGCACAGAAAAGCCACCTCACCGATCGCCGGCGGGTGGCCATGCCGAAGTAGCGCAGTTCCTGGGCTACTCCGCCATCGCCCCCCGGCGAGCGGCGCCATCGGCCACGCACAAGACGCGACTTCGTTCGGGATCGTCGCTCACTGCTGGTGGAATTACCTCGAACGGCCCCGTACCCTAGCGAGGCCAGGCGGATCGTACCCCGCTCCGTGGAACCGGTCAATCGATCTTCCGGATAGCCCCGCCGGCGTTGACAGGCGGGCACCTGGCGAGAATAATGACCTCAACTGAACGCGCGATGAAGCTCGCGCACGATACCCCGCCCAGCGGGTGATGGCTTCTGGAGACCGCTCCAGGAGCCATTTCGTTTCCTGGGCCCCGTCTCCAATCACCGGCCTCGAGGGCGAGCGTTGGCCGTCGGGTTGCGAGATCCGACGCTCGATTGGAGTCACGCGATGAAGACATCTGGGCGATCGTGGAGCCGATATCAGTGGGCCGGGCTCGATGCGTGCCCGGAATCTGACGAAGCCACGCCCTGGACCTTGACGCAGTGGGCCGGCGACGCTGCCGGTGGCCGAACCCCAAAACCCCCGGCCCTGACCGTCGACACGTCCGGGGGCTTCTCCGGGTTTGGGGTCCCGGACTCGGGCGGCATGCGCTGGGCGCTTGGCTATCGCCGCCCGGCGCGACACGAGGGAGGCCTGCCGGCGGCCAACAGGGCCACGGCCGAGCGGGTTGCCTGACGAAGCAACCCACTCCGAACGGTGGGGCGCGGCGCGTGGAACCTCGGAGCTGGCGGCGGCCAAGTTGATCAGCGCGATGGCTGACGGGCGGACGCGGGCGCCGGCACGGGCACTGAACACAGCCTCGCCGGCCGTTGGCCGAGGCGTCCTCGTTGGCCGAGATGTACTCCGCGGCCGAGGTCTCCGCGGCGGCTGCACCGCGTCTGCCGAGGGCGCGCGAGAGTCCGAGCGCCGAGCTGCAAAATGATCACCGTCGAGTCTCCAGTCCGGGTCGCCGTGAAGTCCCGGGCGCAACGCTTCGTCGTCCTGGTCGGGCTGATGAGCCTGTTCGCCGATTTCACCTACGAAGGCATGCGCGGGATCGCCGGCCCATACCTCGCCCTCCTCGGTGCCAGCGCCACGGCGGTCGGCATCGTGAGCGGGCTCGGCGAGCTGCTCGGCTACGGCCTGCGCGTTGTCTCCGGCCGGCTGAGCGATCGGACCGGCCAGTTCTGGCCGATCACGATCGTCGGCTACGTGGTCCAGATGACCGCAGTGCCCGCGCTTGCCCTCGCTGGCAACTGGCCCGCGGCGGCGCTGCTCATCATCCTCGAGCGGGTCGGCAAGGCGATCCGCAATCCACCACGCGATGTCATGCTGAGCCACGCCGCGAAGGAGATGGGCTACGGCTGGGCGTTCGGCGTGCACGAGGCGCTCGACCAGCTCGGGGCGCTCCTCGGGCCGCTCGTCATCGGCGCCGTCCTCGCCCTGCAGGGCGACTACCGGACGGCGCTCGCGTGGCTCGCCCTGCCGGCCGCGGCAACCCTCGCCGTCCTCGCCGTCGCCCGTGTCCTGTATCCGAGGCCGGACGAGCTCGATACCGCGCCGCTCGACGTTCGCACCGCGGGCCTGCCGCGGCGGTTCTGGCTCTATCTGGCGGGGGCGGCGCTCGTCGCCGCGGGGTTCGCCGACTTCCCGCTCATCGCCTTCCGGTTCCACGAGTCGGGGGTCGTGTCGCCGCCTGACGTGCCGCTCCTCTACGCGCTGGCGATGGGCGCAAGCGGCGCGGCGTCCCTCGTCTTCGGCCGGCTGTTCGACCGGATCGGCCTGCAGATCCTGGTGCCCTTGACCCTCGTCACCGCCGCGTTCGCGCCCCTCGTCTTCCTGGGTGGCGCCGGGCCGGTCGTGATCGGCGTGGCCCTCTGGGGCGTCGGGATGGGCGTCCATGAATCGATCATCCCAGCAGCCGTCGCGACGATGGTGCCGGCTGCCAGGCGGGCCTCGGCCTACGGCCTCTTCACGGCCGGCTACGGCATCGCCTGGTTCGCCGGGAGCGTCGCGATGGGCATCCTCTACGACGTCTCGTTCCCGGCGATGATCGGCTTGTCGATCGCTTTCGAGCTCGCGGCCATCCCGCTGCTCCTGCGGGTCGCGGCCCAGCATCCATCCGGCTAGCGCGGCGCCGACGGGCGGCCGGGCGATCCCGCGGCTTCGGTCGCCTCGGCGACCGGACGCCGGGCGAGCTGGGCCAAGGCCCACCAACCACCGCCGTGGCCTGGCCGAGCCGACGGTGAGAGGCGAGCTGCGGATGGCCTCCGAAGGACCCGGGCGGGGCCGCATCTGGTGCGTGCTCGGCGCCGACCCACCGGCAGCGGTGGGCTCGACGATGAGCCGAATGGCAAGGGTCGTAGCGTCCGCACCCATGGAGACCTTACCGGTGCTGAAGTTGTAGGCCACGAGGTACATGTGATTCGTGCCCGGCTCGATGTTCCCGAACAGGGTGCGTGTCCAGTTGGTCTCGCCATCGTTGTACTCAATGAACCGCCGTGCTGGCGCGTCTCCGGCGAACCGGACGTAGCCTACCTGCGCGTACTCGTATGGGCCGCCACCGCCCTGTAGCATGATCCAAGCCGTCTTCTGGAGCCTCGACCCGGGCCGCGACTCGCCGGTGCGCCCCCTCAGGCCGGGGCCACCGCGACGGCTCGCCGGAGCGCGAGCGCCGTCCCGACCGCCCCGACCGACGCCAGTCCCGCCCCCGCCAGGAAGGCGGCCGGGATCCCACCGGCGGCCGCGACGAGCCCGAAGATCATCGGCCCGGCACCGAAGGCGAGATCGATCGAGACAGACATCGTCCCCATCGCCGCGCCCCGCTCGTGGGGGGCGGCGTGGGCGAGGGCCGCCGAGAAGAGGGCCGGGGTCGTGAAGGCGACCCCGAGGGCGAGGATGCCCGCCCCGACGAAGAGACCGGCCGCGTCCGGGACGAGGGCGACGACGGCGATCCCGGCGGCCGTGAGGGCCAGGGCGACCGCCCCCAAGCGGTACGGCGCCACTCGATCCGGGAGCTTCGCGAAGACGAGCCGGGTGGCGACGACGATGGCGCCGAACTCGAGGAGGATGAGGCTCCAGTCGTTGACCCCGATCGCCTCCGCGTGGAGGGCAACGAAGGCGAAGAACCCGGCCATCGCCCCGACCCCACTGAGGAGCGCCAGACCCGGGCCGATGGAGGACCGGTGGATGAGCGGCACGATGGGCGGCTCGTCGGCGAGGGCGGCCGCCGCGCGGGTCTCGGGGATGCGGGTCGCGAGGACGGCCGCCAGGAACGCGAGCGCCGCCGCACCGAGCCAGGCGAGGGTGAAGCCGCCCAGAGCGAGGAGGGCTTGGCCGATCATCGGGCCGACGGCGATCCCGAGATAGAGCGAGAGGGAGAAGAAGCTCATCGCCTCCCCGCTCCGGCCGCGCGGGGCGAGGTCGGCCATCGCCGCCAGCCCGGCGACGAAGAAGAACGCCTCGGCGACCCCGAGGACGAGGCGCAGCCCGACCATGACGGTCAGGTCGGCGGCGACGGCATGGGCAGCCGTCGCGCCGGCGTAGAGGAGCGCCCCGCCGACGAGCGGGAGCCGGCGGCCGCGCCGGTCCGACGTCCGGCCGGCGAAGGGTCGCAGGAAGAGCGCGGTCAGGGCCAGGGCGCCGACGGCGATGCCGACGCCCGTCTCGTCCGCACCGAGCGCTCGGGCGGCGAAGAGGGGCGCCAGCGGGATCTCCATGCCGCCGGCCGTGAAGTAGGCGAGGACCGCCAGGAGCAGGGCGATGAAGGCGGGGCTGAAGAGGCCCGGACCCGTCGTCTCGGGGACCGATCCCGCGCCTGGCCGTTTCATGGCCGCTCCTCTCTCTAGGTCCGGGGCCGCGCCGGCCGGGCGAGTGTGCCACAGCTGGTCCCGTGGCGCA
>DAOTYQ010000226.1:0-6895 GCA_034434735.1 Chloroflexota bacterium
CCTCGACGAGGTCCGGACGGCGATGGTCTTTTTCGACGAGACCCTCTACAGCCTCGCCCCCGCCGTCTACCGCGAGCTCGACGCCGCCCTCGACCGGGCTCGGGAGGCGACCCGCCGGGGACGTCGGGCGCGCCCCGCCGCCGACCCCCCGGCCAGCGACACGGGCCGGACCGGAACCCGGCCGCCACGGGTCCCCGCCTTCCTCCGCTGGGGGAGCTGGATCGGCGGCGACCGCGACGGCAACCCCCTCGTCACGGCCGAGGTGACGGCCCGCGCCGTCCGGATCGCGGCCGACCACTGCCTCCGCGGCCACGAGGCCGTGGCGACGCGGCTCATGCAGACGATCTCGGCCCGGGTCCCGCCCGAGCGGCTCGATCGCGCTCTCGCCGCCCGCCTCCTCCGGGACGACGACGAGCTGACCGACACGGCTCGCCAGCTCCGCCGGCGCTTTCCGGACGAGCCGTACCGGCAGCGCCTCGGGGCCATCGCCGAGCGGCTCCGCCGGACGCGGGCTTATCTGACCGAGACGCCGGGACCCATCGGCGGCCGCTATCCCTCGCCGGCGGCGCTCCTCGAGGAGCTCGACGAGCTCGGTCGGGCCCTCGTCGCCGACGGTCTGGAGCGGGTCGCCTACGGAGCGCTCCAGGACTTCCGCTGGCAGGTCGAGACCTTCGGCTTCCATCTCGCCGAGCTGGAGGTCCGCCAGCACGCCGGCGTCCACGAAGCGGCGCTGGCGCTTCTCGAGGATCCGACCCGGCGGGCCGACCCGGCCGCCCTCGCCGCCGACCTGCCCGGCGCGGCCGGCGTGAGCGCCGGCGAGGTCCTCGCCACCTTCCGGGCCGTGGCCGACCTCCAGCGCCGCTTCGGGGTGGAGGCCTGCCGGCGCGTCGTCGTCAGCTTCACCCGCGACGCGGTCGACGTCCTCGCCGTCCTCCGTCTGGCCGAGCTGGCGGGCGAGCCGGTGCCGGCGGCACTGACGGCGGGGCTCGGGCCGGGCCGGCCGGAGGTGGACGTCGTCCCCCTCTTCGAGTCGGCCGCCGCCCTCGCCGCCTGCGGGCCGATCCTCGACCGGCTCTGGGCCGACGAGCGGTACCGGGGCCACCTCGAGGCCCGGGGGCGGCGCCAGGAGGTCATGCTCGGCTACTCCGACTCGAACAAGGAGTCGGGCTTCCTAGCTGCCAACTGGCAGCTCTACCGGGCGGCCGAGGCGCTCGTCGGCGTCGCCCGCCGTCACGGCCTCGAACTGACGATCTTCCACGGCCGCGGCGGCGCCATCGGGCGGGGAGGGGGACCGACGAACCGGGCGATCCTGGCCCAGCCGCCCGGAGCCATCGATGGCCGCTTCAAGGTCACCGAGCAGGGCGAGGTCATCGCCGCCCGCTACGCGAACCCGGCCATCGCCCTCCGCGGGCTCGACCGGATCGCCGGCGCCGTCGTCCGTGCCTCGGTGGCCGGGCACGCCGAAGCGGTAGCGGCGGCCGCGGCCGCGGGTGCCCCGATCCTCGACGAGCTCGCCGAGACCGCGAAGCAGGCCTACCGCTCGCTGGTCTGGGAGGAGCCGGATTTCGCCCGCTTCTTCTGGGCGGCGACGCCGATCGAGGAGATCGCAACGCTGCGCCTGGGGTCGCGGCCGGCCGCCCGGATCGCGGGCCGACGCGAGCTCGAGTCGCTCCGGGCGATCCCCTGGGTCTTCGCCTGGAGCCAGGCTCGGATCAACCTGCCGGGCTGGTACGGCCTGGGGAGCGCCCTCGAGGCCTTCCGCCGAGCCCACGGCGAGGCCGGACTCGAGCGGCTCGCCGCCCTCTATCGCGAGTGGCCCTTCTTCGCGACGGTGCTCGACAACGCCGAGCTCAGCCTGGCCAAGGCAGACATCGCGGCCGGCCGGCGCTACGCCGCCCTGGCCGGCTCGTCGACGGGGGAGCGGATCTGGGCACGGATCGAGGCCGAGTATGGCCGGGCCGTCGAGCTCCTCCTACGGGTCACGAACCGGCGGCGGCTCCTCGAGGGCACGCCGGGGCTCCTGCGCTCGGTCGAGCTCCGGAACCCGTACGTCGACACCCTGACCGAGTTCCAGGTCCAGCTCCTGGGTCGGCTGCGCTCGATGGCCCCGGACGACCCGGAGCGCGAGCGTGTCTTGCGGCTCGTCCAGCTCACCATCAACGGCGTCGCGGCCGGGCTCCAGAACACGGGCTGACTGCGGCAGGCGGAGGCCGCCCCGGCGGCGGCCGCCCCGGCGGCGGTCCGGCGACAGCTCGGCAGCGCCGGATGCGATGGCAGCGCCGGATGTCGCCCTGGCCGAACAGAACGGCCGTCCGGTGGCGGCGGCAGCGCCGGATGTCGCCCTGGCCGAACAGAACGGCCGACCTTGGCCCGCGGCAGTCCCGGATGTCGCCCTGGCCGAACAGAACGGCCGTCCCTTTGCGCCGAGGCCTCGTTCTGTTCGCTCCTGCCGACGCGCCGGGCGGGAAAGCCGGGAGCGACCCCGTTTTGTTCGCCCCTGCCGTCGCGCCGCGCCGCGCGCCGGCCCGCAACGGGCACTTCGGCAGGCGCCGCTATCCTTCCCGTGTGCCGCTCATCCGCGTCGAAGGACTCACGAAGCGCTACGGAGAGCGCGTCATCGCCCTCGACGGCCTCGATCTCGAGCTGGAGCCCGGGATCATCGGCCTCGTCGGGGCGAACGGCGCCGGCAAGACGACGCTCCTCCGGATCCTCCTCGGCCTCCTCCCGCCGACGGCCGGTCGCGCCTTCGTCTTCGGCCTCGACGTGACCACCGACGGACCGCGGATCCGCGAGCAGCTCGGGTACATGCCGGAGCACGACTGCCTCCCGCCGGACACCTCGGCGACGGAGTTCGTCACCCACATGGCCCGTCTCTCGGGCTTGCCGGCCACGGAGGCCCGAGAGCGGACGGCCGACGTCCTTCGCCACGTCGGCCTCTACGAGGAGCGGTACCGGGCCATGGGCGGGTATTCGACCGGGATGCGCCAACGGGTCAAGCTCGCCCAAGCGCTCGTCCACGACCCGCGCCTCGTCCTCCTCGACGAGCCGACCAACGGCCTCGATCCGGCAGGCCGACACGAGATGCTCGACCTCGTCGAGCGGACGGGCCGCGAGTTCGGGATCTCGATCCTCCTCGCCAGCCACCTCCTCGGCGAGATCGAGCGGGTCTGCGACCACCTCGTCGCCATCGATGCCGGCCGGCTCCTCTCGTCGGCCCCCCTCGCCAGCTTCACGGCCCGGACGGGCACGATCGCCGTCGAGGTCCTGGAAGGGGAGGACCGGCTTCTCGAGCGGCTCGCCGGAGCGGGCGTCGCGGCGCGTGCCGTCGGCCGGACGATTCACCTCGCCACGGACGGTCGGCCCGGCGGCCCCGACGCGACGACCATCGTCGACCTCGTCCGCGACACCATCGCCGAACTCGGCATCGGGCTCGTCCGCCTCGAGCCCGAGCGACGGTCGCTCGAGGAGCTCTTCCGAGACGGGGGTGCGCGGGCGGCGGTCGCCGGGATCGAGGGCGCCGGTGCAGGGGGAGTAGGGCAGTGACCGCCGGAACGGGGGCAATCTACGACCTTGGCTACCGCCGCTACGACGGACCGCGGCTCGGCCGCCCGGCCGCCGTCCGGGCTCTCTTCGAGCACTCCCTTCGGGTCGTCTGGGGGATCGGCCGCGGCGGTCGGGCGAAGCTCATCCCGATGGGTCTGGCCGCCATGGCGTCCCTCCCGGCCGTCGTGGCCCTCGGGATCGCCGCCATCGCCGCCCAGTTCGGCGGGTCGGGGGACGAGATCTCGCCGATCCGCTACGAGACCTACTTCCCGTACGTCAGCGGGATCGTCTTCCTCTTCGTCGCCGCCCAAGCGCCGGAGCTCCTCGGCCGCGACCAGCGCTACGGGACCCTCAGCCTCTATTTCGCTCGGGCGCTCCGCCGGGAGGACTACGTCATCGCCCGGCTGGCGGCCTTCGCCCTCGCCGTCCTCGGCCTCATCCTCGCCCCCCAGGCCCTCCTCTTCGCCGGGCGGACCCTCGTCGCCCGCGACATCCCGGCCGCCGTGGCCCGCGACCTGCCGATGCTCCCGCCGGTGCTCGCCCAGGCCCTCGTCACGGCCGGGGTCCTGGGCGGCCTCGCCCTCGCCATCGCCGCCTTCACGCCCCGCCGGGCGTACGCCACGGCCGCCATCATCGCCGTCGTCCTGGCGATGCCGGTCGTCGCCCAGATCGGGGGCCGGGCGGCCAGGAGCCTCGGGGGCGAGCTGCTCGTCCTCCTCTCGCCGCCCCACATCCTCGAGGGGACGAATGCGACCTTCTTCGGCACGCAGATGGTCGGCGTCGGATCTGGGATCGGCGGCGAGTGGTACGTCGGGGCGGCGATGGTCGTCTCGTTCGGCTCCATCGTCGCCCTCGCGCGCCGCTATCGGAGCCTCGTGGCATGACGGCCGACCTCGAACCTCGGCCGGCCGCCGGCGAGGGCGGGTCGCCGAGCGGGAACGCGGCACGGACGACGGATGCGGCACCGACGACGGGCACGGCTCTGACCGCGAACGGATCAGGCGCCGAACCGCCAGCCCCGGGGGCAGCACCCGCCAGCGCAGCACCCGTGACCGAGGTCGGCCTCCCGGTCGACGGCCGCTGGCCGATCGAGCTCTACGGTGTCGGCCGCTGGTACGGCAACGTCGTCGCCGTCAACGACGTCAGCCTCCGGATCGGATCCGGCATCACGGGCCTCCTCGGTCCGAACGGTGCCGGCAAGACGACCCTCCTCCACCTCATCGCCGGGTTCCTGCGACCGTCGGTGGGCCGAGTGCTCGTCGACGGCGAGCCGCCGGCCGGCCGCCCGGCGATCTGGCGGGCGGTGGGCTTCGTCCCGGACCTCGAGGCGCTCCCGACCGTCCACGGTGGCGCCGAGCTCATCGAGCTCGTCGCCCGCCTCCACGGCCTCCCCGATCCGGCCGCGGCCGCGCGCCGGGTCATCCGCCGGGTCGACCTCGAGGCCGCCGCCGATCGCCCCATCGGGACCTACTCGAAGGGGATGCGGACGCGGGTCAAGCTCGCCGCCGCGCTCGTCCACGACCCCACGATCCTCCTCCTCGACGAACCCTTCAACGGCCTCGATCCGCGGGGGCGGATCGCCATGACCGATCTCCTCCGCGACCTGGCCGCCGCCGGCCGGACCATCGTCTTCTCGTCCCACATCCTCGAGGAGGTCGAGCGACTCGCCGACCGGATCGTCGTCGTCTACGCCGGTCGGCTCGCCGCCGCCGGCGACTTCCGAGCCATCCGGCGGCTCATGATCGACCGACCCCACACCTTCCTCGTCCGCTCGTCGAACGACCGGCGACTCGGAGCGCTGCTCCTCGAGGCCCCGGCCATCACCGGGGTCGAGCTGGCCGACGGGTGCCTCGTCGTCCAGAGTTCCGACTACGGGGCCGTGGCCCGGCTCCTCCCCGAGCTCGCCCGGGTGGAGCGGATCAGCCTCTTCGAGGTCCGGCCGATGGACGAGTCCCTCGACCGGGTCTTCGACTACCTCGTCGGCCGATGAGGACCGAGCCTCGACGACCGAGCGCGACGGGCCAGTCGACGACGTCCGACGGCTGGGCCGTGAACGCCGCCCTCCTCCGCTTCTTCCTGCGGACCCTTCTCGGACGGCGGCGGACGCTCGTCGTCGCCCTCTTCTGCCTCCTCCCCGTCGCCGTCGCCGGCCTCGTCCGGGTCGGGGGGCCACCCGGCGAGGCGGAGGCGACCATCGTCAATCTCTCGAACTTCCTCGTCGTCGCGGTCGTCCTGCCCATCGTCGGGCTCGTCTTCGGGACGGCCGTCCTCGGTTCGGCCATCGAGGACCGGACCATCGTCATGATCCTCGCGACCCCGGTCGGGCGAGCCCGGATCGCCGTCGTGGCGGCGATCGTGACCATCGCCGTGACCGCCCTCTTCGTCGTCCCCAGCGGCGGTCTCGCTCTCGCCCTCCTCGGGGCCGAGGCCGGCATCCTGTGGCCGCTCCCCGTCCTCGCCGGCGGCTGGCTCCTGGGGGCCCTCTGCTACGGGGGGCTCTTCGTCGCCCTCGGCACCCTGACGAGCCGCGCCCTCGTCGTCGGGCTCCTCTACGTCAGCCTCTGGGAGGGGTCGCTGAGTGCCCTCTTCCCGGGTGCCGGGGTGATCTCGATCCGCCGCTACATCGAGGCGGTCACGGTGGGCCTCGCCGATGCGCTCGGTGTGCCGCCCGACGTCGTCCCTCGCGGCGAGCTCGCGCCGGGCGACGGCCTCCTCCTCGCCGCGGCCGTCGTCTCCGTCGCCGTCGTCCTGGCGGCGCGGCGCGTCGCCCGCCTGGAGCTGGCCGGGGTCGACTGAGGCCGCCCCGCGGCGGCCGTCCCACAACGCCCGCCCCGCCGAGGCCGGCTCGCAGGCCGCGGTACCCTCCCGCATTTCCCGTATCCGAAGTGCGACGAACGGGCTATCGCCGGCAGCGAAGCCAGCCGTCATGCTGTGTGTCGTGGAGCTCCCCGGCCTCGTCCTGCGTCCCCGCGGCGGTGCGGCACCAGCCGAGACGGCCCTCGTCGTCGGCCGCCGGCGGCGTGGCCTGCCCAGCCCCGGTGCGAGGCCTGCCGGGCCGCCGGCCCGCTCGGTCGGCGATCGGCTTCGCCGCCTCGCCCGCCACCCCCGGGTTTGTCGAATGGCGCCCTTCGCCGTCCTCGCCGTCGCCGGCGGCGGGACCGTCGTCGCCGCCGTCGACGAGATCCACCTGCCGGCCCTCGTCATCGCCGTCGTTGCGGCCGTCGGTGCCGCCCTCGCCGCCCTCTGGCTCCCCATCGGCCGCCGCCACGAGGTCCTCGGTCTCGTCTCGCCGCTCCTCCAGCTCCTCGCCGTCGAGGCGCTCCGCGACGCCGCTGGTGGCGACGACGTCGCG
>DAOTYQ010000227.1:0-2272 GCA_034434735.1 Chloroflexota bacterium
CCCTCGCAATCTTCGGGGCGGACCGCTGGGACGTTGACGTTGATGAGCTCGCCCCGGGCGAGGCCGTGTTCCAGGATGTTGCGGGCGACGAGGCGGGCCGCGGCGGCGGCGAGGCTGAAGTCGGGGTGTTCGTAGTACTCCTGGCTGATGGCGAAGGCCGGACAGCCGTTGATGACTGCCTCCATCGCCGCACTCACCGTGCCCGAGTAGGTGATGTCGTCGCCGAGGTTCGCCCCGTAGTTGATGCCCGAAGCGACGAGGTCGAAGCCGTGGTCGAAGAAGCCGAGGAAGGCGAGGCTGACGGCATCGGTCGGTGAGCCGTCGACGGACCAGGCCAGGGTCCCGTCGGCGAGGCGCCGCTCGCGAACCCGGAGCGGTCGCATGAGCGTCTTCGTGTGGCCGACGGCGCTCTGGTTCGTCTCCGGCGCCACGACGACGGTCCGACCGATGGGATCGAGGGCCTGCTTGAGGGCGAGGAGACCCCGCGATTCGATCCCGTCGTCGTTGGTGACGAGGATCCAGGGCGCGCTCGCCCAGTCCCCGACGGGGCGCGCCCGAGGCCGCAGGGAGCGGGCGCCGCGGCGGAGGGCGGCCGCGGCGAGCGGCTCGCCACGCTCCTTGTCGAGGTCGCGGCGCTCGGTTCGAGCTCGCTCCCGGGTGAGGTCGGGGGGCGCCTCGGGGTCCCGCTTCGGCTCCTCTTTCGTCAGCCTCGCCTCCTCTTCGGTCGGCATCGCCCCCTCCTCGCTCGTCATCGGCTGCCACCGCCGTCGGGCGCCGGCGCCGGGGCGCCCCCGCCGGCCTCCTCGACGTCGGCGTCGACGGCCGGGCTCGGTTCGCGCGGCACCCGGACCGGCTGGCCGGTCCGCGCCTCCACGAGCCGGGCCGCGCGGAGGGCCACCGGGCCGTGTTCGGTCGTTCGCTGGAACCAGTGGAAGAAGAGAGCCGAGAGGACGGCGGCGATGGGGATCCCGAAGATGACCCCCGTCGCCCCTGCCAGCTTCGCCCCGACGAGGACCGAGCCGAGGACGACGACCGGATGGATGTTTACCGCCTCCGAAAGGATCCGCGGCTGGAGGACGTTCATGACGACGAACCAGCCGACGGCCATGAAGGCGATGGTCGGGGCCAGGACGTCGGGCCGCAGGAGGAGGGCGACGAGGACCGGCGGCGCCCACGAGACGAAGGGGCCGAAGAAGGGGATGGCCTGGAGGACGCCGGCCGTCACCGAGGTGACCGGCAGGTAGTCGAGGCCGAGGACGAAGCTCGTCGCCGCGGCAATGAGGCCGAAGGTGAGGCCGAGGAGGAGCTGGCCGCGCAGGAAGCCGGCGAAGGAGCGGGCGACGGCCGCCTGGAGGATCCGGGTGTCCTCGGCGTAGGCCGGCGGAACGATCCGGTAGACGAAGCGGACGATCTTCTCGCTGTCGATGGACATGAAGACCGAGAGCATGACGAGGATGAGGAGGTTGCCGACGACCCCGACGCTGGCGAGGGCGAGCTGCTGGAGCGGCCCGACGATCTCGACGGCGCCCTGCTGGATGTTCGCCAGGACGAGGTCGGCCTGGGCGATGAGGTCGACCTGGAAGCCGAGGTCGGTCAGGCGGGCCTGGATCGGCCGGAGGAGGTCGGCGATGGCCGCCGAGAGAGTGGGCGCGTCGCGGACGAAGTTGGCGATCGACGTCGTCAGGGTGGCGGCGAGGAGGAGGAGGCCGGCCAGGATCGCCCCGGTGATGGCTGCATAGACGATGACGACGGCGAGGACCCGCGGCAGCCGGGGCAGGAAGCGGAGGATGGCGTTGACGAGGGGGGCGAGGACGAAGGAGAGGAGCCAGGCCAGGAAGAAGACGAGGATGATGTCGCCGAAGAAGGAGACGAGCCGGGCGAGCTCGTAGGTCAAAAGGATGGCGACGAGGGTCGTGCCGAGGACGAGCAGTGCCGAGAGCCAACGGCGCTGCTGCGAGGTGAAGATCGTCTCGGTCATCGCCTGTCTCGTTCGCGTCCGTCCGCCTCGGCGTCCGGGGCGGGTCGCCCGGGTTCGCACCATCGTAGTCGACGGCGCTCGACCTCGGACGCGATCACGGCGGGCCGCCGCTGCTCGTCGGCTGAGGTCGAGGCTCGAAGGGTGATCGGCTGGGCGGTTAGCCGTCGACCGGGTCGCGGAGCCCCATCTTCGCCCGGACTTCGGCCATCGTCGCCTCGGCGATCGGCCGGACCCGCTCGGCCCCCTCGGCGAGGATGGCGTCGACCTCGCGCGGCCGGGCCATGAGCTCAAGGT
>DAOTYQ010000228.1:0-14823 GCA_034434735.1 Chloroflexota bacterium
GCGCAGGCGGACCGCCTCGAGGGCGAACTCCCGTTCGCATCCATGCGCTCGGTGCACATGTCGCGGAGCGCCGGACGGGGACGAGCTCGACCGACGGTCCGGACCTTCGCATCCATTCGCCCGGTGCATGCGCCGCGGAGCACCGGAAGAGGAAGAGCTTGACCGCCGACGCGATGTTCGCATCCATGCGCTCGGTGCATGCGCCGAGCGGCCGCCGACGGCAAGCCGAGGCCAGCGCGGGTCAGATATGCGTCCCCCGCATGCCGTGCCCGGGAGAATGCCCTGCGCGTGATCACAGATGCATCGGGTGAATGCGTGCCATCGGCCACCGCGGCCGAGCGGATCTCGCATTCACCAGGTGCATGGCTGACAACCTTCGGCACCGTCCAGGCGTCCGGACGGGACCACAGGATGTCTCGTATGCCCCTGGTGCATGGCTGGCAACCGCCAGGGGGCGTCCAGCCTGTCCGCGCGTCGCCACCGGCCATCTCGTATTCATCCCGTGCATCACTGACAACCGTTGGCCCGTCCGGCGGCCGTTGTCTCGCTCCCCACAGCGCGTCCTGTCTGGGCGGCTCCCTCTCCAACCCCATCGGACCCAGCGAGCCATTCGCCCGGCGAATATCTGCAACTGCGCGGTGCGGTTGGGGTGGGCGGCCGGCTTCGACACACCCGGGATCCGCTGGGACACGGTGGGCGGCCGCCTGCGACCGCGAGGGGGCGGCCACGACCACGACAGGCGGGTTGCGACCCCGAGGAGCCGACTGCACCCAGGAGCCGCCCGGCCTCAAGGGCCCCCTGGAACCCAACTGGAACACCAAGAAGAGCCACGACGCGGCGGCCGCCCACAACCGCGAGCCGCCGCTGCAGCGCTCGACGACGTCGCTCTGGCTGAGAGCCACGACCGCGGCGGCCGCCTGCAACCCCGAGGGAGCGGCTGCGACAACACCCAGGATCCGCTGGGACGCCATGGGCGGCGGGACGCCGTGGGCGGCCGGCTGCGGGCGCGACAGGCGGTGTGAGCCCGAGAGAACGACCGGCCTCCCGAGATCCGGAAGGAGGGGCCAGGCCGCCGCACCACGGCCGCCACACCACCGCCGCCATCGATACCGGGACCGCCAGCCCGTATCATGGTGCCGCGAGGAGCTCGGTCTCGAGGGAGCCAGCCCACCACGCCCCACCGGTGGAGGGACAAGGGAATGGTGACGAAGGACCTGGCGGCGATCACGGCCGCCGTCGCCCGAGAAGGCCTCGATGCAGCGCTCGCGACGATCCTGGCCGCCGGCTGCCGCGAGGTGGAGGCGGTGGACGGCTTCGCCCTGATCTGGGATCCCGATCGCCCCTCGCCCACCCTCGCCGTCGCCGTCGACGCCGCCGGCCAGCCGCTCGACCGCCTCGCCCTCGACGAGCTCGCCCGCGCCACGACCGCGCCCCAGCATCCGACCGTCGCCGCCGCCCGCGACGGCCGGCCGAACTGGCACCGACCCGACCCTGCCACCGGCCTCGTCGCCATCGACCTCCCCCTTACCAGCCGCCGCGATGGCGTCGAGCAGACCCTCGGAGCCCTGGCCTGGCGCCGTCGCCGCCCCGAGCTCGACCCCGAGTCCCAGGCCCTCCTGGCCGCGCTCGCCGACCTCGCCGCCGTCGCCGTCGATCGTGCCCGCCTCGCTTCCCTCGTCGCCGAGCGGGCGGAGTGGTTCGAGCGCCTCGCCCAGATCGACCCGCTGACCGGCCTAGCGAACGCCCGGACCTTCGCCCGCGTCCTCGAACTCGAGCTCGCCCGGGCCGGCCGCCAGGGCGGCGAGGTGGCCGTCGTCCTCTTCGACATCGTCGACCTCGCCGCGCTCAACGCCTCGGCCGGCCGCCAAGCCGGCGACGACGCCCTGCGAGCGGTGGCCGCGGTCCTCGCCGAATCGGTCCGCTTCGTCGACACCATCGCCCGCCTCGGCGACGACGAGTTCGCGGTCGTGGCACCGGGCGCAGCCGGCGGGGCGGTGGCGAACCGGATCGCGGAGGCCGTCGCCGCCCTCCCGGCGGTGGCGGGGAGGGCCGTGGGAGTGCGGGCCGCGATCGCCCACTTCCCCGCGGACGGCGCGACCGCCGAGGAGCTCCTCGCGGCAGCCCGGGGCCGCCTCGCGGGCGCCCGTTCGACCCCGACCGGCGACTGAGCCGCGGGCTCAGCGACCCCGATTGCCCGCCACCCGCGGCCCGAGCAGTCGCCGGGCGAGATCCGGGAGCCGCTCCATGGCCCGGAGGACGGCGGCGAAGACGGCGTCCGGCTCGAGTCGGGCGTCGACGACGACGAAGCGCGTCGGCTCGGCGGCGGCCAGGGCGAGAAAGCCCGCCCGAACCCGCTCGTGGAACCCCTGCTCGAAGGCCGCCTCGAAGCGGTTCTCCTCGGCACTCGCCGCCTTCCGCCGGAGCCCGTCCTCGATCGGGAGGTCGAGGAGGATCGTCAGGTCGGGCGTCAACCCGCCGGTGGCGAAGGCGGCGACAGCCCGGAGCTCGTCGAGCGGCAACCCCGCCCCGTAGCCCTGGTAGGCGAGGGTCGAGTCGGCGAAGCGGGCCGAGACGACGAGCTCGCCCCGGGCGAGCGCCGGCCCGATGACCTCGGCGACGAGCTGGGCCCGGGCGGCGTTGAAGAGGAGGGCGTCGGCGCGGGGGTCGGCGGAGGCAGCTTCGCCGGCGAGGAGGATGCCGCGGATCGCCTCACCGAGCGGCGTGCCGCCCGGCTCTCGGGTCAGGGCAACGGGCAGCCCGGCCTCGACGGCGAGGTCGTGGAGGCGGCGGGCCTGCTCGGTCTTGCCCGCCCCCTCGGGCCCCTCGAAGGTGACGAACCAGCCGCGACGCGGCGTCGGACGGCGCACGCCCCCAGCGTACCCGACGACCCGACGGGGGCGTCGCGCCACCGATCACGCCGTGAGCCGGATGCGTAGATCGCCGTACTCCGCCCGAGCCGACCGGGCATGCTAGGCTGGCCCGCCGATGACCACCTGGGGAGCTCGCCCCGATGCGTGAGCTGACCGCCCGCGCCCTCGAGACCGCCCGCCTCCGGGGCGCGGCCTACGCCGACGTCCGCGTCGTCCGCCGCCTCGAGGAGTCGATCTCGGTCAAGAGCGGCCGGGTCGAGGCCGTCGCCCTGATCGAAACCGAAGGCCTCGGCGTCCGCGTCCTCGTCGACGGCGCCTGGGGCTTCGCCGCCACCCACCGCCTCGAGCCGGCCGCGGTCGACGAGACGGCCGCCCGGGCCGTCCGGATCGCCCGGGCCTCGGCGACCGCCCTTCGCCGGCCCGTCCTCCTCGACGATCGCCCGCCGGCCCACGGACGCTACGAGACGCCCCTGAGCGAGGATCCCTTCGCGATCCCCCTCGAGGTGAAGATCGCCGACCTCCTCGCCGCCGACGAGGCGATGCGCCGCTCGGCACGCCTCGCCTTCACCGAGACGATGTACGCGGCCCAGCGGGAGTGGAAGACCTTTGCCGCCCTCGACGGGAGTTACATCGAGCAGGTCATCACCCATGTCGGGGCCGGCATCGAGGCGAACGCCGTGGACGGCGACGAACACCAGCGCCGGAGTTACCCCGACGCCGGCGGTGGCTGGCAGGCGGCCGGTTACGAGTACGTCCGCGGCCTCGACCTCGCCGGCCACGCGCCGGCCATCGCCGACGAGGCCGTCGCCCTCCTGTCCGCCCCCCAGTGCCCCTCGGGCCGCTTCACCATCGTCCTCGACCCCTCCCAGCTCTACCTCCAGGTCCACGAGAGCTGCGGCCACCCGACGGAGCTCGACCGGGTCTTTGGGACCGAGGCGAGCTACGCCGGCACGAGCTTCCTGACGGTCGACAAGCTCGCGGCCGGCTTCCGCTACGGGAGCGAGCTCGTCGACATCGTCGCTGACGCCACGGCGCCGGGCGGGCTGGGGACCTTCGGCTGGGGCGACGAGGGGGTCGCCGCCCAGGCCATCCCCCTCGTTCGGGAGGGGATCTTCGTCGGCTACCTCTCGTCGCGCGAGACGGCGCCCCGGATCGGGCGCCGCTCCGGCGGGGCGATGCGGGCCGACGGCTGGAACCGGATCCCGCTCATCCGGATGACGAACATCAACCTCCTGCCGAAGCCCGGGCTGAGCCTCGAGGAGATCGTCGCCGACACCGACGCGGGCCTCTACCTCACCTCGAACCGGAGTTGGTCGATCGACGACCGGCGGCTGAACTTCCAGTTCGCGACCGAGGTCGCCTACGAGATCCGGAACGGGAAGCTCGGCCGCCTCTACAAGAATCCGACCTACACCGGGATCACGCCCGAGTTCTGGCGCTCCTGCGACGCCGTCGCCGACGAGCGGAGCTACCGGATGCTCGGGACCCCGAACTGCGGCAAGGGCGAGCCGGGCCAAGTCGTCCACGTCGGCCACGGCGTGCCCGGGGCCCGCTTCCGAAACGTCCAGGTCGGGGTCGGCAAGTGGCGGACCGAGCCATGAGCGGGCGCGGCGTCCCGACGGCCCACGAGCCCGCCTCGCTCCTCGCCCTCGCCGAGCGGCTCGTCGCCGACGCCACCCGAGCCGGTGCCAGCGAGGCCGAGGCCCTCGTCATCGCCGAGGCGTCTGCCCTCACCCGCTTCGCCAACAGCGAGATCCACCAGAACGTCGCCGAGGAGAACATCCGCTCGAGCCTCCGTTTCGTCGTCGACCGCCGGGTCGGGGTCGCCGCCTCGGGTCGAACCGACGCCGACGGCCTGGCCGCCCTCGTCGAGCGAGCGGCCGCCATCGCCCGGAACGCCGCCGAGCTCCCCGACTGGGGTGGCCTGCCCGAGCCCGAGCCGGTCGGCCCGCTGCCGGCCGCCTTCGCCGCGGCGACGGCCGAGGCGACCCCGGAACGGCGGGCCGACGGGGTCCGGGCGGTCATCGCGGCCACCGACGCCGCCGGGGTCCTCGCCTTCGGCTCGTTTGCCACCGGGCTCGAAGGCGTCGCGGTCGCCAACTCCCGGGGCGTCCGGGCGGCGGAGGCCCGAACGGCGGCCCACCTCGTCACCGTCGCCATCGGCCCGGACGGCGGTTCCGGCTACGCCGAGGCCGCGGCGACCTCGATCGAGGCCATCGACCCGGCGGCCATCGGGCGCGAGGCGGCCGCCAAGGCGAAGGCGGCGGCGAACCCGATCGCCCTCGAGCCCGGCGACTACCCGGTCGTCCTGGAGGAGTACGCCGTCGTCGACCTCCTCGACATGCTCGGCTATCTCGGCTTCTCGGCCCTCGCCGTCCAGGAGGGTCGGTCCTTCTTCGAACCGGGCCGGCGGATCGGTAGCGAGCTCGTCACCATCCGCGACGACGCCACCGATCCGGCGACGCTGCCGGCCGCCTTCGACTACGAGGGCGTTCCGAAGACGCCGGTCGTCCTCGTCGAGGCCGGGGTCTGCCGCGACCTCGTCTACGACGCCCAGACCGCGGCCCGAGCCGGCCGGCGCTCGACCGGCCACGGCCTCCCGGCCCCGAATCCCTGGGGCCCGTTCCCGACGAACATGCTCATGGAGCCGGGTGGGGCCACCCGCGAGGAGCTCCTCGGCGGCCTCGACCGGGGGCTCCTGGTGACCCGCTTCCACTACACGAACCCGGTCCACCCCAAGCTCGCCATCGTGACGGGGATGACCCGCGACGGGACCTTCCTCGTCGAGGGCGGGCGGATCGTCGGTCCCGTCCGGAACCTCCGCTACACCCAGAGCTACCTCGACGCCCTGGCCGGGATCGAGGCGGTGGGGCGGGAGCGGCGGACGCTCCGGGGCTTCCTCGGCGGGGTGGCCGTGCCGGCGGTCCGGATCGCGGCCTGGACCTTCACCGGCGCCACGGAGTGATCGCGCCGGGCCTGCGAGCGTCAGGTCCGCCGCGGTCCGGAGGGCACGCGGGCTCAGCGAACGAGCGCCTCGAGCGCCGGGTCGGCCGGGTCGACGTGGCGGAGGCCGTCGACGACCCCGTAGGCGCGATCGGCTGAGACGAGCGCCTCGGCGCCGGCGGCGATGGCCGTGGCGGCCAGGATGGCGTCGAAGGCGTCGAGCTCCGGGTGACGGCGATAGAGCTGGAGCCCGGCTCGGAGCGCGGCAGCATCGGGTGCGATGAGGGGTCCCAAGAGCTCCGCGTAGGCGAGGCCCAGCTCAGCTGCATCGGCGCGATCGCGACGTCGCGCCCGGACGTGGACGAACTCCTGGATGACTTCCGCCGTCGTCGTTGCGATGACCCGACCCTGCTCGACGGCTTCCAGGATCCGCCGGCACGGATCGCGCAAGGGGTGGTCGGCGCCCTTCGCGTAGACGAGGACCGTCGTGTCGAGGACGATCACGCTCGACGGGAACGGATCGATCGCAGCTCTGCCGTCAGCTCCTCGACGTCAGGCACCGGCATGTCTGGCGCGTCGAGGATCCGTCGAGCCGCAGCGGCCCGGCGGGTCGGGTCCCCTGGTAGCGCCCGATCGATCGCCTCACGGACGACGGCCGCGACGGATGTCCCCCGGGCGGCGGCCTCCGCTGCCAGGCGCCGATAGCGATCGGCATCGAGGAGGATCTGCACCCGTCGATCCAGCATGCGCATACAGTAGCATGTGCTCGTCTGCCGGAGAACGTCGGGGCCGAGAAACGAGGGGCGGCCCCGAGCGGCTGGGGCGTGCTCGCCGGTACGGGCCAGTCGTGGGGATGGCGACTGCGGACGCTCCGTCCCTACCGCCAGCTCGTTCGGGCCGGATCGGGATAGAGGCGCACCCGCCGGTACGGCTCCCGGCCGCGGGACCGGGAGACGATGTTCGCCCGTTCGGCCATCTGGTGCTGGAGTCGGCGGATGTAGGCGTTCTGGGGCGAGAGCTCGACCGGCTCGGCCCGCTCCAGGACGATCCCGATCGCCTCCTCGGCTTCGCGAAGGGCGGCCTCGCGGGGGTCGACCTCGAGGGAGAAGATCGAGGTCAGCGAGGCCTGCATCTGGACGATGGTGTTCGACTTGAGGACGTAGATCGGGAGCCCGCGCTCTTCCGCCTCCCGGACGACCCCGGCCTTCTGGCGGTACTCGCTCCGGAGGGTCATGACGACGTCGGCCTCGTCGATGTCTCGGGCGATGATGACCGGGAGCTGGAGCTCCCGGATCGCCTGCTCGAGCCGCTTTCGGCTGATCCCGTACGGGAGGACCCGGAGGGTGGGCAGGATCCCCTCGCGGACGCGGAGCATCTCCCCGTCGCGCTCGATCGCCTCGGCGCGTTCCCGGTCGGCGATGGTCTCGTCGTCGGCCGTCAGGGCCGCCTCGAGGTCCTCGGAGGGTTCGATCTCGGGCGCGACGACGCCGGCCGCCGGACCCGGAGACGCCCCGCTGGACACCGCGGCCGGCTCGTCGCTCGATGACCCGCTTCCCTCGGTCGGGCGAACTGGCGCAGCAGCCTCGCCGCCCGCCGGAGCGTCGACGCTGAAGGGGCGTCCCGTCTCTTGGACGGCCCGAGGGCCGACCGCGTTCACCGGCCAGGTCCCCTCGTCGGCACGGAGCGCCTCGATGGCCCGGCTCGCCTGCTCACGCCAGATCCGCTGCCGCTCGAGCTCCCGGAGTTCCCGAGCCCGAAGCTCGGACGCCGTCTCCTCGGCCCGCTCCAGCGGACCTCGATCGGCGAAGCCAGCCCCGGCCACGGACCCCGCCCCGCCGACGGTCCGCAGCTCTGGGGTCGGTCGCCAGCCGCCGCTCCGCGCCCCGCTTCCGCGATCCAGTCCCGCCGGGAGCCGATAGCCGCTCGAGCCCCGCCAGCCCGGCTCGGTCCGCCAGGACGGACCCGTCCCGACGAGACCGGCAAACCGCTCGCCGGTGCCGGCCTCGCGCGGCGAGGGTCGGAGTCGGGCCTGGGTCCGATGGACGCCCGCCTCGTCCCGCCAACGGAGCTCGGGGGCGATGGGATCGCCCCGGAGGAGGGCGTCGACGGTCTCGGCGACGTCGGTGTGGACGATGACCCGGTCCCGATCCTGGATCTCGACGACGACGTCGAAGGTCGGCGGCGCCTTCCGCTCGAGGACGCTCTTCTGGGTCCGGCGCCGGCGGGCCTCCTCGTCGCCGAGGGTGACGGTCTGGATCCCGCCGATGAGGTCGGACAGGGTCGGGTTGAGCATGAGGTTCTCGAGGGTGTTGCCGTGGGCCGTGCCGATGAGCTGGACGCCCCGCTCGGCGATGGTCCGGGCGGCCTGGGCCTCGAGCTCGGTCCCGATCTCGTCGATGACGATGACCTGGGGCATGTGGTTCTCGACCGCCTCGATCATGACCTCGTGCTGGAGCGAGGGGGTCCGAACCTGCATCCGGCGGGCCTTGCCGATGGCCGGGTGGGGGATGTCGCCGTCGCCGGCGATCTCGTTCGAGGTGTCGACGACGACGACCCGCTTCCGGAAGTCGTCGGCGAGGACCCGCGCGGCTTCGCGGAGCATCGTCGTCTTGCCGATCCCAGGCCGGCCCATGATGAGGATCGAGCGACCCGAGGCCACGAGATCCTCGATGATCTCGATGGTCCCGAAGACGGCCCGCCCGATCCGGCAGGTGAGGCCGACGATCTTGCCGTTCCGGTTGCGGATGGCGCTGATCCGATGGAGGGTCCGCTCGATCCCGGCCCGGTTGTCGTCGCCGAAGGTTCCGATGTGGTCGACGACGTAGGCGATGTCGGCCTCGGTCACCTCCCGATCGAGGAGGGTGACCTCCGAATCGGGGAAGCGCGCCTCGGGCCGCCGGCCGAGGTCGAGGACGACCTCGATGAGATCCTCCCGATTCGGGATGGCATGGACGGCCTCGACGATCTCCGGTGGAAGGGCCGCCAAGAGGGCCTCGAGATCGTCGATCGCCTCGCGTCGCCGCTCGTTTGCGTTCACGCTCGCCTCCCTCGGCCGGCCCGAACTCGCCGGCCGCCGCCGAACATTGTCGTCCGCGTCTCGCATTCTGTCGACGCTGCTCTCGGGCGGCCCGTCGCCACCGCCGCCCGGCCGTCCGGTCCAGCGGCCCAGCGTCCGCCTCGCATCAGCGCACCCCCGCCGGCACGAGGGCCGGGTCGGCGACCCGAACGAGGGCCTCCTTGAGGAGGAGGGTGACGGTCGCCACCGTCTCGAAGCCCGCCTCTTCGAGGCGCCGATCGACGGGCGATTCGTAGGTCCGGACCGGGGCGATGACGCCGTGGTCGTGGCGATCGACGCCCCGCCCCTCGCCCCGCGCCTCGCTCCGCCCGGTCCGGGTGGCGATCACCCCGAGACCGAAGCGGACGAGGGGGCCGGCGTCGACCCCCGGCCGGACGAGGACCTTGAGGTAGTGCGGCTGGTCCTCCCTGGCCACCCCGACCTGGAGGAGCCCGTCGAGGCCAGTGCCGTCGGGACCGCCGCCGGGCGTCGCCTGGACGTACGCCTCGATGTCGGCGAAGCGGAGGATCGGGGCGAGGGAGCTCCGCGGCACCCGCCACTGGAGACCCTGGCGCTCCCAGTCGGCGAGCCGGTACATCTCGAGCCGCTGGACCGGCGGCGGGGTCGCCGCACCGTAGAGGCGATGGAGGGCGGGGGCGTCGGTGGGATGCGCCTCGCGGATGCCGGCGGCCGCGGCCTCCTCGGCCGACCACGGCTCGGGGAGCGGCAGGCCCGGCCGGCGGAAGAGGATCCGCTCGTCGCCGTACCGGACGAACCCGGCCTGCATGAAGAGTTCGACGTTCTCGTCGACGTCGGCGCAGGCGACGTGGAAGCGGGTCGCCCCGCGTCGAACCCCCTCGCGGAGGAGCTGCTGGATGAGCCGGAAGCGGATGTCGCCCGCCTCCGTCGGCCCGACGGCGTCGAGCTCGACGATGGTCCACTCGTCCCGGAAGGTCTCCCGCTCGACCCGCAGGAGCCCGGCGATCCGTCCTCGGTCCTCCTCGTAGACGTAGAGGAGGTCGTTGGGGCGGAAGGCGCCCAAGGGGAGCCGGAAGAGGCTGAAGACACGGATCGGGGGGCCGGCGACCGGGAGACCGAGGGAGCGGGTCCCGTTCGCCTCGCCCTGGCAGATCCGGGAGAGCTCGCCGAGGGCCGCCAGATCGGTGAGGCGGGCCAGCCGGACCCGGCCCGTCCGATTCGTCATGAGCGATCCTCCACCCGCCGGAGGGGGTGGCGCCGCCGGCCGGCACCCTCGCCGGGCTCGGCGTGCTCGGCAGCCATCGTCGCCACGAGCCGATGGAAGCGGGTCTCGCCGGCCAGCTCGGGGTGGAAGGCCGTCGCGATGACGTTCCGCTCCCGGACGGCGACGATCCGGCCGTCCTCGAGTCGGGCGAGGACCTCGACCGCGGGGCCCGTCGCCTCGATGACGGGGGCCCGGATGAAGACGGCGTGGACGGGCTGGTCGCCGAGGAGGGGGACGGGCAGGTCGGTCTCGAAGGAGTCGAGCTGGCGCCCGAAGGCGTTCCGCTTCACGATCACGTCGAGGAGGGGGAGGACCGGCGGATCGCCGTCGCGGATCTCGCGGGCGAGGAGGATCATCCCGGCGCACGTCCCGAAGAGGGGGGCGCCGCTCCGCGCCAGCTCGAGGAGCGGATCCCGGAGCCCCCAGCGCTCGATGAGGCGCCGCATCGTCGTGCTCTCGCCGCCGGGCAGGATGAGGCCGCTGATGCCCTCGAGATCGCGGGGCAGCCGAACCTCGACGCCCTCGACGCCGATGGTCTCGAGGATGGCGAGGTGCTCGGCGAAGGCACCCTGGAGGGCAAGGACCCCGATCTTCACCGTCGATCACCTACCTTCGTCGGCCGCCGGGGCCGGCCGCGGACGACCCGGCCGGCCGCGTCCGCCACGAGACGGGGGCCGCCTCTCCCGCCACGGCCGGCGGCCTCGCCGGGCCGGTGGCCGACCGGAACCCGCCGTCGGTCGCCGCTGCCCCTCACCAACCCCGAACGGCGAGGCGCTCCGCCTCGGGGATCGTCTCGAGGGCGATCCCCCGCATCGGCGCCCCGAGGCCCTTGCTGACCTCGGCCAGGATCTTCGGGTCGTCGTAGTGGGTCGTCGCCTGGACGATGGCCGACGCCATCCGGGCCGGATCCTCGCTCTTGAAGATGCCGGAGCCGACGAAGACGCCCTCGGCCCCGAGCTGCATGACGAGGGCCGCGTCGGCCGGGGTGCTGATCCCGCCGGCGACGAAGTTCACCACCGGAAGCCGGCCCGTTTCGGCGACCTCCTTGACGAGGTGGTACGGGGCATCGAGCTCCTTGGCGGCGACGTAGAGCTCGTCGGGTCGCATCGACTGGAGCCGCCGGATCTCGGCCAGGACGGTCCGCAGCTGGCGGACCGCCTCGACGACGTTGCCGGTCCCGGCCTCGCCCTTCGTCCGGATCATCGCCGCCCCCTCGTTGATCCGCCGGAGCGCCTCGCCGAGGTTGCGGCAGCCGCAGACGAAGGGGACCTTGAAGGCATGCTTGTCGATGTGGTTCTCTTCGTCGGCCGGGGTGAGGACCTCGGATTCGTCGATGTAGTCGACGCCGATGGCCTCCAGGATCTGGGCCTCGGCGAAGTGGCCGATCCGACACTTGGCCATGACCGGGATCGAGACGGCGGCCATGATCTGCTCGATGAGGGCCGGATCCGACATCCGAGCCACACCGCCCGCGGCGCGGATGTCCGCCGGCACCCGCTCGAGGGCCATGACGGCGACCGCCCCGGCATCCTCGGCAATCTTCGCCTGTTCGGGCGTGACGACGTCCATGATGACGCCGCCCTTCAGCATCTGGGCCAGGCCCTTCTTCGTTGCCCAGGTGGACGTTTCGACGCTCATCGTTGCGTGCGTTCCTCTGCACTGCTCGACCGGCCGCCCGCCGGCCGATCCCGGGAGGGAGACCCGTCCGCGCCCGGGCGGGCGAACGGGGGTCGCCTCGATTATCGCACGGCGCGCGCGGAGGGCCATCGAGCGGGGTCGGCGCCCGGGTTGGCCTGCCGCGAACCCGCGGCGCGCGGCCACACCTTGCTGGTAGGCCGTCGCCCGAGCTCCGCCCGAGGTCCCCGGTCTCCCCGGCGACCAGCGGCTCGGCCTGACCCGCGGAAGCTCGGGCTTCCTTCAGCGGCCGACGGTCCGAAGGACCCCCGACATGAGCTTCGTCGCCTGCCGGGCCCGCGCCGGCGAGAGCCGCGAGAGGCTCGTGACGAGGGCGAGGACGTCGGCGTCGTCGAGGGAGTCGAGGAGGTGGACGAGCCGGAGGACGGTCTCGTCGGGGACCTCGCCGAGGAGGCGCATGACCCGCTCGAGGGAGCGCGGCTCGAGCCGCGGCAGGAGTCCGATGGCTCGATCGAAGAGGCGGACGAAGGCGAGGAAGGCCGACAGCCAGTTTCGGAGGCCGACGAGCTCGGCGTCGGCGGGGTGCTCGGCGGCGAGGGCGTCCGCGTCGGCGAGGGCACGCTCGAGGGCACCGACGATGGGGTCGCCCTCGCGGGTCTTCCGCTCGGCGACGATCCGCCCGAACCAGCGCCAGGGATCGGAGACGGCGACGTAGGCGGCCCCGGGCGGACCGCGTCGGCCGATCCGTCGCGGCTGCTCGACCCGCTCGACGAGACCCCAGGCGACGGCCTCGGCCAGGGCCTGACTCGTCGCCCGATGCGAGAGGCCGAGGGACTCCCGGACCTCGCGCTCGGTGAGGGGACAGCCCCGGCTCATGAGATAGGCGTGGACCCGGGCCACCGCGGGCGCCACCCCCCACGCCGCCCCCATCTCGCCCCAGGCATCGGCGAGACGGAGGCGGACGGCCTCGGCGAGGGGCGACGAGCTCCGCGGTGGGGTGGCGGTCGCCCGGGCTGTTTGAGGGTCGACGGCGACGGCCTCGGTCACGATGGCGGAAGGGTAACACCCACCGGGGCAGGGCTCCGGCCCCCGTCGACCAACCGGTGCGGGCCCGACCGCCTACCCGCCGGCGATGGCGCCCAGGACCCGGAAGGCGTCGCGCCCGGCGACGACCGACTCCGGGAGGGGCGACTCCGGCGGCTCGAGCGAGACGTCGCGGCCACCGACGAAGAAGCGCATGAAGGCCCGGCGGGCCCCCGTCCGGGGATCGCGGATCGTGCCCCGGAGCGGCGGGTAGCGGGCCTCCAGGGCGTCGAGGACGGCCGCCATCGTCACCGGGTCGGCGACCTCGACGACGACCTCGGCCCCGGTCCCGGCGAGGGTCCGAAGGTGGGGCGGGAGGATGACCCGGATCGAGTGCCGAGCGAGCCCGTCGGCGGCACCGCCGGCGGGAGGTCGCGCCCCATCGTCGGTCATGGCAGGGTCTGGACCTCCACCGAGAGGACCGGCGGGAGGTGGCTTGCGATGGCCGTCCAGTGGTCGCCGCCGTCGGGCGACGCGTAGACCTGCCCGCCGGTCGTCCCGAAGTAGACCCCAGCCGGCTCGAGGCGATCGACGGCCATGGCGTCCCGGAGGACGTTGACGTAGCAGTCGCGCTGGGGGAGCCCGTCGGTCAGGGCCTCCCACTCGCCGCCGCCGGTCCGGCTCCGGTAGACCCGGAGCTTCCCTTCCGGCGGATAGTGCTGGGTGTCGCTCGTGATCGGGACGACGTAGATGGTCTCGAGCTCGTGGGGATGGACGTCGACGACGAAGCCGAAGTCCGTCGGCAGGTTGCCGCTGATCTCGGTCCACTGCCGTCCGCCGTCGTCGCTCCGCATGACGTCCCAGTGCTTCTGCATGAAGAGGACGTCCGGCCGGGCCGGGTGGGCGGCGACGTGGTGGACGCAGTGGCCGACCTCGGCCTCGGGATCCGGGATGTAGTCGGAGTGGAGGCCGCGGTTGATCGCCTGCCAGGTCGCGCCCCCGTCGTCGGTCCGGAAGGCCCCGGCCGCCGAGATGGCGACGACCATCCGGTCCGGGGAGCGCGGGTCGAGAACGATCGTGTGGAGGCAGAGCCCACCCGCCCCCGGCATCCACTGGGGTCCCGTCCCGTGGCCGCGGAGCCCGGCGAGCTCGGTCCAGGTAGCGCCGCCGTCCGTCGAGCGGAAGAGGGCGGCGTCTTCGACCCCGGCGAACACGGTGTCCCGGTCGGTCAGGGACGGCTCGAGGTGCCAGACCTTCTTGAACTCCCAGGGTCGAAGGGAACCGTCGTACCACTGGTGGGCCCCGGCTTCGCCCTCGTAGGCGAAGTCGTTCCCGACCGGCTGCCACGTCCGGGCGCCGTCGTCGGAGCGCTGGATCACCTGGCCGTGCCAGCCGGTCCACTGGGCGGCATAGATCCGATCCGGGTCGATCGGCGAGCCCTTGAGGTGGTGGACCTCCCAGCCACCGAAGTGGGGGCCGTCGATGGTCCAGGTCCGGCGCCTGCCATCGGCACTGAGGATGAAGGCACCCTTGCGGGTGCCGACGAGGACGCGGATGCTGCTCACGGGACGCTCCTTTCGTCGGTCGGATGCCCTCCGCACGAGGGCACCGGCACCGGTCACCAGGCAGCCCTCATCTTCGCCCATCGGCGCCGGCGGCGCTCGGGGACCGGGTCGGGTCCGTGGTGTACGCTCGGCGCGAGATGACCGGATCGCCGGATCGGGCGACCGTGGACCTCGCCCGGCGCCGCTTCCTGGCCTGGTCGGCGGCGACGTCCGCCGCCTTCCTCGCCGGCTGCGACCTCCGGCGCAGCGTCGGAACCGCGACCGAACCCTCGACGCAGTCCACGCCGGCGGGTGGCGCCCCCGGCTCGCCGGGCAGCGAGCCGCCACGGACGGTTTCCCCGCCGCCGGACGCCTCGACTTCGGCCGAGCCGAGGCCGACGCTCCGAGCAGCCCGCCGCCGGGTCCTCTATCGCGACGGGGCCCTCGCTGACGGGCGGTCGGACCGGCTCCACGTCGGGGTGAGCGTCCTCGTCGAGGACGGCATCGTCC
>DAOTYQ010000229.1:0-9189 GCA_034434735.1 Chloroflexota bacterium
TTGGCGGCGATCGTCCACCCGGCGATCCGGCCACGGATCCTCGCCGCCCTGGAGCGGGCGACGGCCGCCGGTGCGCCGGCCGTCGTCGTCGAGGCGATCAAGCTCGTCGAGGGCGGCCTCGCCGACCTGTGCGACGAGCTCTGGCTCGTCACCTGTTCGGCGGCCGCGCAGCGGGAGCGACTCGCCGGCCGGGGCCTCGCGCCGGCCGACGTCGAGCAGCGCCGCCGCGCCCAGCGGGGGCTCGTCCGGCGCCTGCGGCCGCGGGCGACCCGGGTCGTCGACACGAGCGGGGATCCGGCCGAGACGCGGCGCCGGGTCGGCGAGCTCTACCGTGCCGCCCTCGCCGGTGAGCGGACGGCGGGTCCGGCGGCCGGCGGCTAGGGCGTCGGGCACGGGGCCGGGGACCAATCCGAACGTCCGTTCGAGACCGTTCGAGCCGGCGATGCTATCCTCGAGGTCCGATGCCCGAATTCCGACTCGTCGCCCCCTTCGAACCGACCGGCGACCAGCCCCAGGCGATCGAGCGCCTCGCCGACGGTCTCGCCCGGGGAATGCGCTTCCAGACCCTCCTCGGGGCGACCGGGACGGGGAAGACGTACACGATCGCCCAGGTCATCGCCCGCCATCGCCGGCCGACCCTCGTCCTCGCCCATAACAAGACCCTCGCCGCCCAGCTCTACGCCGAGTTCCGCGAGTTCTTCCCCGACAACGCCGTCGAGTACTTCGTCAGCTACTTCGACTACTACCAGCCCGAGGCCTACCTGCCGCGGACCGACACGTACATCGAGAAGGACAGCTCCCGGAACGACGAGATCGACCGCCTCCGCCACGCGGCGACCCACGCCCTCTTCGAGCGGCGGGACGTCATCATCGTCGCCTCGGTCTCGTGCATCTACGGCCTCGGCGCGCCGGTGGACTACGGCGCCACGGTCCTCCGCCTCCGGACCGGTGCCCGCTACCGGCGGGATGCCGTCCTCCGCCACCTCGTCGACCTCCAGTATCAGCGGAACGACGCCGCCCTCGGGCGGTCCCGGTTCCGGGTCCGCGGCGACACGCTCGAGGTCCAGCCGGCATCCGAGGAGCGGGTCGTCCGGGTCGAGTTCTTCGGCGACGAGGTCGACCGGATCACCGAGCTCGACCCGCTCACCGGCGAGCTCCTCGCTGAGCGGACGGAGGTGACCATCTACCCGGCCACCCACTACGTCACCCCGCGCGAGAAGCTCGAGGCGGCGATGGTCGACATCGAGGCCGAGATGGAACAGCGCTGTGCCGAGCTGGAAGCAGCGGGTCGCTCCCTCGAAGCGGCCCGGCTGCGGCAGCGGACGACCTTCGACCTGGAGATGATGCGCGAGCTCGGCTACTGCTCGGGGATCGAGAACTACAGCCGCCACCTCGCTCGCCGCGAGCCGGGCTCCCGGCCGTGGACGCTCCTCGACTACTTCCCGCCCGACTGGCTCCTCGTCGTCGACGAGAGCCACATGACGATCCCCCAGGTCGTGGGGATGTACAAGAACGATCGGACCCGGAAGGAGATCCTCGTCGACTTCGGCTTTCGGCTCCCGTCGGCCCTCGACAACCGACCGCTCACCTTCGAGGAGTTCGAGGCCCACCTCAATCAGGTCATCTTCATGAGCGCGACGCCGGGGCCGTACGAGCTCGAGCGGAGCGAGCAGGTCGTCGAGCAGCTCATCCGACCGACGGGGATCGTCGACCCGATCGTCCACGTCCGGCCGACGGCCGGTCAGATCGACGACCTCCTCGAGGAGATCCGGCGCCGGGTCGAGCGAGGGGAGCGGGCCCTCGTCACGACCCTGACGAAGCGGATGGCCGAGGACCTCGCCGACTACCTGCGTGAGCTCGGGGTGAAGGTCCAGTACCTCCACTCGGAGATCGACACCCTCGAGCGGGTCGAGATCCTCCGCGACCTCCGGCTCGGGGTCTACGACGTCGTGGTCGGGATCAACCTGCTCCGGGAGGGGATCGACCTGCCCGAGGTGACCCTCGTGGCGATCCTCGACGCCGACCGAGAGGGCTTCCTGCGGAGTGCCTGGTCGCTCATCCAGATGATCGGTCGGGCGGCCCGCAACGTGGGCGGCGAGGTGATCATGTACGCCGACACGATCACCGACTCGATGCGGGCAGCCATCGACGAGACGAACCGTCGGCGGGCGATCCAGGAGCGCTACAACCGGGAGCACGGGATCGAGCCGCGCTCCATCGTCAAGGAGATCCGGGACCTGAACGACCGGCTCCGGGCCGTGGCCGAGGCGACGGCCGTCTACCGCTCGGAGCGCGAGGAGCTCGCCGAACGGGCCCTCGCCGCCGACAACCGGGCCGCCATCGAGAAGCTCCTCGCCCAGATGGAGGCCGAGATGCGGGCGGCGGCGCGGGAGCTCGAGTTCGAGCGGGCGGCGGCGATCCGGGACGAGATCCAGTCGATCCGGCTCCGGGTCCTGGCCGAGGACGAGTCGGTCAAGGTCGCCCGGGCGGCGGAGCGCGCGGCGAAGGGGACGCCGGTCGGCGTCGGGGTCGGCGGCCGGGTCGATGTCGGTGGCGCCGGTGGGCGGGGCGCCGGCCGGGTCGGGGCGGGCTCGGGGCCGGTCCTCGAGGTCGCTGCGGTGGAGGTCGTCCCGGTCGCCGAGGGCGATGGGTTCGAGGAGGATGCCGGGGCGCCGGCCGCGGACTGGCTGCCGGGGATCCGGGACGAGCACGGGGACGACGAGGGCTGGCAGGCGCGCTGGCTCGACCGGCCGACCTGGGATCGCTCGGTGACCCCGAACGTCCGGCGCCGGCGGGGGGCGCGGCCGCCGCGGCGGGGCCGGGGGCGGCTCGGCTGACGGACGGGCTGGGCGTCGTCCTCGGGCCCGGCCGACACGATGGTGGCAGATCCTCGACCCCGGGTGCCAACGCCGGCCCCGTGCCGACCGCCGCTCCCGAACGAGAGCAGATCCGTGCCGGCGCGCTCACCGACTGCCGGCCCCCGGTCTCGGCCGCCCGGGCTGCCGGGCGAGCCAGGTGGATGCGAGGCCTCCGGCCGCCGTCGGCCCGCGAACGAGGTCAGATTCTCGCCCGGTGCACGTTGGCGCGACGCTCCGCCGGGGTGGGCGGCGGGCCGTAGAGCAGGGCGTTCACCAGGTGAACGTTTCGGCCTCCGAGGGGCCGAATGCGTCGCCGGGTGAGCAGGGCGATCACGGTCGGCCAGCCTCGGGCGAGAGGGAGGCCGTCCATCCTGGTCAGCTGCTCGCCTGCTGACGCAACCGACCAGCTGGAAACCGACACTCGGCCCGCCTGCAGGAGTGGACCCTGGCCAGCTGCTCGCCTGGTGACGCAACTGTCCGGATCCCGGTCGGGTCCGCTCCGCGCGTGCCGAGCCGTCGAGCGTGCCGAGCGGGGCCTCCATCGCCAGAGCGCCGTCGGCGGGCCCAGCGCGATCACCCGGTGAGAATCTGGCCGGTTCGGGCGGCCGGGGCCGAACGCCCCGACGCAGGCGCAGGCGTTGCGCGGTACCGCGTCGGCGACCGGCTCGCGGTGGCCGCGGGCCGCTACGATGTCCCCGCCGGAGCGCCGGTGGTCGGCCGCCGATCCCGGAGCGGGCTTCGGTCCAACCTCGGGAGGGAGCCATGCGCAAGATCGTCGTCTCGACCCTCGTCACCGCCGTCGCCGTCTGGGCGGCCGTCCGCTTCGTGCCCGACATCTCGTTCCCGGCTGCGAACGCCTTCCCGGACCGATTCCCGGAGGGCGACTGGTGGCAGATCGTCGTCGTCGCGCTCCTCGTCGGGCTGGTGAACGCGTACCTCAAGCCGATCGTCGGCATCGTGTCGTTGCCGGCCAACCTCGTCACGATGGGGCTCTTTGGCCTCCTCCTGAACGGGCTCCTCCTCCTCGGCGTCGCCTACGTCTCGGATGCCGTCGGGATCACCTTCACCATCGGCGGCTTTCCGCCCGACTTCGGACTCGACGCGGTCGTGGCGGCGGTCCTGGCGTCCATCGTCATCAGCCTCGTCTCCACGGTCCTCGAACTCGTCACGGCCCCGGTCCGCTAGCTCCGCCTCGCGCCTCCCGGCCGCCGAACCGGGCGAGGAGCGGTCCGCGGCGACGACCGGCGCGTCCTGCGTGTCCTTGGACGACAGGTCGGCGAGTCGTTGGAAGGGCTTGGCCGTGATGGAGCGCCTGGCGGAGGCACGCGAGATGGCCGACCGGGGCGAGCCCTGAGGCGACGGCCCCCGGCCCTTCGGATCGTGCTCGGCCGTCACGCGGTCAGGGTCGCCCCCAAGCCCGCCCGCCGCCGGCGCTTCGTCGCCCGCGTTCGAACACCCGTACGATTTCGGCCCCCGCGGGTAGACTAGCGTGCGATGCCCCTCGATCGAATCGTCGTCCGCGGTGCCCGCGAGCACAACCTCAAGAACGTCACCGTCGCCTTCCCGCGCGACCGGCTCGTCGTCATCACCGGCCTCTCCGGGAGCGGGAAGAGCAGCCTCGCCTTCGACACCATCTACGCCGAGGGCCAGCGTCGCTACGTCGAGAGCCTCTCGGCCTACGCGCGCCAGTTCCTCGGCCAGATGGAGAAGCCCGACGTCGACAGCATCGAGGGCCTCTCCCCGGCCATCAGCATCGATCAGAAGGGTGCCAGCCGGAACCCCCGGAGCACCGTCGGGACGGTGACCGAGATCTACGACCACCTCCGGCTCCTCTTCGCTCGGATCGGCCACCCCCACTGCCCGAACGGGCACGAGATCACCCGCCAGACCGTCCAGCAGATCGTCGACCAGGTCCTCGAGCTCCCCGAGGGGACCCGCCTCCTCGTCCTCGGCCCCCTCGTCAAGGACCGCAAGACCGAGGGCGATCGAGTCTTCGCGGCGGCGGCGAAGCAGGGCTTCGTCCGGGTCCGGGTCGACGGCGTCCTCTACGACCTCGCCGAGGCGCCGACCCTCGACAAGTACAAGCGCCACACCATCGAGGTCGTCGTCGATCGCTACGTCGTCCGGCGGGCGGAGGCGCCGCCCGACTGGCCGCGCGACCCCCTCGGGCGGCCCGTCGATCCTGCCACCGGCGAGGTCGTCCCCGATCCCGACGCAGCCCGGCTCGCCGACTCTGTCGAGACGGCCCTCCGGCTCGGGGAGGGGGTCGTCGTCATCGCCCCCGCGCCTCGCGACGGCGAGCCGCCGGCCTTCGAGGAGCGGCGCTACAGCGAGCGCTTCAGCTGTCCCCACGACGGCTTCACGATGGACGATCTGGAGCCGCGTAGCTTCTCGTTCAACTCCCCGCACGGCGCCTGCCCCGTCTGCACCGGGCTCGGGAGTCAGCTCGTCGTCGACCCCGACCTCGTCGTCCCCGACAAGGGCAAGAGCCTCGCCCAGGGCGCCCTCGCTCCCTGGACTCGGATGCCGACCGACGCCTCCTGGCGCCTCAAGATCCTGGAGGCGATCTGCGAGGCCCACGGCTGGGACTTCCATGCCCCCGTTCGGGACCTGCCGCCCGGGGCCCTCGACTACCTCCTCTTCTCGACGAAGGAGGAGCGGGTCCTCATCCGCTACCGCCACGACCGCGGCGAGAACACGTACTGGGCCACCTTCGAGGGCGTCGTCCCGAACCTGGAGCGCCGCTATCGGGAGACGGACTCGGACTACATCAAGAGCGAAATCGAGCGGTACATGGTCAGCCGGCCCTGCCCGGCCTGCGGCGGCAAGCGGCTCCGGCCCGAGGCCCTCGCCGTGACCATCGACGGCCGCAACATCTGGGACGTCAGCCGGATGTCGGTCACCGAGGCCCTCGACTGGATCACCCACCTTCCGGAGCGGCTGACGGAGCGGGAGCGGACCATCGCCCGGCAGGTCCGCAAGGAGCTCATCGCCCGGCTCGGCTTCCTCGTCGACGTCGGCCTCGACTACCTCACCCTCGACCGGCCGAGCGTCACCCTCTCGGGCGGCGAGGCCCAGCGGATCCGGCTGGCGACCCAGATCGGGACGAGCCTCATGGGCGTCCTCTACATCCTCGACGAGCCGTCGGTCGGTCTCCACCAGCGCGACAACGCGAAGCTCATCGCGACCCTCACCCGCCTCCGCGACCTCGGCAACACCGTCCTCGTCGTCGAGCACGACGAGGAGACGATCCGGACCGCCGACTGGGTCATCGACATCGGCCCGGGCGCCGGCGAGCACGGCGGTGAGATCGTCGCCAACGGGCCCCTCGAGGTCGTCCTCGCCGAGCCCCGCTCCATCACCGGGGCGTACCTCCGCGGCGAGCGCTCGGTCCCGATCCCCGCCCGGCGGCGGCCGGGCAACGGCAAGGCGATCGTCGTCCGCGGCGCCCGGGAGCACAACCTCAAGTCCATCGACGTCCGCTTCCCACTCGGCACCTTCATCGCCGTGACTGGGGTCTCCGGATCCGGCAAGAGCACCCTCGTCGAGGACGTCCTCTACCGCGCCCTCGCTCGGGAGCTCCACGGCGCCCGCGAGCCGGCCGGCGCCCACGACCGGATCGAGGGGGTCGAGCACGTCGACAAGGTCATCGAGATCGACCAGAGCCCCATCGGCCGGACGCCGCGGAGCAACCCGGCGACGTACACGGGCCTCTTCACCCCGATCCGCGAGCTCTTCGCCGGCGTCCCCGAGGCGCGCCTCCGCGGCTACGGCCCCGGCCGCTTCAGCTTCAACGTGAAAGGGGGCCGCTGCGAGAGCTGCAAGGGCGACGGGATCATCAAGATCGAGATGCAGTTCCTGCCCGATGTCTATGTGCCCTGCGAGGTCTGCAAGGGCGCTCGCTACAACCGCGAGGCCCTCGAGATCCACTACAAGGGCCGCTCCATTGCCGAGGTCCTCGAGATGACCGTCGAGGAGGCGCTTGAGTTCTTCGGCCCGGTGCCGGCCGTCCGGGCGAAGCTCCAGACCCTCTACGACGTCGGCCTCGGCTACATCCACCTCGGGCAGCCGGCGACGACCCTCTCGGGCGGCGAGGCCCAGCGGGTGAAGCTCGCGACCGAGCTCTCGAAGCGGGCGACCGGGCGAACCCTCTACGTCCTCGACGAGCCGACGACCGGCCTCCACTTCGCCGACGTCGAGAAGCTCCTCGCCGTCCTCCACCGGCTCGTCGACGCGGGCAACACGGTCATCGTCATCGAGCACAACCTCGACGTCATCAAGACGGCCGACTGGATCATCGACCTCGGTCCGGAGGGCGGGTACCGGGGCGGCGAGATCGTCGCCGAAGGGCCGCCGGAGGTCGTCGCGGCCGTGCCGGGCTCGGCGACCGGGGAGTACCTGGCCCGGGTCCTCCGCGGCGAGCCGCTCGTGCCCCTCTCCGAGATCACCTTCGCCGAGGCCGCCGGGCGCGCCAGCGACGCGGCGCCGCCCGAGGTGGCGCCGCTCCCCGAGCTCGCCCCGGCCCGGAAGCGGGCGGTCGCCGCGGATCGGGCCCCCGCCGGGTAGCCGGCCGGGTAGGATGGAACCATGCCCGAGATCGAGTTCGCCTTCCTCGCCGACGCGGCGAGCACCGAACCGGCCCAGAAGTTCCACGTCCTCGGCGGTGGGGTCCAGCGCATCGCCGGCCGCTCGCTGCCCGTCGTCCATCCCCACCTCTCCCTCGTCGTCGGCCTCACCGTCACCGCCCTTGAGATCGGGCGGCCCCACGAGCTCCGGATCGTCGTCCTCGATCCCGACGGTAAGGAGATCGCCTCGGCCGAGGGTTCGATCGTCCCCCACGGCCACGCCGACGGGCGCGACACCCTCCTCACCTTTTCGGTCGACCTCTGGAACCTCACCTTCCCAGCGCCCGGCGACTACTCCGTTCGCCTTCTCGTGAACGGCTCCGAGCGGAAGCGACTTCCGCTCATCGTCTCCGTCGTCGGCGACGGGAGTGACCGCCGGCCGGATGCCTGACGCGGGCCCGGGCGACCGACGGGGCCGGCCGGCCGCCGCATCGGCCGCAGCCGTTCCGCTGCCCCTCGCCCGGCACGACGCTCCGGCCGTCGACGCCGCCGCCCTCGCCGCCGCCCGATGGGCCGATCGGCTCCTCGAGGCTGCCCGCGTCGCCGGACGCGAGCGCTGGGTCGCCTTCCTCGCCGAGCTCCCCGATCGGCTCCGGGACGATCCGCTCCCAGCGCTCCGCGGGACGGCGCTCCGAGCCCGGGCCGCCTACGGGCCGACGGATTCGATCCGCGAGGCCCTTCCGGCCGAGCTGACGGAACCCTTCCGGGAGGCGATCGACGGGCTCCTCCGGGCCCTCAACCGCCTCGAGACGAGCGGCTGAGGGGCGTTCTCGGGCCGGGCGGACGAGGGTCCGCGCCGGGCCGCCGGATCGTTGGTGGCGCGGCCCCGTTCCTCAATAGATCCAGGGGATGAGCCGACGCGTCCGGGCCCGATAGGCGGCGTAGCCGGGCAGGCGCTCGAGGAGCCAGAGCTCTTCTCGGCGGGCTTTGAGGTCGAAGAAGACGAAGAGGACGAGGGCCATGACCGCGGCCGCCGCCGACGCCGTGACGAGCGCCCAACCGATCCCGCCGAGGACGATCCCGCCGTAGATCGGGTGCCGGACGAGACGGTATCCGCCGGTCGCCACGAGCCGGGCGCCGTCGGGCGGGTAGGGGAGGGGTGTGATCTGGCCACGGAGGTCCCAGACGCCCCGCAGGGCGAGGGCGCCGCCGGCGAGCCCGAGGGCGAGGCCAGGCCAGCGCGCCAAGTCCCGGAGCGGACCATCGACGGTCGGTCCGAGAACGCCGCTCGCCGCGGCCAGGACGAGGAGGCCGACCTGGAGGACGACCCAGCCCTCGCCCCGCCGGCCGAGCGGTGGTGGCTGCCGCGTCATCCGCCGATCGTACGATAGCCGTTGCCCGGCCGTCGCCGGACCGTCACTCCGGTCGCCCCATCGCCGGCAGGCCGAGCTCGGCCGGGTCGAAGGCGTCGAAGAGGAACGCTGACGGCCGTCCCGGATCGAAGACGAGGGTGAGCGAGCGCCGGGCGCGGGTCCAGGCGACGTAGGCGAGGCGGCGCTCCTCCTCGAGCGCCCGCTCCGGCTCGAGGGCGGCGGCGACCGAGCGGGCGTTCGGGAAGCCGTCGGCCGTCAGGCCGACGACGGCGACGTCGTCGAACTCGAGACCCTTGACGGCGTGCACGGTCGAGAGGGTGAGGCGGGCATCGTCGCGGCGAAGGGCGGCCAGGCGGTCGCGTCGGTCCCGCACGGCGGCGACGAAGTCGTCGG
>DAOTYQ010000230.1:0-10233 GCA_034434735.1 Chloroflexota bacterium
ACAAGGCCGCCCTCCTCGCCGCCGAGGCCGGGCTGCCGGAGCCGACCGAGCAGGGCCTCTCGATCGGCTAGCCGGCCGCAGGCGACGCCGCTCGTCCGGCTGGATCGGCGGCTCGCTGCCACCCTAGAATGGCCGCCAGATGTACGTCGTCGTCCTCGCCGGGGGCGGCGGGACCCGGCTCCTTCCCCTCTCGACGCCCGCCCGGCCGAAGCCCTTCCTGCCGCTCCTCGGCCCCGAGGCGCTCTTCGATCGAACCATCCGACGGCTCGTCGCCGAGCCGGATCCGCTCTGCCGGATCGAGGACATCACCGTCGTCGCGCCGATCGAGCTCGAGGCCCTGATCCGCCGCCAGGCGCCCGGCGTCGCCGTCCTCGCCGAACCGGTCGGCCGGAACACCGCCGCCGCCATCGCCCTTGCCGCGGCGGCCATCGACCGACCGGCCGACGAGGTCATGGTCGTCGTCCCGGCCGATCATCTCATCGACGACGAGCCGCGCTTCCGGACCGTCGTCGCCGCGGCCGCCGACCTCGCGCGCGGCGCCTTCGGGGTCGCGACGCCCCTCGTCACCCTGGGCGTCGAACCGACCCGCCCGGCGACCGAGTACGGCTACCTCCTGCCCGACGTCGCCCGGGTCGAGCGGATCGGTCCGATCGAGGCGGCGCCCCTCCGGGCCTTCGAGGAAAAGCCGAACCCCGAACGGGCGGCCGAGCTCATCGAGATGCCCGGCGTCGCCTGGAACGCCGGGATGTTCCTCTGGGAGCGCCGGGCCATCGTCGCCGCCCTGCGCGAGTACGCCCCCGACATCCTCGCTGCCATCGAGGACGGGCTCGGGGCCGACCCGACCGGGGCGGCGCTGGCCACAGCCTACGCCCGCCTCCGCTCGACCTCCGTCGACTACGCGGTCATGGAGCCGGCGGCCCGGGCCGGCCGGGTCGTCATGGCCACCCTCGACGTGGGCTGGAGCGACCTCGGGAGCTGGACGGCCCTCCTCGCCGCCCTCGGTGCCGACGGGGTGTCGGGGACCGTCGTCGCCGCTGGGGAGCCGGTGTCCGCCACCGCCGCCGACCTCGTCGTCCGCCGGCGCGGTGACCGGCTCGAGCTCCTCGACGGGCCGCTCGACGGTATCGTTGATCCCGACGGACCGGTCGCCGTCCTCGCCGGCGGTCGGGCGGCGCGCCGCGTCGTCGCGGCCCTCATCGAGCGGACGAGCCAGGAGGACGAGGCATGACGATCATCGCCGAGGCGCCGACCCCTGCCCGGATCGTCTTCGGGACCGACGGCTGGCGGGCTCGCATCGCCGACGACTTCACCTTCGAGAACGTCCGCCGCTGCGCCGACGGGGTCGCCGCGGCCGTCCTCGCGGCGGGCGCCGCGTCGCGCGGGGTCGTCGTCGCCTACGACCGTCGCTTCGCCTCCGAGCACTTCGCCGAGGCGGCGGCGGAGGTCCTCCTCGCCCGCGACATCCCGGTCTTCCTCGCCGAGCGGGCCGTCCCGACCCAGATGTCGACGTACGAGGTCGTCGTCCGGGGCGCTGCGGCCGGGATCGTCATCACCGCCAGCCACAACCCCTGGACCGACAACGGCTTCAAGGTGAAGTCGCCGGAGGGATCGGCGGCCGGCCCCGAGATGCTCGCCGTCATCGAGCGGGCCATCGCCGCCAACGCCGGCCAGGCCATCCCCCGCCGCCCCGTCGCCGACGGCGAGGCGGCTGGTCTCGTCGAGCGCTTCGACCCGTATCCCGGCTACGAGGCCTTCGTCGGTCGGACCCTCGACCTCGACGCCCTCCGGGGCGCCGACGTCCACGTCCTCGTCGAGCCGATGTGGGGATCGGGGGCCGGCTGGATCTCGCGCCTCCTCTCCGGGGGCCGGATCCGGGTGACCGAGATCCACCAGGAGCGCAACCCCTACTTCGGCGGCGTCAACCCCGAGCCGATCCGCCCCCACGTCGACGAGGCGCTCGGGCTCTTGGCCCGGGGCGGGTTCGATCTCGGGCTCCTCCTCGATGGCGACGCCGACCGGGCCGGGGCGGCCGACGAGCGAGGCGTCTTCATCCACCAGCTCCAGGTGACGGGCCTCCTCATGTACTACCTCGCCGAGCACCGGGGCCTCCGCGATCCGGTCGTCGTGAGCGTCAACAACACGGCCATGGCGACCCGGCTCGGCGAGCGGTACGGGATCACCGTCCACGAGACGCCGGTCGGCTTCAAGTACATCGGCCCGAAGATGATCGAGACCGGGGCGATGATGGGCGGCGAGGAGTCGGGGGGCTTCGGCTTCGGGATGCACCTCCCGGAGCGGGACGGGATCTACGCCGACCTCCTCCTCCTCGACCTCTTCCTCCGGGAACGGGCGGCCGGTCGCTGGCCGGTCTCCCGGATCGTCGAGCACCTCCACGAGATCGCCGGGCCGTCGTACTACCGCCGGGTCGACGTTCACGTCGCCCGCGAGGCCTACGAGGGGGTGAAGCAACGGCTCCTCGTCGAGCTTCGGGAGCACGAGCCGAGCGAGCTCGACGGGATCCCGGTCACCCGGGTCCAGCCGCTGACGACGAACGACGGCGCCAAGTTCTTCACCGCCGACGGGTCGTGGCTCCTGGTCCGGACGAGCGGGACCGAGCCGCTCGTCCGCGTCTACACCGAGGCCTCGTCGGCCGAGCTCCGGGACGCCCTCATCGCCGCCGGCGAGCGGCTCGTCCGGGGCGAGTGATGGGCGCTTCGCTCGGCGAGGGGGCGGGCGATCGGCCGGCCGGGATCCGCGTCCCGAAGCCCTGGGGGTACGAGCTGATCTGGGCCCACACCGATCGCTACGTCGGCAAGATCCTCGTCATCGAGACCGGCCAGCGGCTCTCGCTCCAGTACCACGAGCGCAAGGATGAGTCGATCTACGTCATCGCGGGTCGGCTCCGGCTCCACCTCGCCGACGAGAGCGGCACGATCCGGGTCGAGGAGCTCGGGCCGGGCGAGTTCCGGCGGGTCCCGACGGGGCGCGTCCACCGCTACGAGGCCATCGAGCGGGTCGAGCTCTGCGAGGTCTCGACCCCGGAGCTCGACGACGTCGTCCGCCTCGAGGACGACTACGGCCGCGAGGGGACGAGCGCGCCGTAGGGGCAGCCGCCCGTCCGGGCCTCGAGGGGCGGCCTCGGTCGGCTCCGGCGCGAGGCCAGCGCCGTCGGCTCGGGGCCGGCTCCCGGCGAGGTGGCCGGGCTCGATTCAAGGAGCCTCGCCGCGGCTCCGGAGGACCTCGATCGGGCAGCGCGGCCCGTCGGCCCGGGCGAGGCGCCCATCGAGGGTGACGAGCGTCGCCCCGAGCGCTTCGGCGAGGGCGACGTAGAGGGCATCCCAGGCCCGGAGGGCGTGTCGGAGCTCCCAGGCGCGGTCGAGGAGGAGCCGGTGGCCGTACCGCTCGCCCGGCCAGGCGAAGAGATCCTCGACGGCGAGGGCGGCCGCGGTCCGGTCGATTGCCCCGCGGCGCTCGTCGCGGCGGATGAGCGAGAGAACCTCCGCGTCGACGAGGTGTGGCGCGGCCTGGTCGTCGTCCGCCGCGAGACGCGCCCGGACACGCGCTGCCGAGGGCCCGCCAACGAGGACCTCGTAGAGGCAGGACGCGTCAACGACGAGCATCCGGCCAGGGACCGCGAAACTCGTCGAGGGCGGCGACGACGTCGTCGGTCGTCACCGGGCCCGGCCGGCGGCGCGTCCGCTCCAGCCACTCCTCGACGGTGGGTCGAGCCGCGAGGCGGGCGGCCTCCCGACGGAGGAGCTCCGGGACGGTCATCCCGGCCGCCGCCGCCCGGCGGGCGAGGGCGCGGTACACCTCGTCGTCGATGTCGCGGATCTGCACGGTTCGTGGCATAACTGCATCGTAGCATGCGATGCTGGTGCAACGCGGGTGCAATGCGGGCGGTTGCCTGCGATGGTGGCGCGGCGCGTCCCCTAAGGGCGGCTTTCGGGGCTGACGCGGGGGCGCCGCGGGTGTAGTCTTCGGGTGAGCGGCCGCCCAGCCCGGCCGGCCAGGTCGGACGGCGGCCGGGAGCACGCCCGCCTGGGCGACGGAGGTTGGCAGCGATGCACAGCTCCCTGATCGGCAAGGTCGAGAAGGCGAACCGCTATGCGCGCGAGCTCGATCGGATCACGATCGACGGCCTCTCGCTGACGTTCCGCGGTGACAACGACACGCACCACGTCAGGCTCGATGCCGGACGCTGGCACTGCACCTGCCACTACTTCGAGAGTTGGGGCGCCTGCGTCCATCTCCTTGCCCTTCAGAAGATCCTCGGGGTCATGCTGCCGGAGGAGGCCCAGGTCTCGATCTTCTCGCCGCCCCAGAGCAGCGTCGGCGCCTGAGCCACCGCTGACCGACGGGCCGGCCGATCCCTCGTCGGCTCCCGGCGGCCGATCCCCAGCGACCCACAGCGGTCCGCCGATCCCTCGCCGACCGGCCAGCCGATCCGTGGCCAGGCCACGGCGGCTCCTGGCCGCCTCCGATCGCCGCGTCCCCGAACGCCGTCCTAGCCCGTCTCCGGGCTGGGTCACGGGCGCCAGGCGAGCTCGAGTGCCGGAAGCCCTCCGTCGAGGCCGAGGGCCGCGGTCCCGACGCGACTGCGCTCCTGCCACCCGCGCGACCGCTCGTAGAGACCGACCACCGGACCGTCGGCGCCGAGCCAGGCGACGGCAAGCCAGGCCCCATCAGGTGACAGCGCCAGGGCGCCGACGATAGCGGCCTCCGGGCCCTCGACGACGGCGATCGGCGCCGTTGCACCCGCCAGGTCGGCCAGGCGCCTCATCTCCACCCGCGGGGCCGCCCGCGAGCCGACGGCGACGAGCTCGGCCTCGGGGGCGACGCTGAGCTCGGCGACGTCCATGGGCAGGAACTCGACGCGGTCCGATCCGACGGACACGACGGCGAGGACGGCATGGGGGTCGCGGACGGCGACCACGGCGACTCGATCTCCGTCGAGCCAGGCCGGCGACCCATCGAGGCCGGCCTCCACCTCGATCGCGGTGGGGGTCCGGTCGAGGGGACCGGCGACGACGACGAACGGGGGCGTCGCCGGTTCGGCCGCCCGGGCCGCAGCGAGCGCCCCCGTTGGTGACCAGGCGAGTCCGTAGACGAGGTCGTCGGGGCGGGCCCGGAACGCGTCGACCGCAGTCCAGGTCGCGGTCCCGGCGACGAGCCGATCGGCGACGAAGACCGCGTTGCCGGCGACGACCGCTGCCCGCCCGGTCGAGTCGACGGCGAGCCCGTGGGCATCGGGTCCGGGCAGCGGCACGACGACGAGACCACCGTCCGCCCAGGTGACGAGGCGCGAGCCGTCCTCGGTCCGGGCCAGGACGACGAGCCGGTCGTCGGGCGGGGCGACGGCCAGCGACGGAGCCGGCGTCGGCGCGGCGCTGGGACTCGCGTCGGGTGCCGACGGAGAGGGCGGAACGGTCGGTGTCGGGGCCGGGCCGCACGAGGCGACGATGGCGAGGACCGCAAGGAGCGCCGCGAGGCGCGGGCGGTGCCGGACCCGCGCCCGACACCGCCCCAGATAGCGAGCGATCACTGGATGACGTCGCCGCCGATGACGCTGCCGTCACCGGCGTCGAGCCAGACCTCGGCCTGGCGGATGCCCGACTTGACGTTCGGGCTCGGGGCCCCGGCGACGAGCCATGCCAGGCGCGCCTCGGTGCCGGGCGCGTCGGGAAGGCTCGGGTCCCAAAGGTCGTTCGGTCGCATCCAGGCGAGGCGAGCCGAGCGGATCTCGATGGCGTCCGCGCGACCGAAGCGCTCGGCGAAGCGAGCGGCCGCGATCCGACGGACCGTCGCCTCGTCGAGGATCTTGGCGGGCCGTGCCGCGAGGCGGTGTTCCCAATGGACAATGGCGTGGAACGAGCCGTCCTTCCAGAGGGAGAGGCGAACGCCGTCGCCGAGGACAGGGATGCCGTCGACCCGGCGCTCCCAGACGACCTCCCACCCGTCGGCGGTTTCCAGGATCGTCGGCTCGCCCGAGACCTGGAAGCCCGCTGACCGCGCGTGGGCGAGGGCGTGGCGGAGGGCGACGTGCCGGCCCACCGCGGGCCCCTTGGCGCCCCGCCAGCCGAGGGCCACGACGAGATGCGGCCGGCCGTTCGGCTCGAGCTCGACGATGGCCGAGGGCCCGATGGCATCCTCGAAGGTGATCTGGTCGAAGACCCGCCCTTCGAAGCGGTCCTCGATGCGCTGCGTCGCCGTCGCTCGGCCAGGCAAGCCGAGCCGACGCTGGATCGCCTCGGCCCGGGTCCGGGCCACGCCGAGGTCGATGGCCTGGGCCGCGACGCCGCGGCTCGAGCGCTCGCCGGCCCGCCACGGCGATTCGGCGAGGGCGAGGCCGCTGCAGCCGGCAAGGACGGCCCCGGCGAGGAGCAGCGCCGGCCAGCGGCGCGATTCACGTGGCGCGTGCATCGTTCCCTCCCTCACACGCAATGCGGGCAGCCGCCGATGAGCCCGGCCCGGCCGGACCAGACGTAGCTGCCCCACCAGTCGGCCTGGAAGGTCGCGCTTCGGAACGAGCCCTTCCGGGCGTAGTCGAAGGCGGCCCCGACGCCCATTCCGGCGGCGAGAGCATCCCAGAACCGCTGCTCGAAGACCCACTCGTCCGAGTCCCACTGGAGCCCGACGTAGCCGACGTAGAACTCGGGGCCGTTCCAGGCGAGCTGGCCGGCCTTGATCTTCTCGATGGCGAAGGCGTCGGGCATCGTCGTGTTCGGATCGGCCGAATGGCACGTCGAGATGAAGACGAGGTTGCTCTGGCGTCCGTTGCGCTTGGCCTTGATGTCCTTGGAATAGACGACGGCGCCGACGCACTTGGCGGCGTCCTCCCGGAAGCCGGTGTAGCGCCGGCCGTCCGGGTGGCGGAACAGGTCGCCGTGCGAGTGGACGTAGTAGCCCCAGTCGTCGACCGTCCGGGCGAGGACGTGGGCTCGGGTGAACGCCGCGCCGGTGAAGCCGGTCGCGCCGTAGCCGAGGCGCTTGTAGGCGGCGACGGCGGCATCGAGCATCTTCGGCGCGATGAAGTTCGCGTCGTCGTCGCAGGGCGGATTGAAGGCCGTCTGGTTCACGTCGATCGTCGCCTGCTCACCCGCCGCGGCGACCGGCCCGGCCCCGACGGCGAGGCCGAGGATCGCGAGGGCGAGGGGAGGACCGAGGAACCGCTGCCATCGACTGGCTCCCATCGAGCACTGACCTCCTCCGGCGGGTTGTCGAGACGGTGGCGGGAGGAGGGCGGTGTCGGGAAGCGTGCCCGATGCCACTTACCGCCGGCTTACATGGCCCACGGCGGACACGACCCGCTCAAGGGCAGCCATCCACGCGGAATGGTCCCGCCACGGATCCGAACGGCGAGGAGGAGTGGGCGCCCTTCGGTTTGACCGCTGCCGCCCGCGGACCCTACGATGCCGCCGTGACCGCCGTTCGGGGATCGCGCCCGAGACGCCGCGCGCCGTTCGTCCTCGCCCTCCTGGCGGCGTTCGCCACATCCGCCTGTGACGCCGCACCTCCGACGCCGATGCCGTCGGATCCTGCCGTCTCGATCCCACCGAGTCCGTCCTCGGTGGCGCCGTCCCCAGCCGCGACGGGATCGCCCGCCACGGCGTTCAGCCCCACCCCGTCGCCGAGCCCATCGTCAGCGCCCACGGCGGCGAGCCCGACGCTGACCCCGCCGCCCAACCCCGACCCCGCCGCCGTCTGTTCCGGCTCGGATCGGAACCGCGACTTCTACGCTGCCGTTGCTGAGGCCGTCGACTGGGACGTCTACTGCCCGGTCCTCCCGAGCGGCTGGTTCGTCGACCGAGGGACGTATCGCCTCGCCAACGGCGGCCGCCTCGAGATCGGCTACAAGGGACCCGCCGGGGCCCGCCTCGAGCTGCGGGAGGGCGCCTTCTGCTCCGAGGCCGACGGTTGCGTCCCGGACGGCACCGAGGTCGGCGAAGCGGCCTTCGGCGACCGACCGGGCATCCTCGTCGAGCTCGCCGACGGTGGCTGGGCCGTCGTCGTCGATCGCGGGGCGCGGATCAGCTGGCTCGCGACGGGGCGGGGGCTCGACCGCGAGGAGTTCGTGGCCCTCGTCGCTCGGCTCGCCCTCGTCGACGCCTGACCACGAGCGCCCCCGCGCCGCCCGCGTCCGGAGCGCCTGCACTCGCCCGCCGGCCCGGCCCTCGTCGGCCCGGCGACACCGCGTCAGGCCGCCAAGTCCCGCCGCGAGAAGAGCCAGAGCGCCCCGCCCCAGCCGACGAGCGCCATTGCACTGTGGAGGGCGAGGTCGGCCGGACGAAGGATTCCATCGTCGATGACCGCCGTCGTGTCGAAGTGGCCGAAGAGCGACACCGCGCGGAGCCAGTCGAGATCCGGCTCGATCTGGGCGACGACGAAGCCGAGGTACATGGCGAGCAGACCCGCCGTCATCAGTCCGGCCGTGACGCCGCGCGAGAGCGTCGCCACGGCGAGGAGCGTCGCAACCCCGGCGATCGCCCAGCCGAAGAGAGCCGCCGGCACGACGACGAGGAGGAAGCGCCCGGCATCGAAGCCCGCCCCGACGAGCACACCGACGGCGAGGACCCCGGCGACGAGGGCGAGGGCGAGGAGGAACTGGACGACGGCCTGGCCGACGATCGAGACGAGGAGGTAGCGCCGCCGGGAGATCGGGGTCGAGATGACGACGTCGAGAAAGCCACGGTCGAGGTCGGCGGCGGCCGTCCGGGTCCCCATGGCGATGGCGGCGATGGCGCCGACGATCGGCCAGAGGTAGCTCCCCAGGTAGGTCGTGAAGAAGACCCCGGGGTTCCCGAGGCTGCCGGTGATCCCGAAGGCCATCCGGAACGCTTCGGGGAAGAGCTCGAGATACTGCTCGAGGGCGGCGGCGTTGTCGCGCATGATCGGGTAGAACGCGGCCATCGTCCCGGCATAGACGAAGCCGACGAGGCCGAGCCAGAGGGCGAGGGAGCGACTCCGGCGGACCTCGAGCCAGATGGCCGCGCGCGTCATCGCACCTCTCCCTCGGTCGACCCGCCGTCACCCCCGGCCGACGGGGCGCTCCCCATCGCCGGATCGAGGAGCTCGCCCGGGGTCGCCGCCCCCGCATCGTAGTAGCGGAGGAAGATGTCCTCCACGTCGGGGGTCGTGATCGAGATGTCGACGACCGGCAGCTCGGCGATCCGGCGGAGGAGGGGGGTGACGTCGCCCCGAACCATGAGGTGGACGTCCCGGGCGCTGGCCGTGACGACCTCGACGTTCGGCAGCTCGAAGGTCCCGTTCGGAGCCGGCTCTGCCAGGACGAGGTTGACCGACCGCCAGTGGGCGCCGAGGAGCCGCTGGACCGTCGAGACCTCGACGAGGCGACCCTCGCGGATGATCCCGACCCGGTCGCAGCTCCGCTCGACCTCGGGTAGGTTGTGCGAGGAGAGGAAGACCGTCCGCCCCGCCGCGCGAGTCTCGGCCAGGAGGGCGAGGAAGGTCCGCTGCATGAGTGGGTCGAGGCCGGTCGTCGGCTCGTCGAGGACGAGGAGCGGCTCGGTCCCCATGAAGGCGGCGACGACGGCGATCTTCTGGCGATTGCCCCGCGAGAGCTTCCGGATCGGGACACCCGGGTCGAGCTCGAGCCGCTCGGCTAGGGGCCGCCAGACCCCGCGTGGGAGGCCGCGGAGGGCGTCGAGGACATCGAGCTGCTCGGCGGCCGTCAGTTCGCCCAAGTAGCCGGGCTCGCTCCCGACGTAGGCGAGGTAGCGGTGGACGGTCGGCGCCTCGGCCCAGACGTCGTGGCCGAAGATCGTCGCCCGGCCGGACGTCGGCCGGAGGAGGCCGAGGAGGAGGCGGATCGTCGTCGTCTTGCCGGCCCCGTTCGGACCGAGAAAGCCGAAGACCTCGCCCGCCTCGACGGCGAAGTCGAGCCCGACGACGCCCCGTCGGTGGCCGTAGTACTTGGTGAGGCCGTGGGCCTCGATGACGGCGGTCATGGCACCAACCCAGGCGGACGCGAGGGCGCGCCGGCGGTGCGCCTCGCCTCAGCTCGGGGTAGGGTAGCCGAGCGCTTCCGTCGTGGGCACGGGCCGTTCGGTCCGTCCGATGGCGGCGAGTCTGGCGCCGCGCGCGTGCCCGTCACCCGCGCCGGCGCTCGAGGTCGAGGAACGGGAGGGCTGCGACCGTCGCCCCGACCCGACCCCGGCGCCCCTCGACCGACCACTCGACCTCGACCCGCCGTCCCGGTCGGTCGAACTCGGC
>DAOTYQ010000231.1:0-1808 GCA_034434735.1 Chloroflexota bacterium
CCCGCCGATCGTGTTCCCCTACCCGGCGATCCTCAAACAGATAGGGCGTTTGACGATCGCCCTCCACGGGATACGTGGGCGGCGACAGCTTAGAGCCTGGACCGGCAGCAGGCTCATAGCGGGCCCGGAACCTGATTGCGGCGAACTCCGTCTCCAGGCTGCTGGCGCCAGCGAGGCGCTCATAGAGTGTGGCTTCGTCGATCACCGTGTACCTCCGTTGCTTCTAGAAGTTTTCTCGTGCTGGATCAGCGGGAGACGGGCACTGGCGACGTGCGGCCTTCGGCCGCTGCAAGCGGGGGAGTAAGCGAGAACCGCGAACCCGCGGCCCGACGCGTCCGTTAGCACGGCAGTACGAAGCGGGCCCGCAGACTCGGACCAGGGGCTTGGGCGCAAGGAAGTTCATCGCTCCGTTGCCCGCCGGAAGAGTTCACTGAAGCCGACGCTCACGGACCGAATTCCTCCCGCTTCGGCCGAAGGAGTGCATGGACGACTGTCGTCGGCGATCTCTCCGGGGGGCGATGAGAGGTCGCGCGCCTGCCGCATACCTTGCCAGATGCGTCGACCGCATGCAAGTGGTCCGTGGCAGACCGCGCCATTGCAAACAAGATGACCATCGACTTTAACTGTGAGACTGCGTCTCCCTGGGCCGCGCCTGAAGGATGACACCCGCTCGTGTCAGCTAGGCTGGCACGGCAGCGGGCGCGTTCGGCGGGGTCGGCTCAAGAGGGGCGGTCAGCAAGGGCCGGTCCGGGGGCGCTACCAGCTGGCGCCGATACCTAGGTACCCCGGCTAGATTCGCTATCCTACCTAGCCATGGCACAGCCCTCGCCCGGTTCGACGCAGGCCACCTCGGTCCGCCTCGGGATCGCCGCCGAGATGCTCGGCGTCTCCGTCGAGACCCTCCGCCGCTGGGCGGCCGAGGGTCGGATCGCCGTGGAGCGGACCGCCGGTGGGCGCCGTCGCGTCCCGCTGACCGAGGTCGCCCGCCTCCTCTCGGAGCGCCGCCGGAGCGAGCGCGAGCGGCCGATCGCGGCCCGCTCGGCCCGGAACCGCTTCCCGGGGGTCGTGACCCGGGTGGAGGCCGACCGGGTCGCGGCCGTCGTCGAGGTCCAGGCGGGGCCGCACCGGCTCGTCAGCCTCATGACCGCCGAGGCGGCGGCGGAGCTCGATCTCCGGGTCGGTGACGAGGTCGTCTGCTCGGTCAAGGCGACGAACGTCGTCGTCGAGGTTCCGGCCGGCCCGAGGCGGCGGCAGCCGGCCGGAGGGCGGCGGAGCGACTGATGGCGAGGCGCCCCGAGGTCCGCTTCGTCGTCGCCCTCGTCGGTCTCGGGCTCCTCGGCCTCCTCGCCGCGGCGTGTCGGCCCTTGGCGGCGGGCGGCCCGTCGGCTGGCGTCCCGTCCCCGTCGGCTGGCCTCCCGTCACCATCGACCTCCGTCCCGTCGCCATCGGCCGCCCTCCCCTCCCCCGCCCCACCGCTCCGGGTCGCGGCGGCGGCCGACCTCCGCTACGCTATGGACGAGCTCGTCGCGGCCTGGTCGGCGACGCACCCGGGCCAGCCGGTCGAAGCGGTCTACGGCTCGTCGGGGAGCTTCTTCGCCCAGATCGGCCAGGGCGCGCCCTTCGACCTCTTTTTTTCGGCCGACATCGAGTACCCGAGGCGGCTCGTCGAGGCCGGCCTCGCCGACGGCTCGACGCTCCGGCCGTACGCCGTCGGCCAGATCGTGGTCTGGGTCCGGGCCGACTCGCCGCTGGCGGTGGAGGCGCGCGGGCTCGAGGTCGTCCTCGACCCGAGCGTGGAGCGGGTCGCC
>DAOTYQ010000232.1:0-1607 GCA_034434735.1 Chloroflexota bacterium
TGCTCATTCGCGCAGAATCTATCACAACCGCCCGCCTCGCCGAATGGCGGTGGGAAACGAAGCGGCCGGACGGCCGCGCCGCCCGGAACGGGCGACCGGCACGTCCGGCCGGATCGGCGAGCTCGATCGACCGCGTCGAGGAGTGGGCTCAGCGTTCCTCGACCGGCTTGGGGAACATGATCGTGACGTTGAACCAGCCGAGGACCGCGCCGAGGATCCCGGCCAGGATCGCCGCTACGCCGGTCGCCAGCGGGACGAGGACCGGGTCGAGGTCGCCGAAGACCGACGCGTACTGACCGGTGAAGTAGGTCGCCAAACCCATCGAGATGCCGTTGAAGAACGGCAGCCCGCCGGGACCCTGGGTGACGGGCAGGAACTTCATCGCGTAGATGACCGGCAGGAAGGCGATGAAGAAGCCGATGAAGATCGCGACGTCGCCGTCCGTGACGAGCTTGGCGCCGGGCAACGCCTGGCCGACGAGGACGGTGAAGACGAGGACGACGGTCGCCCCGATCACGCCCAGGATGTAGGCGGGGATCATGATCTTCAGCGCGTCCGGCTTCGCCCCGAGGGCGAAGTACTCGGCCCACACGATGAACGCAACCCACAGGGGCAGGTTCCAGCTTCCGAGCCAGAGCCCGAACGGCAGGCTCACGACGACGGTGATCGCCACGGCCAACCAGAGCGGGATCGTGTCCTTGGTCTGCACCTCGAACCTCCCTAACGAGGGCCCGTCGGCCCGAGGCCGCGGGCCAGCTAGACGATGGGGCAGAGGGGGCCTGCTCGAATGCCGCCTCGGGCGCGAGCTCGCCAACGCCCGTCGGGACGCGGGACGTGCATCGATAATCGATAATAGATCACCGCTCGAGGCGCCGCACCACCATTCCGCCCGTCCGGGCGGGCCATTCAGCCCTCGACGGCCGCCGTGGGCCGAGGCCCGCGCCCGTCGGTCGCCCCGTCGGGTCGAGGTCAGACTGCGCGGAGGTAGCGTTCGACCTGGTCGGCGACGCGCGCCGCCGAGAGCCCGTAGAGCTCGAGGAGCGCCTCGTTCGGCCCCGATTCGGGATAGACGTCTCGAAGGCCGATCCGGAAGACTCGGGTCGGGTGCTGCTCGGCCAGGACCTCGGCCACCGCCCCGCCGAGGCCGCCGTAGATCGTGTGCTCCTCGACGCTGACGACGACCCCGGTCCGCTCGGCGGCGGCGACGATGGCCGCCTCGTCGATGGGTTTGATCGTCGGCACGTGGACGACGTGGGCCTCGATCCCCCGGGCGGCGAGGAGCTCGGCCGCGTCGACGACGCGGGGCGTCTGGGCCCCGGTGCTGACGAGGCTGACGTCCCGGCCCTCGCGGACGACGACGGCCCGCCCGAACTCGAACCGGTACCCGCCGTCGAAGAGGCGCTGGGTGGCATCGCGGACGAGGCGAACGTAGCAAGGGCCCTCGTAGGCGGCCGCCCAGCGGAGGGCCTGGGCCGCCTCGATGTCGTCGGCCGGGGCGACGGCGACCATGTTCGGCATCGCCCGGACGATGGTCAGGTCGTCGACGATGATGTGGCTCATCCCCGTCCGGCCGGTGAAGAGGCCGGCATAGCCGGGGGTGAGCTTCA
>DAOTYQ010000233.1:0-9827 GCA_034434735.1 Chloroflexota bacterium
TACGTCTACACCGTCCGCCGGGGCGACAACCTCTGGAGCATCGGTAACTACTTCGGGGTGCCGCTGGCGACGATCTACGAGCTCAACCCCTGGGCCCGCTCGACCGGGCTCCGGGCCGGCCAGAAGCTCATCCTCCCGCCGCCGACCCGCTGAGCTCCTGACGAGCGGCGAGTGGTCATGGGCAGACGGCACCGGCTGGCGGATCGTGTCTTACGGTGGGTGGGAGTACGAGAGTTGCTCCTACGATCTCGGCAGCACCTACTTCATCTTCGAGAACGCCAGCTTCTGCTGGCCGCTCCCGACCGTCGACACCGAAATTACTACTACGTTCGTGCCTACGGCTAGCCGAGCGGCTCGATCGGCGGCACGCGGTCGACCGACAGCGTCGACGAGTGCGCGCCGCTGTGGATGCACTACCAGGTCCGGAAGGTGACATGAGATGAGCGGAAGCGCGTCGACCGAGCGTGCCACCGGTCGAGGGGCGCTGATGCACTGGTCCCTCGGGCTCGTCGTTGGCGGCATCGTCGGGATCGCGCCACTCGCGCTCGGGACGCTCGGGCTGCTGCTCGCCATCGCAGTCATCCCGTGGGGGCTGGTGGACCGGCCACGGGGCGTAGCGCTGGGCGGTGCGCTCCTCGGGGCTGGAGGTGCAGGGCTCGTGGTGTGGGGCCATGCCATCCAGTTGTGTCGCGGTCCCAACACGGCGACCGATGGCTGCGTCGGAGCGGATCTCAGTGGGCTGATCGCTGTCCCGATCCTCGTGCTCGCCGTTGGTGGTCTGATCTCCTTCTTGACCGCGATGCGCTTGGCCCGCCGCCGAGAGCCGCCTCCCCACGGTTCCGCCTCGGCTGGCGAGGGGCACTGACGCCGTTCTCCACGCCACAGGGATCGCTGCCGCAGCCCGTGCTCCCGAGCCCGAACTGCGGGAGGCGCCACCTGCCGTCGTGGGGGACCGCCAAACGGCGGTCGCATTGCGCCGCGAGGAGCTCGTCGGCCGTCTGGGGATCGCACGCTGTCACCTCGATCCCTCCGTTCTGCTCGTCGCGTCGGCGAGCTTCTGTCGGCCGCGGCTGGCGGCAGCCCGGACCGCCCCCTCGCTTCGCCCCAGGAGATCTCCGGCCGCCGCGGAGCTGAGGCGGATGAGACGGCCGACGAGATCGAAACGCACGGCCGGTCGCGTGGCCTCCTCCGTCCTCGACTCGCAGGAACCCCGGGTCGGCTGCACCGCATCGGCATGGAACGCCCGCGAGTTCGATCCCGGCTGCGGCCCCGCCCCGCCTCCGGCGTCAGAGACGCCGCTCCGTCCGCGCGATCGAGGGTTGACGTCGGCCGCGGAACGGCTAGAATGCAGCGAAGTGGCACGAAGTGGTGCCAAGTGGGGCATCCGCCCATAAACCAGGCGGCCCGCCGGCCGCACCAGCCCCGACGAGGACGACCCGAGACGTGTTCACCGGCGAGTACCGGCACTCGGTGGACGAGAAGGGACGGATCGCCGTCCCGGCGCGCTTCCGCGCCCAGCTGGCGGGCGGCGCCTACGTCTCGCGCTGGATCGACGGCTGCCTCGCCATCTTCCCGGCGCCCGCCTGGGACGAGCTGGCGGCGAAGGTCGCCGGCCTCCCCATCTCCGACCCCGGCTCGCGAGCCTTCGCCCGGTTCCTCTTTGGGGGCGCCATCGAAGCCGAGCTCGACCGCCAGGGCCGCGTCCTCCTGCCGGCCTACCTCCGGGAGTGGGCCGGCCTCGGCGGTGAGGCCGTCGTCCTGGGGGCCCGCGACCACGCCGAGATCTGGGCACCCGACCGCTGGGAGGCGGTCCGCCGCGAGCTCACCGACCCCGCCGCCCTCGCCGGTCGGCTCGAGGGCCTCGGGATCTAGGGGGGTCGACCAGATGCGCTTCCAGGGTCCGCTCGGGTACCGACCATCGGAGGGGGTGCCGTGGTGACGGATGGGCACCTGCCGGTCATGGCGGGCGAGGTCGTCGAGATCCTCGCACCGACCCCCGGCAGCCGTCACATCGACGCCACCGTCGGTGGCGGAGGGCACACCGAGCGGATCCTGGAGGCGAGCAGTCCGGACGGTCGGGTTCTCGGCCTGGACGCGGACCCGGCCGCCATCGAGCGAGCCCGGGCCCGGCTGGCGCGCTTCGGCGAGCGGGTCGTCCTCCGGCAGGGCAACTTCCGCGAGCTGGGGCGGATCGCCCCGGAGGCCGGCTTCGGAGCCGTCGAGGGCTGCCTCTTCGACCTCGGCCTCTCGTCCGACCAGCTCGCCGATCGGAGCCGGGGCTTCGGGATCCGGACCGGCGGACCCCTCGACCTGCGCTTCGACCCGAGCCGGGGCAGACCGGCGGCGGCGCTCCTGGCCGAGCTTCGGCCCCAGGAGCTCCGAACCCTGTTGCGGCGCTACGGCGAGGAGCCCTTCGCCGACCGGATCGCTCGGGCCATCGTCGAGCGGCGGGCCACCGCCCCGATCGAGCGGGCCGAAGACCTGGCCGGCCTCGTCGAGGCGGTGGTCCCGGGGCCACTTCGAGGACGGCGCCGGATCCACCCGGCGACGCGGGTCTTCCAGGCCCTCCGGATCGCCGTGAACGACGAACTGGAGGCGCTCCGCGAGGGCCTCCTGGCCGCCGTCGAGCTCCTTCGGCCCGGCGGTCGGCTTGTCGTCCTCTCATACCACTCCCTCGAGGACCGGATCGTCAAGCGGTTCATCGCCGCCGAGCGGCGGGGTTGCACCTGCCCACCGGAGGCGCCCGTCTGCGTCTGTGGGCGAGGGCCCCGTCTCCGGCCGCTGACGCGGCGTCCACTGCGGCCCGGTGCCGTCGAGGTCCTGACCAATCCCCGCGCCCGAAGCGCCCGCCTTCGGGCCGCCGAGCGTCTCGCCGCCTAGGAGAAGGGTGCCCGATCCGGCGGGCGGGCCGCCGGCCGGGCCGACACGGGAGGAGCCGAAGGATGGCCAAGCGTCACCAGAATCGCCGCCGCCGGGCCTACGGGCCCCGGCAGCACGAGGTCCACGAGCGACGGGCGCGACGGCGGGAGGCCGACCTCCAGCGCCGGCTGGCGGTGGCCGACGACGCCCGGTCGGTCGAGGCCGCCGGCCTGGGCGGGAAGGCGTTCGCCTTCGGCCCCTGGCTCGGCCGCGACCTCGACGCGCTCCCACTCGGTGGGGTCGACTGATGGCCGTCTACGAAGGCGCCCGGCCGAGATCGGGCCTCGTCCTGCCGCGCCGGCCGACCTCGGGCTCGACCGTCCTGCCCCGTCGTCGCCTGCGGGGGGTCGTGCGGGCGCAGCGTCGGCCCCGGCGCGTCGGGGTCATCCTCGGAGCCATCGTCGTCGCCTTCCTGCTCGCCTTCTTCTCGCTCTCGCAAACGGTCCGGGTGGCGGCGACCGACTACGAAGCCGAGCGGCTTCGAACGACCATCGAGCAGCTCGACGCCCGAGCCCGCGACTTGCGGTCGGACCTGAACCGGCTCGGCCGCGAGCCGGCCATCCGAAAGGAGGCGACCGACCTCGGCCTCATCCCTCTCGGCGATCCCGTCGTCTTGTCGGCCCGCTGAGTCGGTCGGACACGCTCGGCGATGCTCGGTCGGACCGACTCGCGCCCCCGCCACGTCGTCGTCCTCGGCCTCCTCCTCGTCGTCGCCGTCGCCCTCGTGGCCCGGCTCGGTTGGTGGCAGGTCGTCGAGGCTGACATCCTCGCCGCCCGGGCGCGGGAGCAGACGACGATCCGGATCGCGGAGCCGCCCCGGCGCGGCGAGATCTACGACCGGAGCGGGACCGTCGTCCTTGCCACGAGCGTCGACCGCTACACCGTCGCTGTCGCCGCCGACCGCCTGACGCCGGAGGCGCAGGCGACCCTGGCCGAGCGCCTGGCCGAACTCCTGGACCTCGACGCTGCCGGGCAAGCCGGGCTGGCGACTCGACTCGCGAGCGGGCGGCCGTACGTCGTCGTCGCCCGGGACGTCGCCGAGGAGACAGCCGGCCAGCTCCGGGCCGCCATCGAGGCCGGTCGGATCTGGAACGTCCGGCTCGAGGCGACGCCGGCCCGCGTCTACCCGCAGCCGGGCGGGGGTCCCGAGGGCTCGCTGGCGGCCCATCTCCTCGGCTTCGTGAACCGGGACGGGGTCGGCCAGTATGGCGTCGAGGAGCGCTATCAGGACGCCCTCGCTGGCTCGCCTCGGATCCTCGTCGCCCAGCGCGACTCGGCCTCTCGGCCGATCCCGGGGACGGAGCGGGTTGTCGATCCAGGGACGCCGCCCCTCGACCTTCGTCTCACCATCGATGCCGGGCTCCAGCTGGCTGTCGAGCAGGAGGTCGTCGCTGCCTGGATCGCCGATCGGGCGGCGAGCGTGTCGGCCATCGTCATCGATCCAGCCAGCGGGGCGATCTATGCCTCAGCCTCGTACCCCACGTACGATGCGAATGCGTACGCCGAAGTCGCCGGCCGGGACCCAGCCCGGTTTGTCGATCCCGTCGTCGGCGAGATCTACGAACCCGGCTCGGTCATGAAGATGTTCACCGCCGTCGCCGCCCTCGAGCGCGGCGCCGTCGAGCTCGAGACGCCCGTCCGGGACACGGCCTCGCTCAGCCTCGACGGCGGTCGGACCGCGGTCCGCAACGCCGATCGAAAGGGGATGGGAACGATCCCCTTCAAGGACGTCATCGCCTACTCGCGCAACGTCGGAACGGCCCGGGTTGCTCGTCTCCTGGGGTCGAGCGTCCGGGACGCGGCGGTCGCCCTCTACGACACCTGGACGAGCTTCGGGATCGGGTCGCCGACCGGGATCGACGTCGCCGGGGAGGTCGCCGGGCTGGCCCGCGACCCCCGGATCCGCGCCTGGCGCGAGATCGACCTCGCCAACGGGTCCTTCGGTCAGGGGGTCGCCGTCACCCTCGTCCAACTGGCGGCCGCCTACGCGGCGATGGTGAACGGGGGGACCCTCGTCACGCCCCACGTCGTGGCGGCCGTCGAAGACCAGGAGGTGGCGCCAGCGCCGCGGGCGACCGGCCTCATCGACGCGCGCCTCCGCGACGAGCTCGTCGGGCTCATGGCTCACGTCGTCGAGTCGGTGCCCTTCTATCGCGCTGGGACCCTCGTTCCGGGCTACGTCGTCGGCGGCAAGACGGGCACCGCCCAGATCTGGGATCCGACGTTGAACGAGGGTGCGGGCGGCTGGATCCCGAACCTCTTCAACTACAGCTTCGTCGGTTACATCGGTCGGACGGAGCCGGAGCTCATCGTCGCCGTCCGGATCGCCCGCGCCGAGCCGAAGCTCACGAGGTCCGGCGCCCACGCGCTTCCGGTCATGTCGTTCGAGCTCTTCCGCCGGGTCGCCACCGATGCGATGACGAGTCTCGAGCTGGGACGGAGCGACGGAGCCAGCGGTGATTGAGTCGAGCGGCGCGGTCGGCCGTTCCGGCGGGCCGACCAGGGAGGCTGGAGCCTGTGCGACACTGGAGGCCGTGAACGCCGTCCCGCAGCGCGACGCCGACGGCCGTCCGGCCGTCGGCCCCGGTGAGCTGGCAGACCTGACCGACGGCCGACTCGTCCTCCGCGGCCACCGCCCGATCCGCGGGGCGGCTGTCGATTCCCGGCGTGTCACGCCGGACCGCCTCTTCGTTGCCCTGCCCGGGGAGCGGACCGACGGGCACCGATTCCTCGACGAGGCCCTCGCTCGGGGCGCGGCCGGTCTTCTCGTCCGGAGCGACTGGCCCCTCGAGGCGGAGACGCTCCGGGCGGCCGAGGTGGCCGGGGCGACGATCTGCGCCGTGGCCGATCCCCTCCGCGGTCTCCACGCCCTCGCCGCCGCCTGGCGGCGGCGCTTCGACCTCCTCGTCGTCGGGGTCACCGGGAGCATCGCCAAGACATCGACGAAGGAGGCCGTGGCCACCGTCCTCGGCCGCCGCTTCCGGACCCTGAAAAACCCGGGCAACCTCAACAACGAGATCGGTCTCCCGCTCACGGTCCTCGACCTGGCGCCCGAGCACGAGATCGCCGTCCTCGAGATGGGGATGTACGTCGGTGGCGAGATCGCCGACCTGGCCCGGATCGCCCAGCCGCGGATCGGGGTCGTCACGGCGGTCCAGGAGGTCCACCTCTCGAGGATCGGCTCCCTCGACGCCATCGAGGCGGCAAAGGCGGAGCTCGTCGAGGCCCTGCCGGCCGCCTCCGAGGGTGGGGTCGCGATCCTCAATGCCGACGACCCCCGGGTCGCCCGGATGGCGGGTCGGACGGCCGCTGCGATCCGGACCTATGGCTTCGACCCCGCGGCTGCGGTGACGGCCCGCGCCGTCCGCTCCTTGGGCTTCGAGGGGATGGCCTTCGACCTCGTCGTCGATGGGGTCGCCCGGCCGGTCCGGCTGCCGCTCCTCGGGCGGCTCGCCGTCCACAACGCCCTCGCGGCGGCGGCTGTCGGCTCCGTCGTCGGGCTCGCCGTCGACGAGATCGCCGCGGCCCTCGCCGACGGATGGTCGGTGGAACACCGGGGTACCGTCCTCCGCGCCGGTGGGGTCGCCGTCGTCGACGACACCTACAACGCCTCGCCCGGCTCGGTCCGGGCGGCCCTCGACCTCCTGGCCGGCCTCCCCGGCCGCCGGATCGCCGTCCTCGGCGAGATGCTCGAGCTCGGCCCGGCCCACGAGCGGGGGCATCGGGCCGTCGGCGAGGCGGCGGCGACCGTCGTCGACCACCTCGTCGTCGTCGGTCCGGGTGCCCGAGGGATCGTCGACGGTGCCCTGGGCGCTGGCTTGCCGCCGACCCGCCTCCGCCACGTCCCCGACCGGTCGGCGGCCGTGCCGGTCCTCCTCGATCTCCTCCGGCCCGGCGACGTCGTCCTCGTGAAGGCCTCGCGGGGGATCGCCCTCGACGTCCTCGTGGCGGAACTCGTCGCTGCCCTCGGCGGCGGCTCCGGGAGAGGTGGAGGATGACCATCGAGCTCATCCAGGGCCTCCTCCTCGCCTTCGCTCTGGTCGTCATCCTCATGCCGCCCTACATCCGCCTCCTCCGCTACCTCGGCTTCGGCAAGCAGATCCGGATCGAAGGCCCGCAGAGCCATCTTGTCAAGGAGGGGACGCCGACCCTCGGCGGGCTCCTCGTCATCGGGGTCGCCCTCGGCCTCTATGTGGCCCTCGGTCGCGTCGAGGGCGGGATCATCCCGCCGCTCGCCGCGCTCGCCATCGTCGGCGTCCTCGGCGCCGTCGACGACGTCCTGAACGCCCGGACCGGGGAGGGGATCCGCGCCCGCCAGAAGCTCCTCTGGCAGAGCGTCTTCGCCCTCTTCTTCGCCTGGCAGATCCAGCAGACCTATGGTCTGACCGGCTTCCGAGTTCCCTTCGTCGGCGACGTGACCATCGATCCGACGGCCTGGGTCCTCTTCGCCGCCTTCGCCATCGTCGCTGCCAGCAACGGCGTGAACATCACCGACGGCCTCGACGGTCTGGCCGGGGGGACCCTCGTCATCGCCTTCGTCTGCTTCCTCATCATCGCCCTCCTGAACCCGGTTCCCCTCCCCGGCGGCGGGATCGGGAACCAGCCGAACGTCGCCTTCCTGTGCGCGATCCTCATCGGGGCGCTCCTCGGTTTCCTCTGGTTCAACGTCCACCCGGCCCAGATCTTCATGGGCGACTCGGGCTCCCTCTCCCTCGGGGCGACCCTCGCCGTCATCGCCATCATCACCGGCCAGCTCCTCGTCCTGCCGCTCATCGGCTTCGTCTTCGTCGTCGAGACCGGTTCGGTCATCCTCCAGGTCGCCTACTACAAGGCGACCGGCGGCCGACGGCTCTTTCGGATGAGCCCCCTCCACCACCACTTCGAGCTGGCCGGCTGGGACGAGGAGAAGATCACGCTCCGCTTCTGGATCGTGGCCGTCCTCGCCGGGCTCCTCGGCGTCACCCTCTTCCTCGCCTCCATCGACGCCCTCCGATGAACGAGTCCACGGCCCAGCGCCCGACCCCGATGCCCCCCCGCTCGCCCGATCGCGTCGAGCCGATCGAGCTGGACGGCCTCAGCCTCGAGGCGATCCGCGCCGGGGCCCTCGCCGACCGCGCGGTCACCGTCCTCGGGTTGGCCCGGAGCGGCCTCGCCCTGGCCCGCTTCTTCTCCGCCGTCGGGGCCCGGGTTACCGTCTACGACCGACGCCCCGCGACCGAACTCGACCCGGCCATCGACGCCCTCGCCGACCGGGCCGTCGCCCTCCGGCTCGGACCCGAGGTCGACCCGGCGACGACCTGGGCCGGGGCCGCCCTCGTCGCCACGTCGCCGTCGATCCAGCCCGACTACCCGACGGCCGAGCCGCGCCTCCGGGCCGCCCTCCGCGACCTCGTCCGCCGCCGGGCGGCCGGGGACGCCTCGGCCCCGCCGCTCGTTTCCGAGCTCGACCTCTTCCTCCGGCTCTGCCCGGCCCCGACAGTGGGCGTGACGGGAACAAAGGGCAAGACGACGACGGCCGCCCTCATCGCCGCCGTCCTCGCCGCCGACCCGAGCCATCCGGTTCTCCTGGGCGGCAACATCGGTCGGCCGCTCGTCGAGGAGCTCCTCCGGATCGACTCAGCGTATCGGGTCGTCGTCGAGATCTCCGAGCTCCAGCTGCCGGCCCTGTCCCGGGGCACGACGGTCGCCGTCTACACGAACGTCACCGCCGACCACCTCGATCGTCACGGCACCGTCGAGGCGTACCGGCGGGTGAAGCGGCGGCTGGCCGAGCTCGTCGACCGCGACGGAGCCCTCGTCCTCAACGCCGAAGACCCGGTCACGGCCGCCCTGGCCGGGCTCGGCGGGGCTCCGACCGTCATGTACCGGCGGAGCGTGCCGATCCCGGGCGGGGTCGGGGTCCTCGACGACTGGATCGTCGCGGCCGGGGTCGAACGGCTGCCGCTGGCGGGCGGCGGTCCGGCCGCGAGCGGACCGGCGGGCCGGATCCTGCCCCTCGCCGAGCTCCGGCTGCCGGGCGAGCACAACGTCTCGAACGCCCTCGCGGCGGTCGCCGTCGGGCTCCTCTTCGGTCTCGCGCCCGACGCCGTCCGGCGCGCGGTCGCCGGCTTCGCCGGGGTCGAGCATCGGCTCGAGGTCGTCGCCGTCGTCGACGGCGTCCGCTTCGTGAACGACTCCCAGGGCACCCAACCCGACGCCGTCGTCGCCGCGCTGCGATCCTTCCCGCCGCCCATCGTCCTCATCGCCGGCGGGCGGGACAAGGGCGTCGATCTCTCGTCCCTCGGGCCGGTCGTCGCCGAGCGGGCCATCGCCGCCGTCCTCATCGGCGAGAGCGCCCCGCAGCTCGAGGCGATCTTTCGGTCGGCTGGGCTCGGGCGGATCGAGCGAGCGCCGGACTTGCCGACGGCGGTTCGCCGAGCCGACGCCATCGCCCGGGCGGCTCTCGTGGCCGGCTCGGGCGGGCCCGCACCCGAGGCGACGGTCCTCTTGAGCCCCGCCGCCGCTTCCTTCGACATGTTCGTCGACTACGCCGACCGAGGCCGGGCCTTCAAGGCGGTCGTCGCCGAGATCGCCGCCGAGCGGGGCCGGCCGCGTTCCGACCCCGGGCCGCGCCCGGGGGTCGCCGACCCGCCCGACGCGGCGCCCGAGGGTGGCCGATGACGACGGCGACCTCGCGCCTCAGCCACGTCCGGCCGCTGGCTCGACCGCACCGGACGGCCCTTCGCCGGGAGCGCCACGAGATGGACTCGGCGATCCTCGTCGCCGTCGTCGCCCTCGCCTCCATCGGGATCCTCATGGTCTACAGCTCGTCGGCGATGAAGGCGTACCTGGCGACCGACGATCCCTTCCGGATCGTCGGACCGCAGATCCTGTGGGCCGCCGTCGGGCTCGTCGCCATGGTCGTAGCC
>DAOTYQ010000234.1:0-11292 GCA_034434735.1 Chloroflexota bacterium
CGATTACCTCCGCGGCCGGGGCTTCACCGACGCGACCATCGAGCGCTTCCAGCTCGGCTGGGCGCCGGCCGGCTGGGACACGCTGAGCCGGGAGCTCGGACGGCGGCGGGGGATCACCGCCGAGGAGCTGGCGGCAGTCGGCCTGACCGTCCCCCGGCCCGGCGGGCGGGGCGCCTACGACCGCTTCCGGTCGCGGATCATCTTCCCGATCCGGGACGCCACCGGCGCACCGACGGGCCTGGGCGGCCGGATCCTCGACCCGGCCGGACCGGAGCCGGGATCACCAGGCGCAGGCGGGGGCGCGTCGGAGGGCCGCGCGCCGGACCGTCCGGATCCTGGGCCGAAGTACCTGAACTCGCCGGCGACGGTCCTCTTCGACAAGAGCCGGACCCTCTACCTCATCGACCGGGCCAAGGCCGCCATCCGGCGGACCGGCCAGGCCGTCCTCGTCGAGGGCTACACGGATGCCCTCATGGCCCATCAGGCCGGCTTCGAGAACGTCGTCGCCTCCCTCGGGACGGCGCTCACCCCCGGTCAGGTCGCGATCCTCGGCCGCTACGCCCGCCGGGTCGCCCTCGCCTACGACGTCGACCCGGCCGGGCAGAGTGCCGGCGCCTTCGGGATCAGCGAGCTATCGGCCCTCATCTCCGAGGTCCAGTCGACCCGGGCCGAGTTCGGGCTGACCGACGTCGGCGTCGTCCGGCTGCCCGAGGGCCGCGATCCCGACGAGGTGATCCGCGATGCGCCCGAGCTCTGGGAGGCAGCCGTCGCCGCGCCCGTCGGGATCCTCGAGTACCTCGTCGACGTGAGCGCCGCCCGCGTCGACGTCCGGACCGCCGACGGGCGGCGGCGCCTCGTCGACGCGGTCCTCCCGGTGCTGCGCCGGGTCGCCGATCCGACGGTCCGGGACGGGGCGATCCTCCATCTCGCCCGGCGGGCGGCGATGGACGTCGACGTCCTCCGCGAGGCCCTCCGGAGCCGGCCGACGAGCGGTCGGAGGGCGCTGGAGGTCGAGCACGGCGGCGCCCGGCTGACCCTCGAGGCGGTTCGGGCGGCGTCGGAGGACCTCCACCCGCGGGAGGTCGTCCGGGCCGTCAGCCCGAGCGAGGTCGAGCTCCTGCGGCTCCTCCTCCTCGTCCCCGAGCTCCAGCTCCGGGCCGTCGAGGAGCTCGGTCCCGACCAGCTGCCGTCGACCCTCGCCCGCGAGCTCTTCCGGGCCATCGTCCGGATGCGGGCCCCCGACGAGGCAGGGGTGCCGGGCGGCTTCGACCTCGAGGCGCTCCGGGCGGGGCTCGAGCCGGAGGTTCGGGCCCTGGCGACGGCCGTTCTCGCCCTCGACGGGCCCGATCCGCGGCTCCTCGCACCGGAGCGCCAGGCCTACGAGCTGGAGAACCTCATCCTCAACCTCGAGGCGGACGCGCTCGCCCAACGGAGCGAGTACAACCGGGCCGCCCAAGCCGAGGCGGAGCGGCGGGGCGACCGGGCGGCCATGGTCGAACTCCTCGCCCAGGAGCGGCAGATCCATGAGGCGTGGCGCTCGCTCCACCGCCGCCGCGAGCAGGCGCGGCTCCTCGCCCGGCGGACGGGGGGTCCGGAGCGCCCGTCACCGGCCGCGGTCGGCTGATCGGGATCGTCATGCCGCGACCGTCCCGGATGTCCGCGCCACGGCTCCGCGATGGCGGTGCGCGGCCGAGGGCCGGCGGAGGCTGACGATGGCGGAGCGGGAGGAGCTGCGGCTCGTGGAGGGACTGCTCGGGCGGCCGCGGCGGACGGCGACCGACCACGCCGAGTTCCGCCTGGCCGGGCTCCGTCGGACGGGCGGGCAGGGCGAGGACGAGGGCGATCTCGAGGGGCCCGCGGTGGCGGGGATCGACGCCGAGGTCGGGGCCGACGAGCTCGTCGGGGTCAGCAAGGCGGCCCACGATGCCATCGAGGCCGAGGTCGAGGCAGGGCTCGGCGAGGGGGAGGGGCCGCCGGATCTCGACGCCGTCGCCCTGGAGGAGCCGAGCCCCGAAGAGCTCGAAGACCTCGAGGCGGACGTCGCCGGAATCGACGACCCGGTCCGGATGTACCTGCGCGAGATCGGGAAGGTCCCGCTCCTCACCGCCGAAGAGGAGGTCGTCCTGGCCAAGGCGATCGAGCTCGGCGAGCAGATGGCGGAGGCGCCGTGGCGGGCGCTCGTGAGTCTCCACGAATGGACGCTCCACGGGACGGAGGCGGCGACGCGGGCGACGCGCGAGCACTACCGGCTGCCCTTCGCCGAGGAGGCGCACCGGATCGTCCGCGACGCCCTCGCCGCACCCGGGGCGGCCGACCTCTTCGGGCCGCCGCCGGAGGTCCATCTCCAGCGGGCGGTCCGGGCGACCGACCACGAGCCGACCCGGGCGCTCCTTCGCGAAGCGCGGCGGCTCCTGGCGGCGTACGGCGAGGCGCCCTCGGCCGAGACCTTCTTGCCGCTCCTGGACTGGGCCTACCGGGCCGTCCACAGCGGCGCCGTCGAGTCGCGCGACAACCCGGCGCTCCGGGCCATCTACGACTGGACCCGCGAGGCGGTCGCCTTCCCGGCCCTGGAGCGTTGGATCCGGGCCGGCAACGACGCCGAGCTCCTCCACCGGATGGGCTACGACCCGGCCGTGCCGCCGGGCACGAAGCTCGCCCACCGCACGGGCGAGATCGTCCGGCTTGGGCGCGAGGCGCGGGAGCAGCTCACCTCGGCGAACCTGCGGCTCGTCGTCTCCATCGCCAAGAAGTACATCGGCCGGGGGATGAGCTTCCTCGACCTCATCCAGGAGGGGAACATCGGTCTCATCCGGGCGGTCGAGAAGTTCGAGTACGAGAAGGGCTACAAGTTCTCGACCTACGCCACGTGGTGGATCCGGCAGGCGATCACCCGGGCCATCGCCGACCAGGCGCGGACGATCCGGATCCCGGTCCACATGGTCGAGACGATCAATCGCCTCATCCGGGTCTCGCGGCAGCTCCTCCAGGACCTCGGCCGCGAGCCGACCATCGAGGAGATCGCCGAGGCGATGTCGCGGGGCCAGGAGCAGGCCGTGACCCCGGAGCGGGTTCGGGAGATCATGAAGGTCAGCCAGGAGCCGGTCTCGCTGGAGACGCCGGTCGGCGAGGAGGAGGACTCGCACCTGGGCGATTTCATCGAGGACCGCGGTGCCGTGGCCCCGGCCGACGCGGCCTCGCGGCAGCTCCTCCGCGAGCAGGTGGAGGCGGTCCTCGGCTCGCTCACCGGCCGGGAGCGGCGGGTCCTCCAGCTCCGTTTCGGCCTGGAGGACGGGCGGGCGCGGACGCTCGAGGAGGTCGGCAAGGAGTTCAACGTCACTCGGGAGCGGATCCGCCAGATCGAGGCCAAGGCGCTCCGCAAGCTCCGCCACCCGTCGCGGAGTCGGAAGCTCAAGGACTACCTCGAGTAGGCCGGCCGTCTCGGTGGGGGTGTCATGCCTCCGCAGATCCCGGCCCCGGTGACGGCTGCCCGTCCCGGTTCCGGCGGCCGGCCCTCTCTCCGCCGCCTGGGCGATTCCGTGCACCGCGTGCACACTCCTGGCCGCCGGCCGCAAGCAGCGCCGCCGGCGAGACGTCGCCTGGTCGCTTCCGTGCACCGCGTGCACACTTCTGGCGCCGTGCTCATCGAGATCGCGTGCCGACACCCCGACGAGGGTCGCTTCCGTGCACCGCGTGCACACTTCTGGCGCCGGCGTGCGCCAGGTGCACATCTTTGCGCCGCTGGGCCGTCGGCCTGGTCGGAGGCGTGCATTCCTCGCACAATTGCGACGTCCATCTCGTCGCGCACCCTCGGGTGCGCGCTGGCGGTGCACCCCATGCACGAAATTGACGCGTCGGCTGTCTGGAAGGTGGGCTTGGACGCCAAGATGTGCACGGGACGCACGCTGCCCGGTATGAACCTCGTGGCCCGGGGCTGACGGCACGCGACGTCCGATCGGTGCGCCGGTTCTCGGGCTGTGCGTCTCCGAACGTCCGCGGGCGACCCGACTGGTGGCCACGCCTGGGAGGCCGCCTCGCGGGCGTCTCCGAACGCCCGCGGGCGACCCTCGTCCCAGCCGAGCGGCTCGGCCGGGTGTGGAGGCGCCTCCGGACGGCCGTGGACAACCTGGTAGATGGCCGTGCCGCAGCGTCACGGCTCCCAGCTGGGCGGTACGGGTCAGAGGCGGATCACCGCGGCCCGGCGATGGGAAGGATCGCTGCCTCGACGGCCCGAGAGCGGCGGTACAAGTCAGAGGAGGACCACCGCGTTCCCGCCCGGAGCCACGCCTGCTCCGAGGAGCTCGAGGGCTCGCGCGCCGGCCACCGGGAACCGGGCGTGCAGGAGGTCGGCGTGCTCACGGACGAAGGCCCGGTTGTGGCGGCTGTCGAGCAGGAGCAGGATGACGAAGTCGACCTCGCCATCTCGCTGCTTCAGGGCGATCCGTCGCTCCAGGGCCTGCCCGTCCCGCGGTCGCGTCTCCGCCTCGATCCCGCACCGCCAACGGTCCCCGGTCACCATGGCGTCCCACGCGCGCAGATCCCCCGGAATGGGCAGCGGCACCTCCGTGGCCCAGTCGAGAGAGCGGTGGAGGCGCGCCCGAAACCGCCGGAGCAGGTCGGCGTGCGCGGCGTCCCGCAGCGGCGCGCCGGCGGGGTAGGCGCGGACCGACAGCTCCAGGCCGACGGCCGCCAGCAATTCGGCCGCAGTCACGAGGGAGAGGTCCTCGGCGCGACCGCGCTCGATCCGGCTGATCGACGACCGGTCGATCCCGACGGCGGCCGCCACCGCGCGCTGGCTCAGCCCGCGATCGAGGCGCGCGATCCGGAATTCGCGGGCCACGAGCGCCACGACTTCCTGGCCGTGGAGTCGACCGAGCTCGACGACAGCGGGGCGCCTGGTCATGGGGCGAGGATACGGCCCCGCCCTCATCGCCCGATTAGCCGGCGCCGACGGATCCGGCCACCGGGCCCAGCGAGCGAGCCGGTGGGGAGAACGAACCGGGACACGATGGCGTTGGCAATACCCTTGGGGCATGCCTGCCAACGCCTACGCCCTCGTCGGCTTCTTCGCCGCTCTGTCCGCTGCCTCTGGCCTCCTCGCCTGGCGCCTCGTCGGTCCACCGCCGCGCGCCGCCGCGCTCCCGCCCGTGGCGGCCTCCTTCGGCGCCCTCTACCTCGTCGGCCACCGGCTCTTCCTCTCGGTCGGTCCGACCGTGGACTTCCTCGGCTTCCAGGTTGCCCTGCCCTTCGACGTGGCGGTCGCCGTCGGGACCGCCGCCGTGACCGCCTTCCTCGAGCGGACCGCCTGGCGGATCGCCCGCGGAGCGCGCCGCCCACCGTCTCCCGAGCGACCTGGCTGACGGATCCCAGCGGCTCCACCCCTCGGGCTCACCAGCCCTGGCCGGTCCGCCCCGCTCTCCGATCACGCGCCCGAGCCAGGCGGCCGGCCAGGACGATCCCGGGCCCCACCAGCCCCGGCCGCTCTACCCAGGGCTGCTCGGCCCTCCCCGCAAGCCCCGCTCCGGGCTGCCCCGCCCCGGGTTCACCCCCCGGCTGCCCCGCTCCGCGCCCCTTGACGCCGGCAACATCGCGATATATCGTGGTGTACCGCGACAGCCACCGCATCCACGCACCAGTAAGGAATGACCATGGACCGTCACGGGGCAGGGTGGCCGTTCTGGCGCCAGGCCATGCGGGCCGCCTTCGGGCCCTTCGGCGCCGGCGGGCCCGCTGTGAAACGGGGGATCGTTCGACTGGCCGTCCTGCGGATCCTCCTCGACGGGCCGAAACACGGCTATCAGATCATCCAAGACCTCGAGGCCAAGACCGGCGGGCGGTGGCGGCCGAGCGCCGGCTCGGTCTATCCGACCCTCCAGCAGCTCGAGGACGAAAAGCTGGTGCGGAGCGAGGAGCGCGACGGTCGGCGCGTCTACGTCCTGACTGAGGAGGGCCGCCGGGCGGCCGAAGACGTCCGCGGCGGGCCTGCTGAGCGCTTCTTCGAGGGCCGCGCCGAACGAGGCTCGGACAGCCTCCACTTCCTCGCCGCTCAGGTCGTCGTCGCCGCCGTTCAGGTCGAACGGATCGGCTCGTCGGCCGCTCGAGAGCGAGCGGACGTGATCCTCCGGGAGGCGCGCCGGGAGCTCTACCGGATCCTGGCCGAGGACGACGCCGGGGCGGCCGCCAGCGACCCGGGCGATGGCGGGGAGGCGCGACGATGAACGCGCCGACGACGGCGACGCGTCCGAGCTCCGCCGGCATCGACGACCCCGTCATCGAAGCCGTCGGGCTGACCCGCCGCTTCGGAGCGCTCGAGGCCGTCCGGGGCGTCGACCTCGCCGTTCGACGGGGCGAGATCTTCGGCTTCCTCGGCCCGAACGGAGCCGGGAAGACGACGACCATCAACATGCTCTGCACCCTCCTCCGGCCGACGGCGGGCCGGGCGACCGTGGCTGGCTTCGACGTCGAGGCCGAGCCGGACGAGGTCCGAGCCCGGATCGGCCTCGTCTTCCAGGACCCGTCCCTCGACGCCCAGCTGACGGCCCGCGAGAACCTCTTCTTCCACGCCGTCATCTACGGCGTCCCGAGGCGCGAACGGAGCGAGCGGATCCAGGCCGCCCTCGAGATGGTGGAGCTGGCGGACCGGGCAGACGACCCGGTCTCGACCTTCTCCGGCGGGATGCGACGCCGGCTCGAAATCGCCCGCGGGATGCTCCACACCCCCGAGGTCCTCTTCCTCGACGAGCCGACCATCGGCCTCGATCCCCAGACCCGCCGTCACGTCTGGGGCTACCTCCGCCGCCTTCGCGCCGAGGCCGGCGTCACCCTGTTCATGACCACCCACTACATGGACGAGGCCGAGGAGTGCGACCGGATCGCCATCATCGACGGCGGTCGGATCGTCGCCCTGGGCACGCCTGCCGAGCTCAAATCCCTCGTCGGCGGTGACGTCGTCGAGCTCCGGACCGAGGATGACGCCACCGCCGCGATCCAGCTCCGCGAGCGCTTCGGGCTCGAGGCTCGGGCCGACGGTGGCGCCCTCCGGGTCGAGGTGAGCGACGGGGCGGCGATCATCCCGCGGCTCGTCCGTGAGTTGACCGTCCCCGTCGTCGCGGTGGCGGCCCATCGGCCGAGCCTCGACGACGTCTTCTTGAAGCTGACCGGTCATGCCATCCGCGACGAGGCGGCCAGCGCGACCGACCGGATGCGGATGATGCACCGAGCCTGGGGAGGACGACGATGACGACGAACGAGGCGATCCGGGTCCGGCCGACATCGGCCGGGCGCTCCCTCTCGAGTCGGGCGGCGGGCTTCGGTCGCGCCGTCGCCGTCGTCTGGTACCGGGACCTCCTCCGCTTCTGGCGCGACCGGGCTCGGATCGTCGGCTCCCTCGCCCAGCCCCTCCTCTTCCTCGTCGTCTTCGGCGCCGGGCTCGGATCGTCCATCGGCGGCGCCTTCAGCCCTGGTGGGGGAGCGGGCCCAGCCGGCGGGGCCGGGATCGGCTACACCGAGTTCGTCTACCCCGGGGTGATCGGGATGGCCGTCCTCTTCAGCGCCGTCTTCGGGGCGATGTCGATCGTCTGGGACCGCGAGTTCGGCTTCCTCAAGGAGATCCTCGTCGCCCCCATCGATCGGACCGCGGTCGCCGTCGGCAAGACCCTCGGTGGCGCGACCCAGGCGATGCTCCAGGGGCTCCTGCTCCTCGTCCTCGCGCCGCTCGTCGGGGTCGAGCTCGGCCTCGGGACCGTCGTCGCCCTCGCCGTCGCCCTCTTCATCCTCGCCTTCGCCCTCTCGGCGATGGGCGTCGCCATCGCCTCACGGATGACGACGATGCAGGGCTTCCAGATCGTCATGAACTTCTTGCTCATGCCGATGTTCTTCCTGTCCGGATCGCTCTTCCCGCTTCGGGGCGTGCCTGACTGGATGGCCGTCCTGAGCCGGATCGACCCGGTCACCTACGGCATGGACCCGCTCCGGCGGATCGCCCTCGGCGAATCGCTGCCGGCCCCCTTCGTCGAGTCCCTCGGCGTCACCGTCTTCGATCAGGTCCTGCCCGTCGGGCTCGAGCTCGGCATCCTCGTCGTCTTCGGGTTCGTCATGCTCGGCGTCGGGGCGGCGAGCTTCCGGCGCCGCGACTGAGCGGGCTTCCGGCCCGCCATCGGCGCGCCCCGTGCGCGTCGAGCCGCGTGCCTTCGGTGGCGGGCGGTGGACCGCCCTCCCCGCGTAGGTGATGAGGGCGCGAGCGGGCGTCAGCCCTCGACGACGACGGTCGCCGTCGGCATCCGAGGGTGGATCCGGCAGTGGTAGCGATACGTTCCCGGTGCGCTGAAGACGAGCGTCGCAGACCCCCCGCCGCCCGAAATCGTCCCGGTGTCGCAGCTCCCATCGAGCATCGAGGCGGTATGCGGGACGCCGTCCTCGTTCTGGAACGTCACCGCCTCACCGACCTTGACCGTGACCGGGGTCGGCGCGTAGGCGAAACCCTTGATCGTCACCGTGGCGGCGGGCGTCGCCGAGCCGGTCGCGCAGGCGAGGGCAGCCCCCGCGGATGGCTCGCTCGAGGCGCCCGAAGGGCTCGGCGCGGGCGACGGGCTCGCCGGCGGGCTCGACGGGGCCGGCGTGGAAGCACCGCCGCAGGCGGCGACGAGGAGCGGGACGGCGACGACGAGGCCCAGCGTGCGCCGACGCAGCCGATCGACTGCCCGTGGCGTGGTCGAGTGGGTCGTGATCGAGCGAGTCATCGACACCGCACCTCCTCCGTTTGCTTCTGCTGTCGTCGACGGTCGGCCAGGATCCCGAGACAGCCCGAGAGCTCGCAGCAACTCGCACCAAGAGGTACGCCTCTGCCGGCCCGCCGGTTTTCGGCGCCGCCGGCGCCGGCCGAAGCCGCCCGACGGACCCGCGACCGGCTACCATGGCGGCCGTGATCGACCGCAGCGCCGTGATCCTCCGCCCGGCGACCGTCGCCGATGCCGAGCGGATCGCGAGCCTCCTGACCGACGAGGGATACCCCGCCGGGGCGAGCGACATCGCCGAGCGGCTGACCCGCTTCGCCGACGATCGGGGGACCGTCGTCGTCGCCGACCTCGACGGCGAGGTCCTCGGCTTCGTCGCCGTCGCCCGGCTGCCGCGGTTCGAGCACGCCGACTGGATCGCCCGGGTCGTCGCCCTCGTCGTCGAAGCCGGGGTGCGGGAGCGGGGCCTCGGCCACCTCCTCATGGAGGCGGCCGAGACGTGGGCCGCCGAGCGCGACTGCGCCTTCGTCGAGGTGACCGCCGGTCACCACCGTCCCGAGGCCCGCCACCTCTACGAGTCCCTCGGCTACGACCCGACGGCGACGGCCTACTACCGCAGGCGGCTCTGACGACGATCGGCTCGGGCGGGTCGATCGGTTCGGGCGGGTCGGCCGCCCCGTCGGACTTTCCGCGCCTCCGCCTCCGCGCCCCGACGCCCGCCCTCCTCGACCTCCCCTGGGAGCTCCCCCTCGCCGCCTGGCCGGCCGACCGGCTCCGTTTCCGGGTCCTGCCCGTCGGCCCCTCGCGCCACCTCGTCCGCTTCCTCGTCGTCGATGGGACCCTCCTCGCCCTGAAGGAGGAACCGCTCGAGGTCGCGCGCCGCGAGTTCGACGTCCTCCGCCACCTCGAGGAGCTCGAGCTCCCGGCCGTCGAGCCGGTCGGCCTGGCCGAAGCGCCGGAGCGCGAGACGGCCATCCTCGTCACCCGCTACCTCGCCCACTCCCTCCAGTACCGGCGCCTTCTGGCCCGCTTCCCGCCGGGGCCGAACCCGACCCGCGACCGACTCCTCGACGCCATGGCCGGGCTCCTCGTCGACCTCCACCGTGGCGGCGTCTACTGGGGCGACTGCTCGCTCAGCAACACCCTCTTCCGGCGGGACGGCGACAAGATCCAGGCCTACCTCGTCGACGCCGAGACGAGCGAGGTCCACCCGACCCTCTCCGACGGGCAGCGCGAGGCCGACCTCGAGGTCCTCGTCGAGAACGTCGCCTTCGGCCTGGCCGACCTCGCCGCCCTCCAGAACCGGCCCGACCTCATGGACGAGGCGATCGCCTCGGCCGAGGCCGTTCGCGATCGCTACCGCCGACTCTGGGACGAGATCCACGCCGTGGCCGAGGTGGCGCCCGGCGACCGCCACGCCGTCGCCGCCCGGATCCGGCGCCTCAACGAGCTCGGCTTCGCCGTCGAGGAGGTTGCCCTCGAACCGGCCGAGGTCGGCGGCCGCCTCCGCCTCCGGGTCGCCGTGGCGACCCGCCGATTCCATGCCCGCGAGCTGGAGCGACTGACCGGCCTCCGGGTCCTCGAGGGCCAAGCCCGGCTCCTCCTCAACGACCTGCGCGAGTACCGGGCCTGGCTCGAGCACGCCGAGGGCCGACGGCTCACGGAACGGGAGGGAGCCGAACGGTGGCTCCGCGACGTCCTCGAGCCGACCCTCGCCCGTCTCGTCCCGGCCATCGGACCGAACCGGGACCCGATCCAGGCCTACTGCGACGTCCTCGAGACGAAGTGGCTCCTCTCGGAGGCGGCGGGCCACGACGTCGGCCTCGCCCATTCCATCGAGACGTACCTGGCCATGGGGGCGCCGGCCCCGGAGTCGGGTCAGGGCCCGCTGCTCGACCTCGACATCGACTGGTCGGCCGCCTTCGACGAACCGACGCCGGTCGCCGACGGGGTGGCCGGCGGCGACGGCGGTCGGGACGCGACGGGCGACTGACGGCCTACGGGCTGTGGACGGGAGCACAGGAGTCGCGGTCCGGCGCTCGCGCTCACCACCGTTCCTCGTGGACGATCTCGGAGAGGGGCCGCCGGCCGCCGGGCCGAGGCGGGGCGGTGAGGACCGTCGGATCGGCCGGGTAGCCGAAGCTCAAGATGTACTCGCACGACTGGTCCGGCGGGTAGCCGAGGATCGCCCGAGCCCGATCGTGGTCGTAGACCGTCGCCGGGCAACTGCCGATGCCGAGCTCCCAGGCGGCGAGCATCATCTGGGTCGCCGCGCCACCGAGGTCCCAAACGATGGAGAGCGGCGCCCCCGGGGCGCGCGGGTCCGGGGTGACGAGGGCGATGGCGACGGCGGCCCCGGCGACGTGCCCGGCATACGGCCCGACCGAGGCGAGCTCGCGGAGGCGGTCGCGGTCGCGGACGACGACGAAGGCCCAGCGCTGGAGGTTCTTCGAGCTGTGGGCCCGTCTTCCGGCGTCGAGGATCCGCCGAAGGTGGGCGGGCTCGAGGGGTCGGTCGGCGAAGCGGCGGACGGCCCGCTTCGTTCGAACGGCGGTCCAGACGT
>DAOTYQ010000235.1:0-6176 GCA_034434735.1 Chloroflexota bacterium
CTCGCGATCGGCCTCATCCTCGTCGCCGTCGCCCTCGTCGTCGCCATCCTCCTCCAGGCCCGTGGAACCGGGCTCTCGTCCACCTTCGGCGGCGACTCGGCCGTCTACCGAAGCCGGCGCGGCGTCGAGCGACGGCTCTGGCAGTTCACCATCGTCCTGGCCGTCCTCTTCGTCCTCTTCTCCCTGGTCGCCTTCCTCTTCCAGCCCGTCTGACGCGACGATGGTCCGTCGCGACCGCTCGCTTCCTGCGTTGTCGGATCGGAGGGGCGAGCGAGGCCACGGCCCGTCGCTGCGGCAGGCGGGCCGCCACGAGGAGCCATGAAGCACCGTGATCGGGCCGTCGTCGGGGCGTTGCTCGTCCTCCTCGGGGCCCTCGTCGGCGGGATCGTCCTCGCCGGCCTCGACCAGCAGCGGCCGCTCCCGACGCCGAGCGCGGCCGCGAGTCCCGCCCCAGCCGTCGCCGCCTATCGGGAGGGCGTGCTCGGGCGTCCGGACTCGGTCAGTCCGCTGACGGCCCGGAACCGGGCGGCGCGCGATCTCGTCGCCCTGGCCTTCTCCGGTCTCGTCCGGCCCGGCCCGGGCGAGAGCTGGGTCCCCGATCTCGCCGAGCGCTGGACGGCCGACCCGGATGGGCGGACCTGGACCTTCGTCCTTCGGGCCGATGCGGCCTGGCAGGACGGCGCGCCGCTCACCTCGGCCGACGTCGCCTTCACCATCGCCCTCCTCCAGGATCCGGCCTATCAAGGGCCCGCCGCGGGGTCGTGGGACGAGGTGAGCGTCGCGACCCCCGATCCGCGGACCGTCGTCTTCCGGCTCGCCACCCCGGTCGCCGGCTTCCTCGAACTCACCGCCCAGCGGATCGTGCCGCGCCACCTTCTCGAGGGCGTTCCCGTCGAGAACCTCGCCGGCGACCCGTCGCTCCTCGAACCGACCGGGAGCGGGCCGTTCCGGATCGTCCGCTGGAGCGCCGATCGAGCCCTCCTCGAGGCGGCCCGCTTCGCGACAGCCGGCGGCGCGAGCCCGTCGGGCTTCCGGGCCACCGAGTCTGGGGTCGGTCGGCCCCTTCCCGATCTGGGGGCGATGGAGATGCGGTACTTCGGCGCCGAGGCAGACCTCGTGGCGGCCTACTCGGCGGGGGAGCTCGACGCCGCCGTCGGCCTCTCGCCGCAGGCGGCGCTGGCGCTCGGGACGAGGCCCGGCTCGCGGCTCCTCCGCTACCCGACGACGACCCTCTCGGCGGTGGTCCTGAACCTGCGGGCCTCCCATCGCGAGCTCCGCGACGCCCGCGTCCGGCGGGCCCTCCTCGCCGCCCTCGACCGGGGGGCCATCGTCGACCAGGTCATGGCCGGGCTCGCCGTCGTGGCCGACGGCCCGATCCCGCCGACCGCGTCGGTGTTCGATCCGGCGAGGAACCCGCCCGTGCCGTACGCACCCTCGACGGCGACGAGCGGGCTGCGAGCCGCCGGCTGGACCCGCGTCGACGATGCCTGGCGCGCGCCGAACGGGAGCGCCCCGTACGCCATCGCCCTCCTGGCACCGTCGGCCGCCGTGAACCCGACGGCGGCCGCCACCGCCGCGGCCGTCGCCGCCGACTGGCAGCGCCTCGGCCTCGGGGTCGAAGTCGTCGAGCTCGACCCGGCCGAGTACGGCGCCCGGCTCCAGCGGGGCGACTTCGACGCCGCCGTCGTCGACGTCGCCATCGGCACCGAACCGGACCTCTATCCGCTCCTGGCCTCGAGCCAGTCGGTGGGCGGCGGCTCGAACGTGAGCGGCCTCCAGGACCCCAAGCTCGATCGTCTCCTGATCGCAGCCCGAACCCCCGCCGACGCGGCGACCCGGGCGGCGGCCTTTGGGGCCCTCCAGGACTATTTGGCTGCGAACCAGTTCCTCCTGCCGCTCTACTGGCGGCAGGAGCCGATCGTCCTCTCCGACCGGATCGAGGGGCCGACGGTCCGGCCCTTGGGGGATCTTTCCGAACGCTTCTGGGATGTGCTAACATGGCGTCTCGCCGACGACCGGTAGCGACGCGCACCGGTCGCGGGATCCGGGTTCCGTGCCGAGGTGGCGGAACTGGGAGACGCGCTAGCCTCAGGAGCTAGTGCCCCGTGTAGGGGCGTATGGGTTCGAATCCCGTCCTCGGTACCACCCCTCAGTCCGGATCCGTCGACGGCGTGCCCAGGTGGCGGAATTGGTATACGCGTACGTTTGAGGGGCGTATGAGGCAACTCATCCGGGTTCAAGTCCCGGCCTGGGCACCACCCGATCCTCCCTGAACCCCCTCCGGAGCACCGTGTCCTCGTTGGGCTGTTCCCGGTCGGTCCCATCGGGCGGTTAGCTCAGCTGGTCAGAGCGCCTCGCTTACACCGAGGATGTCGGGGGTTCGAGTCCTCCACCGCCCACCACGATCCGCCTGCTAGACTGCTCGGCGGGGGCAACTGGCCCCGACAGTCGGGAGGCGATATCGATGGAAGCACTCATCGTCCTTGTCATCTTCGCCGCCGTCATCGGCGGCGCCCTCGTCCTCATCTACAACGGGCTCGTCCAGCGCCGGCTGCGGGTCGACGAGGCGTGGGCCCAGATCGAGGTCCAGCTCAAGCGGCGGCACGACCTCATCCCGAACCTCGTCAACGCCGTCCGCGGCTACATGGGCTTCGAGCAGGACGTCCTGACCCGGGTCACCGAGGCGCGGGCGAACGCCATCGCAGCGGGTGCGCAGGGGCCTCGCGAGCAGGCGACTGCCGAGAACATGCTCACCGGCGCCCTGCGCTCCCTCTTCGCCGTCGTCGAGAACTACCCCGAGCTGAAGGCAAACGAGAACGTCCTCGCCCTCCAGGAGGAGCTGACGACGACCGAGAACCAGATCAGCTTCGCCCGCCAGCACTACAACGCCTCGGTGATGGACTACAACACGGCCATCGCCGTCGTCCCGAACGTTTTCGTGGCCGGGCTCTTCGGCTTCACTCGCCGCGACTTCTTCGACGCCGAGCCCGAGGCGGACCGGGTCCCAGCGGTCGACCTCAGCCTCGGCCGCTGAGGCGACGGCGGCCGATCGGGCCGACGGCGGTGGCGCGTGGGGGTGTGCCCCGCTGGCTCGAACCCCCCGGGAAGCCGGTCCGGCCTGACGCCGACCATCGATTCCCCGAGCCCGGCTGACGGATGGCGACGACCTTCTATCACCAGATCGCGGCGAACCGACGGAACTCCGTCCTCCTGGTCTTCCTCGTCGTCGCCATCCTGGCCGCCCTCGGCTTCGTCATCGGCTATCTCCTCTCGGGCGATCCGGGCGGGGCGGTCGTCGTGACCGGCCTGGCCGTCGGCCTGGCCGGGGTCATGTCGGTCGGGGCCTACTTCGGCGGCGATCGGCTCGTCCTCGCGGCGTCGGGGGCGAAACCCGTCGACGAGCGGACGGCGCCCCAGCTCCTGAACGTCGTTCGGGAGCTCTCGCTCGCCGCGAACATCCCGATGCCAAAGGTCTACCTCATCGACGACACCGCCCCGAACGCCTTCGCGACCGGGCGAGATCCCGCCCACGCCTCCATCGCCGTGACCCGCGGCCTCCTCGAGAAGCTCGACCGCGAGGAGCTCCAGGGCGTCATCGGCCACGAGCTGTCCCACATCCGGAACTTCGACATCCGCTTCGCCCTCCTCGTCGGCGTCCTCGTCGGCAGCGTCGCCCTCCTGGCCGACATGTTCCTGCGCTGGACCTGGTGGACGGGCGGCCGGCGGTCTGGACGCCGGGACTGGGGTGGGGGAGCGGCGCTCCTCTTCGTCATCGCTCTCCTCCTCGCCATCGTCGCCCCGCTCGCCGCCCGGCTCGTCCAACTGGCCGTGAGCCGCCAGCGCGAGTACCTCGCCGACGCCTCCTCGGTCGAGTTGACCCGGAACCCGTACGGTCTCCAGCGGGCGCTCGCCAAGATCGCCGCCGATCGGGAGGTGCTCGAGGTGGCGAACCGGGCGACCCAGCACCTCTACTTCGCGAACCCGATCAAGAAGTGGGAGGAGCGCTCGTCGTCGCTCTGGTCGACCCACCCGCCGATCGTCGACCGGATCAACCGGCTCCGGCAGCTGACGGGCCAGCCGCCGCTCCGGCCGGAGGAGGCGCGCGCCCTCGCCGGCCTCGACTGACGGCTGGTGGCGCCGGCCGCGAGCCCGCCCTCGGCGTCGCCGCAGGCCTGCGCCGACCACGGTCTCTGGCAGTCGGTGCACGTCTTCGGGCCCGACCCGGCCGGGCGGCGGGTCGCCTCCCGCGAGCTGTGTCGGTTCCGTCAGCCCGGTTCCCACCTTTCGGCCCCGGTGGAGCCGAGCGGAGGGTCGCCGCTCGCCCTCCGTGTCGATTCTGTGAACTCGGTGCACCCTTCTGGCGTCGGTGTGATCCGGGTGCACAACTTCGCGTCGCCTGCGCCGGCGCTGGTCGAAGATGTGCGTCCCCGACACGGATTCGACGCCCTCCCGGGCCCGATGCCCTCCACGACGCCGAGGGTGTGCGGCCCGTGCACCGAACCGACAAGCCGGCCGCCCGAGCGAGCGGCCCGGCCGCCAAGATGTGCACCCCGCGCACGCCCGCCATGGGTCCCGCCATGGGTGTGGACCCGGGAGACTCCTGGGTGCGCCCTCGATCCTGGAGTCCCCATCCAACGGGGGGCCAGAGCTTGCATGTCCTTGATGGGCGTGGTACAGAGTCACGACCGCGGAGGGCAGACAACGATGGTTCGAAGGGCGTGGTTCGCTGGTTCGATCGCGGCGATGGTCCTGGCCGGCGTGGCGCTGGCTGCCGACCCATGGACGATCACGATCGCGCTGACGTCGGAGACCCCGATCTCCGACGAGGTCCTCTACACCGTCCTCGACGCCTCTGATCCGGATCATCCGGTCGCGGTGGACTCCGGGAGGGCGCCCGTCGCCGATGGAACCGTTACGCTTATCCTGACCATCGAGCACGACGGTCCGGTCGAGATCCGGATCTTCGGGACGAACGTCATCGAGACGAGGACGACCGCGGAGGGGTGTGTCGAGGATCTGGTTCCTGGCGCCACGGTTCGATTCGACATCCTGCCGGTCGACGCCCAGGTCACGGCGACGACGGAGCCGGTCGTCATCTCCGCCATCTGTGGGGCGACCGTCACCCCGCCGCCGACCGACGTGGCACCGCTCCCGTCCGGCTACGGATCGGCGTCGAGCCCCTGGTTCGCCGTCGCCCTGGTCGTGGCAACGTCCGTCGTCGTCGGTCAGGCGGCACGAAGGCGCCAAATGGCCTGACCTCGACCCGCCGCCACTGAGCCGCTCGGAAGGCCAGGCTCCACGAGCACCGACCCGGTCTGAGTAGGTTCAGATACCTCCGTTACACCTGAGGAGACCGGAGAGGAGACGACCGCTAGGGAGAGAGCCCTCGGTACGCTGGTGGTGCCAGTCAGGACATCACCGGTACGGAGGGCTCTCGATGCGGCAGTCTACCCGCCATCGGCGCCGGCATCGTCAGGCCGGCGTCAGCCAACTCGTGGCGATCGGAGGCCGGGGTCTCTGGCGCCTCGCCTCGGCACCAGCCCCGGCCCTCTCCCAGCGGGCAAAGGCGCGCCTCGTCATGCTCGAGTGGCACGCTGCCCATGGCCGGAACGTCTCGCTCACCGCCCGCCACCACGGCTACAGCCGGCCGACCGTCTATCGGTGGCTCGCCCGCTACGATCCGCACCACCTCGCGACGCTTGAGGATCGCAGCTCGGCGCCCCACCGCCGACGGCGGCGAACCTGGAGCCTCGCCCAGATCGAGGCGGTCCGGGAGCTCCGAGAGCGCTATCCGCGCTGGAGCAAGACAAAGATCGCCGTCGTCCTGCGGCGGGACAGGGGACTCGTCATCTCCGCCTCGATGGTCGGCCGGATCCTCACCTACCTCCGACGCCGCGGCCAGCTCCGTGAGCCCATGGTGCGGCGGATCAGCGCCCGGAAGCGGCGGCCGACCCGGCCTCACGCCACCCGCAAGCCGCCCGAGTACCGCGTCGAACGGCCGGGCCATCTCGTCCAGCTCGATACCCTCGATGTCCGGCCGCCCGGCGTTACCCATCCCTACAAGCAGTTCACGGCCCGCGACCAGGTCTCCCGCTGGGACGTCCTCGAGCTGCGACGGACCGCCACGGCGCAGGCGGCTGCCTCGGTCCTCGAGGCGATCGTCGCCCGGATGCCGT
>DAOTYQ010000236.1:0-2573 GCA_034434735.1 Chloroflexota bacterium
GTCCCGCCGAGGAGGACGAGAAGGCCGGCCAGCCCAAAGGCGCCGAGGGCGGCAGCGAGGCCGGCGAGGGCGGCGAGGGCGAAACCGATGAGGGTGAGGGCGTTCGGCGTCAGCCCCAGCCGGCCGAGGCCGAGGGCGATCGGCTCGGCGGCCCGGCGAACGACCTGCCGGACGTCCGTCGCAGGGATCGGCATCGCCATCAGCTCGCGATCCCGAGGATCGCCCGCTCCCGCTCGGCGACCTCCCCGAAGGCCTCGGGCCGGAGGGAGCAGACCGTCTCCCGGCCGACCCGGCGGGTCTCGACGAGACCCGCGTCCCGGAGGCGCTTGAGGTGGTGCGAGACGAGGGGCTGGCTCAGGCCGACGTGCTCGATGAGCTCGGTCACCGTGCTCGGGCCCTGTGCGAGCCGGCGGACGATGCGGAGCCGGTTCACGTCGGCCAAGGCCTTGTGGAAGGTCCGCAGGACGCGGAGCTCCTCGGGCGGGTCGACGAGCGAAGCGATGGTCGAGCGGATCCTGGCGGGTGAGGGCACGCGAGCTGGCTCCTCGGCGGTCGCCGTCTGATCAACGGCGGTTCATATAAAGCGCCGTTTATCTTATCCGCCGACCGGCCGATGTCAAGGGGACCCCAGCCGGCGGGGTCCATGGCCCCGGGCGCACCGCCGGCCGCGTCCCTCGCACCGCATCCAGGGGCCTAGAATGGGGCGGCCTTTGGGACGATCGGAGGACGGATGATGGGCGACAACGTCTCGGTGGCCACGGCGCGGACTGGGCGGGGTGCACCAACCGCGGCGGTCCACTCCCTGGCGAACTGGCGATGAACGTCGCCACCTTCCTCGAGGCCCTCGCCCGTCAGCCGTGCTGTGCCGCCATCACCGCTCCGGAGCGTCTCGAGACCGCCCTCGCCAGCCGGACCCGAATCGTCTTCCTCCTGCGAGCCGACGGTCTCGCCATCGAGCCCCTCATCCGCCGCATCCACGCGTCGGGGCGCCTCGTCGCCGTCCACATCGATCTGGTCGACGGCCTACGCCCCGATCGAGCCGGGGTGGCCTGGCTGGCCAGGGCGGGCGCGGACGCGATCATCTCGAGCCAGGGCCAGCTCATGCCGGCCATCCGACGAGAGGGGGCGGTCGCCATCCACCGCCTTCTCCTCGTCCGACGCAGTCTCCTCGGGACCGCCGTCGCGGCCGTCCTCCGGTCGGGGGCGGATGTCGTCGAGGTCCTGCCCGGGGTCATCCTGCCCGAGGTCGCCGATCGGCTACCGCTCCTCCGCGTCCCCCTCCTCGCCGGCGGGTTCATCCGGACGCCCGAGCAGGCGCGGGCTGCCCTCGCCGCCGGCGCCCGAGGCGTGACGACGAGCTCGGTCGGGCTCTGGGACCTCGACCTCGGCCGTGACGCCGCCTGATCGGCTCCCGAGGGGCGGGCGGGGCGAGGCCCTGCCGCGCCTCCTCGTCGCCGTCGACGGTCGAACCTTCGCCGAGCTGCCGCCGACCCTGGCCGCGGCCGCCTTCCTGCGGGACCTCGATCTGGCGGGACTCGTGGCGGTGGCCGAGCGGGGGCTCCGTTCGCGGTCGACCTCAACAGCGTCGACGGTCTGTCTGCCGACGGCGCGGCCGTCCGCTTCGTCGTCGCCGAGCTCGGGATCCCGGTCGTGGCGAGCCGGCGCCCGAGCGTCGCCGAGGAGGCGATCCGGTGGGGAGGGCGTGGCCTCGTCCACGTCTTCGCCTTCGACTCGACGGGGGTGGCCCGAGCCCTCGAGGCGCACCCGAAGCTCGCCGGGACCGGGACGCTCGTGTCGCCGGGTCTCGTCGTCCGGCACATGACCGCCGAGGAGTTGGCGGCCCTGCCGCGTCCCCTCGTCGCCTACGGGCTCGTCGAGGATGCGACGGCCGCCCGCCGGCTCCTCGAACTCGTCGACGCCGTGGTCGTAGCGCCGGCCGTGGCCGTCGCCCTCGGCGGGGCCTTCCGCTCCGGCACGAGCCCCGCCTGATCGCGTCGGTTTCACTCGGCTCTTGACAAACGGCCCCCGACGCGTTGAGATAGTGGCGCCTACGTCTCCGGGACTAGGAGTTGGCGAAGTCCCGTGCCGGCACGCCGTGTGCCGGTGCGGGTTTTTTGTTGCCGGTTGAGACGGGCGATCGAGCGGAGGAGCGCAACGATGTCGTCCAGACCGACCACGGCAACCCGAGTCGCCGTCGACGTCCTCGTGCCCAGACTCGGTCCGGCCCCGGACGCGCCGGACCGCCCGCCGCCCCTGGGGCGTCCCCGGGTGGCTGACCGGCCGCCGGGGATCGGCCCCCGGCCGCGGATCGACCGGACCGTCCTGGCTGGGGCGATCTACCACGAGCTCCGCTCCACCCTCGGCCTCATCAGCGGCTACAGCGAGAGCCTCCTCCACCTCGACCTCGACGAGGCGACCCGGCGCCGCTATCTCGAGCGCCTCGCCTCGGCGGCGGCCTCGCTCTCCGAGATCGCCGACCAGCTCCTCGATCTAGCTGCGGCCGATCCGCGGCGGCCGATCGTCCGCCGCCAGCCGGTCTCCCTCGCCTGGCTCGCCGAGCGACTCGCCGCGGA
>DAOTYQ010000237.1:0-7515 GCA_034434735.1 Chloroflexota bacterium
CTGAACCCGCGCTCGGAGTGATCCAGCGGTCCGACGGCGGGGTCCATGTCAGGCCGCGGCGCCGGATCGACGGATACCGTCTCGTCGGCCGTCTGCGGTAAGCGGTAAGATGGCTGGTGCTTGCACGGTCCCCTACAGCGACCTTGCACGCGATCCGCAGGACCACCGAACGCGAGGAGGAAATCGGATCCGACCATGTCGACTGAACGCGCCGCGACGCTGAAGGGCAAGCGCAACCGGGACTGGTGGCCCGAGCAGCCCGATCTCTCCCTGCTCCGCCAAAACCACCCCAACTCGGACCCCATGGGTCCCGGCTACAACTATCGGGAAGAGGTCAAGACGCTCGATGTCGAGCAGCTTCGCCGCGACATCTACGAGCTCATGACGACCCCCCAAGACTGGTGGCCGCCGGACTACGGCCACTACGGCCCGCTCTTCATCCGCATGACCTGGCACGCCGCCGGCACCTACCGGGTCCACGATGGCCGCGGTGGCGCCTCCCGCGGGACCCAGCGGTTCGATCCGCTCGCGAGCTGGCCCGACAACGCCAACCTCGACAAGGCGCGCCGCCTCCTCTGGCCGATCAAGAAAAAGTACGGCAAGAAGCTCTCCTGGGCCGACCTCATCGCTTTCGCCGGCAACTGCGCCTACGAGTCGATGGGCTTCAAGACGGCCGGCTTCGCCTTCGGCCGGGAGGACGTCTGGGAGCCCGAGGACATCGACTGGGGCCCCGAGGACGAATGGCTCGGCGACGAGCGCCATGTCGGCGAGCGCGAGCTCGAAGAGCCGTACGCGGCGATCCAGATGGGCCTCATCTACGTCAACCCGCAGGGCCCGGACGGCGTCCCCAGCGCCCTCGCGGCGGCGAAGGACATCCGCGAATCCTTCGGCCGGATGGCGATGAACGACGAGGAGACGGTCGCCCTCATCGTCGGCGGTCACACCTTCGGCAAGACGCACGGCGCGAATCCGGAGCGCTACGTCGGGCCCGAGCCGGCCGCTGCCCCGCTCCACGAGCAGGGGCTGGGCTGGAGGAACTCCTACGGCAGCGGCAAGGGCAACGACACCTATACGAGTGGGCTCGAGGGAGCCTGGACGCCGACGCCCACGAAGTGGGACAACTCCTTCCTCGAGACGCTCTTCAAGTACAACTGGGACCTCACGAAGAGCCCGGCCGGCGCTTGGCAGTGGGTGCCGACCGATCCCGAGGCGCAGGACCTCGTGCCCGATCCCCACGATCCCACCAAGCGCCATCCGCCGGTCATGCTGACGACCGACCTGGCCCTTCGGATGGACCCGACCTACGAGAAGATCGCCCGCCGCTTCCTCGAGCACCCTGAGGAGCTCGAGGACGCCTTCGCGAGGGCCTGGTTCAAGCTCATCCACCGAGACCTGGGCCCCGTCGCTCGCTACCTCGGTCCCCTCGTGCCGAAGGAGACCTGGATCTGGCAAGACCCGATCCCGCCGGTCGACCATCCCCTCATCGACGCCGCCGACATCGCCCGCCTGAAGGCGACGCTCCTCGGTTCCGGGCTCTCGGTCTCCGACCTCGTCTTCACGGCCTGGGCGGCGGCATCGACCTTCCGCGGCACCGACCGCCGAGGCGGCGCGAACGGCGCTCGTATCCGGCTCGCCCCGCAGAAGGACTGGCCGGTCAACGATCCGCCCCGCCTCGCGCGCGTCCTCGGCGTCCTCGAAGGCGTCCAGCGGCAGTTCAACGCCGAGGCGACGGGCGGCAAGCGGGTCTCGCTCGCCGACCTGATCGTCCTCGGTGGCTGCGCGGCCGTCGAGAAGGCGGCGAAGGACGCCGGGTTCGACGTCGCCGTGCCATTCGCGCCCGGGCGGATGGACGCTTCGCAGGAGCAAACGGACGTGGCGTCGTTCCGCTACCTCGAGCCGAAGGCGGACGGGTTCCGCAACTTCCGGACGCCCGGCCTCAAGAAGGGGGCAGAACACCTCCTCGTCGAGAGGGCCGCCCTCCTGACGCTCACGCCGCCCGAGATGACGGTCCTCGTCGGTGGCCTCCGGGCGCTCGGCGCCAACAGCGGCGAGACGAAGCTGGGCGTTCTCACCGGCCGGCCGGGCCTCCTCACCAACGACTTCTTCGTCAACCTGCTCGACATGGGCACCGAGTGGGTGCCGACGAGCGAGGCCGAAGAGGAGTATGAGGGCCGTGACCGGGCGACGGGCGCGGTGAGGTGGACCGCCACCCGCGTCGATCTCATCTTCGGCCACAACGCCGAGCTTCGCGCCCTCGCCGAGGTGTACGCCTGCGACGATGCCCAGGAGAAGTTCGTGCGCGACTTCGTGGCTGCCTGGGACAAGGTCATGAACCTCGACCGGTTCGACCTCCACGACTGAGGCGACCGGCTCGACCCGATCGAGCGGCGGGGCCCGGGCTTCGGCCCGGGCCCCGCTCGTTTCGGCGGCTTGGCCGCCTCGGGCCCGTTGGCGGCGTCCGCGAGGGGACGGCGTGCAGCCCGGAGCGCGAGCCTGGTCCCGGCTGGTACAGCCCGCCGAGTCGCCAGAGGAGGCGGGGCTGATGGAGGACGCCGAGCGGATGGTGAGGTCGCGCCGGGGCGTCCCGATCCCGTCGCCCTCGCCTACTCCTCCGCCAGGTTCGGACGGAGCCAGCGGGCCGCCTCCTCCACCGAGATCCCCTTCCGGCGGGCGTAGTCCTCGAGCTGATCGCGGCCGATCCGCCCGAGCCCGAAGTAGGACGCCTCCGGCCGCCAGAAGTAGTAGCCGGCGACCGAGGCGGCCGGGAGCATCGCGCACGACTCCGTCAGGCGCATCCCGACCCGCTCCGCCCCCAGGAGGGCGAAGATCGTCCGCTTCTCGGTGTGGTCCGGGCAGGCCGGGTAGCCGGGCGCCGGCCGGATCCCCTGGTAGCGCTCGGCGATGAGGTCCTCGTTCGAGAGGGCCTCGTCGGGCGCGTAGCCCCAGAGCTCGCGGCGGACCCGCTCGTGGAGCCGTTCGGCGAAGGCCTCGGCGAGCCGGTCGGCGAGGGCCTTGATCATGATCGCCCCGTACGGGTCGTGCGCCGCCTCGAAGCGGGCGATCGCCTCGTCGGCCCCGAGGCCGGCGGTGACGGCGAAGGCGCCGATGTAGTCGACGATCCCGGCCGAGCGGGGGGCGACGAAGTCGGCCAGGGCGAGGTTCGGCCGACCGTCGGGCTTCGCCATCTGCTGGCGGAGGGTCCGGAAGACGGCGACGACGGCCCGGCGCGACTCGTCGGCGTAGCACTCGATGTCGTCGTCGGGAGTCGAGGCCGCCGGCCAGAAGCCGACGACCCCGGCGGCGCGCAGGAGCCCTTCCCGCTCGATCCGTTCGAGCATCCGCCGGGCGTCGGCGTAGAGGTCGCGGGCGGCCTGCCCCCGTTCGGGGTCGTCGAGGATGGCCGGGAAGCGGCCCTTGAGCTCCCAGGCGGCGAAGAAGGGCGTCCAGTCGATCCGGTCGACGAGGTCGGCGATCGGGTAGTCGGTGAAGGTCCGCGTCCCGAGGAAGGTGGGACGGGGGACGGGCCGGGTCCGCCAGTCGATCTCGAGGCGATTCGCCCGCGCCTCGGCGAGGGGGAGGCGGGCTTCGCGGGCGTGGCGCTCGTCCCGTTCCCGGCGGATCGCCTCGTACTCCCGGCGGATCTCGCCGACGAAGCGGTCGCGGGCGTCGGGGTTGAGGAGCGCGGAGGCGACGCCGACCGCCCGCGACGCGTCGAGGACGTGGACGGTCGGACCCGAGTAGACGGGTGCGATCTTCACCGCGGTGTGGGTCCGCGACGTCGTCGCGCCGCCGATGAGGAGCGGGATCCGAAAGCCCTGGCGCTCCATCTCGGCCGCGACGTGGACCATCTCGTCGAGGGAGGGGGTGATGAGCCCCGAGAGGCCGACGATGTCGGCCCGGATCTCGCGCGCCGTCTCGAGGATCGTCGCCGCCGGGACCATGACCCCGAGGTCGACGACGTCGTAGTTGTTGCAGCGCAAGACGACGCCGACGATGTTCTTGCCGATGTCGTGGACGTCGCCCTTGACGGTGGCGAGGAGGATCCGGCCGGCCGCCCGGTCCTTGCCGGCGGCGGCCTCGGCCTCGAGGTAGGGGACGAGGACGGCGACGGCCTGCTTCATCACCCGGGCGCTCTTGACGACCTGCGGCAGGAACATCTTCCCGGCCCCGAAGAGGTCGCCGACGACCCGCATCCCGTCCATGAGGGGCCCCTCGATGACGGCGAGGGGGCTGCCGAGGGCTCGCCGCGCCTCCTCGGTGTCCGCGGCGATGTACTCGCTGATCCCCTCGACGAGGGCGTGGCGGAGTCGCTCGGCGACGGGCCAGCTCCGCCAGGCCGTGTCGCGCTCCGCGGCCCGGGCCGTCGAGCGGGCGCGATCGGCGATCTCGAGGAGGCGCTCGGTGGCGTCGGGGCGCCGGGCGAGGACGAGGTCCTCGGCCCGCTCGCGGAGCTCGGGTTCGATGTCGTCGTAGACGGGGAGGGCGGCGGCGTTGACGATGGCCAGGTCGAGGCCGGCCCGGACGGCGTGGTAGAGGAAGACGGCATGGATCGCTTCGCGGACGGGGTCGTTGCCCCGGAAGGCGAAGGAGACGTTGCTGATCCCGCCCGAGGTCTTCACGCCCGGCAGGTCGGCCTTGATCCGGCGGACGGCCTCGATGAAGGCGAGGCCGTAACCGGCGTGCTCCTCGATCCCGGTCCCGACGGCGAAGACGTTCGGGTCGACGATGATCTCCTCGGGCGGAAAGCCGACCTCCTCGGTCAGGAGGCGGACGGCGCGCTTGGCGATCTCGACCTTCCGCTCGACGGTCTCGGCCTGGCCGGCTTCGTCGAAGGCCATGACGACGACGGCGGCGCCGTAGCGGCGGGCGAGGCGAGCCCGGCGGAGGAACTCGGCCTCGCCGTCCTTGAGCGAGAGGGAGTTCACGACGGGCTTGCCCTGGACCTGGCGGAGGCCGGCCTCGATGACCTCCCAGCGCGAGGAGTCGACCATGATCGGGACCCGGGCGACCGACGGTTCCGCGGCGAGGAGCCGGAGGAAGGTCGTCATGGCGGCGACGGAGTCGAGCATCGCCTCGTCCATGTTCACGTCGAGGACGTTCGCCCCCGCCTCCACCTGCTCCCGGGCGACCTCGACGGCGGCGGCGTAGTCGCCGGTGGTGACGAGGCGGGCGAAGCGGCGCGAGCCGGTCACGTTCGTCCGTTCCCCGACGTGGACGAGGAGCCCGCCGGGCTGGGGGATCTCGAGGGGCTCGAGGCCGGCGAGGGTGAGGACGCCCGATCGGCGGGGCGGGATGGGTCGGGGCGGGATGCCGGCGACGGCGGCGGCGATGGCCCGGACGTGGTCGGGGGTCGTGCCGCAGCAGCCGCCGACGATGTTGACGAGGCCGTCGCGGGCCCACTCGGCGATGAGGCCGGCGGTCACCTCCGGCGTCTCGTCGTAGCCACCGAACTCGTTCGGGAGGCCGGCGTTCGGGTAGGCGGAGACGGGGACGGGGGCGACCCGAGCGAGGTCGGCGAGCCAGCCGCGAAGCTGGCGGGCGCCGAGGGCGCAGTTCAGGCCGACGCTGAAGGGGTTGGCGTGGGCGACGGAGGCGAAGAAGGCCTCGACGGTCTGGCCGGAGAGGGTTCGGCCGGAGGCGTCGACGACGGTTCCCGAGAGCATGACCGGGAGCCGGACGCCAAGTCGCTCGAAGACGGTCTCGATGGCGAAGATGGCGGCCTTGGCGTTGAGGGTGTCGAAGATGGTCTCGACGAGGAGGAGGTCGGCGCCGCCGGCGATGAGGCCCTCGGCGGCCTCGGCGTAGGCCTCGACGAGGGCCTCGAAGGTGACGTTTCGGGCGGCGGGGTCGGCCACGTCGGGGCTGAGCGAGGCGGTCTTGTTCGTCGGGCCGATGGCGCCGGCGACGTAGCGGGGGCAGGCGGGGTCGGCGGCCTCGGCCTCGTCGGCCGCGGCGCGGGCGAGGCTGGCGGCGGATTCGTTCAGCTCGCGGGCGAGGTGGGTGAGGCCGTAGTCGGCTTGGCTGATGCGGTTCGCGTTGAAGGTGTTCGTCTCGATGATGTCGGCCCCGGCCTCGAGGTAGGCACGGTGGACGGCGGCGACGATGTCCGGGCGGGTGAGGACGAGGAGATCGTTGTCGCCCCGGAGGTCGTGGGGGTGGTCGGCGAAGCGTTCGCCGCGGAAGTCGGCCTCGCTGAGGCGGTGGGCCTGGAGCATCGTCCCCATGGCGCCGTCGAGGACGAGGATCCGGTGGGCGACGAGGTCGGGGAGGCGGGCGAGGCGGGCGGCGCGGCGGGTGTGGAGGTCGTGGGCGGCTGGCGCCCCCGACGCACGCGAACCCGCCGCCAACCCGGCCGCGGGGGCGGCAGCTGCGGGGTCGCCTCGGGCGAGGGTGCCGCCCGAGGCGTGACGGGGGAGGTGTGGCGGTCGGGGCATCGCAGCGAGTGTACCGGCCGAGGGTGAGGGGGCCGGTTTCGCGGTGCTTCGAACCGTCGTGCGCGCGGTGGGTGGCGCCGTGCAACCGCCACCGTCGGCCCGAACCAGTGCGCCTACTCACAGTGGGAGTGCGCCGGTCCCTCGAGGCACCGGAACGATCGCGTTTACTCTCCCGGAGAGTGGAAGAGAAGATCGTTCTTCTCGTCTACTCGCCCGGGGAGTACCGCGACCAGTTCGGGGCCGGTCCGGTCCGCGGCCACGCTCGGGCAGCTGCCGAAAACCGCGCTCGATTTCCTCGCTCACTCCCCACAGGCGTAAACGAGAAGAAGCCGGGTCTCCCGGGCGGCGCCGTCGGGCGGCGGCTGCCGTTGGCGCGCGGGACCGGCCCGAGATCGGCTCGGGACCGGCTCGAGACTGCAACATCCACGATTCCCCTGAAACTTGCACGAATGGCAGCGTCGTGTATCATGCGGCCGACGTGCGACCAAGACGGACGGTCGCCACCTGGCTGCTCGGCATCCTCGTGGCGATCTCGGTCGCCGTCCCGGGCCCCGTCGGCTCCCGAACCCCAGCGGGCACGCCGACCATCGCCGCCGAACTCTTTCGGGCCGTCGCCCTCGACGTGCCCGCGCCCGGGACGGTGTCCCAGCCAAGCCTCGATCCGGCGCGACGTGCCGCCGGGACGCTCGATACCGGTGCGGAACTCCGCGAGCCGGTCGTCGAACCATCCCCGACGCTCGAGCGCCCGCAGATCCCCAGCCCGACGGCGCCGGTCGGCTCGATCCTGAAGAACGTCTGGCGGCTCGACCGGAACGTCAGCTGGTACGGCCCCGGCTTCTACGGGCAGCGGACGGCCTGCGGCTACGCCCTCACCGAAACCCTGCGCGGCGTCGCCCACCGGACGCTCCCCTGTGGCACCCTCGTCACCTTCCGCAACCCGGCCAACGGCCGGACCGCCACGGTTCCCGTCGTCGATCGCGGCCCGTACGTCGCCGGGCGCCAGTGGGACCTGACCGGCGGGCTCTGTCGCTACCTCGGGCACTGCTACACGGGCTCGATCCTCTGGCGGTTCCCGTAGGCG
>DAOTYQ010000238.1:0-3171 GCA_034434735.1 Chloroflexota bacterium
CACGTCCTCGGGTGCCGGCGTGTGGAGGCAGAGGGCGCCATCCTCGGTGATCACGTACTGGTCCTCGAGGTCGAAGAAGCCGTGGATCGTCGGGAACATCGGTTCGACGGAGATGACCATCCCGGGCTCCAGGACCGTCGTGTTGTCCGGGTGCACGGACAGAGAACCGGTGTTCCTGTAGCCGTGACCCGTCCGGCCCGTGCCGCGGGGCGGCCGCCCCCAGCGCTGTTCGACCCGTGCTCCCGCCTCGTAGACGTCGGCGCAGGTGATCCCCGGTCTGAGCGTCTCGGCCATGGCGCGGTTGCATTCCCAGGTCAGGCGGTACAGATCTCGGACCTCTGGCGTCGGCTCGCCGACGACCCAGACCCGGTCGATGTCGGCTGCGTAGCCTCGATATGCAATTCCCGAGTAGCCACGCATGATGACATCGCCGGCCATGAACGGTCGGTCGGTGACGACGGCGTGGAAGCTATTCGAGGTCTCCGGAGCGCTCGCATTCCGCACGTCCCACGCTCCGGTGGGGTGGTACTCGAACGGAGGTCGGTACTGCTCCGTGACACGGTGGTTCAGTCGATGGAGGAACTCGCGCTCCGTCATTCCCGGCCGCAGGATTTCGGGGACGCGCTCGTGGATCCAGACGGCCGCTTCGCAGGCGGTCCGAAGGTTCTCGAGCTCCCACGGGGTCAGGACGCTCATGAGCCAACGGATCACGGGCGATCCATCGACCAGGTCCGCTTTCGGCATCAGGTCCTTGAGCCGACAGAAATCCAGGAAGCTCATCCCGAGGGTCATGCAATCACCGAGCTCGAAGCCGATGCGTGCCTCCTCGAGGCCGAGCTCGGCGAAGATCCCTGGGAGTTGCTCGAGCGCCCAGATTTCGACGCGCGGCGGCGTGGCCCGTTCGACGATGGCGCGAATCTCTGACACGTGCGTCGAGCGGCGCGTCGTGTTGAAGTGCTCCCCGCCGGCCGAGGGGGTCATGAAGAGCACATCCCGTTCCTGGGTGAGGACGTACATGGCAAACCGGGCCTGGCAGAGATCGTGCCACTCGTGCGGCTCCCGGACACTCGTGAACCAGCGGCCGACGAGGTTCGTCGTGATGACGAGGGCGTCGAGGTCAGCGGCAGCCATCCGGTCTCGTGCGCGCTGCACCCGAAGGTCGTACTCCTGTCGGGGGAAATCCGGCTCCAACCTCCAGCCGGGCGTGTCGACCCAGTGTTCGTAAAGCTTGGCGAGCGCCGGAAAGTCCATCCTGCTCCTCCTAGCTGTCGAGCTGGTCGAGCGGCGAATGGTCAGACAGGGGAAGGATCATCGGGCGAGAACGAGTCGGAGATCCGCGGCCAAATCTTCGCGACTACCCATCAGACAAGCTGTATCATAGCACTCGAGCCGGAGGCGCCGCCCGCCGGCCCGGCCTCGAGCGACAGGTGAAGACGGAGCTGGCTCACATGGCAGATGCAAGGAAGTCGTGCGACGTTGTCGTCGTCGGTGGAGGCGTTTACGGCGCCAGCGTCCTCTTCCACCTCGCCAAGCTCGGGATCGAGGCGATGCTCGTGGAACGGACCAGCTTGGCCTCCGGCCCGACTGGTCGGTCGTCGGGCAACGTCCGGCTCCATTACGTGACGCCCGAGCTCGCCGAGATCGCCTGGCTGAGCTGGCAAGTCATGGACCGCTTCGCCGACGAGGTCGGCGGCGACAATGGGTTCATGCGGGTCGGGGTGCTCTACGCGGTCGCTGCCGACGACGCTCCGATCTTCGAGGCGAACGTCCGCCGGCTCGTCGGCCGTGGGGAGCCGATCGAGACGTGTAGCCCGCGGGAGGTCGGCGAGCGGATCCCTGGCGTCCGGCTGGATGGGATCGCCTTGGGTGTTTGGGAGCCTCGGTCCGGGTACGCGGATCCGGTCGGGACGACGCTCGGCTTTTGCGAGGCCGCGCGGCGGCTCGGGGCCGAGATCAGGACGAATACCGCTGTCGGTCGCCTGCTCGTCGAGGACGGACGGGCCCGGGGGATCGAGCTCGTCGATGGATCGCGACTCGCCGCCAACCGGATCGTCGTGGCGGCTGGTCCCTGGAGCAAGGAGCTCCTTGCCACCGCTGGGATCGATCTGCCGACCTGCCCGGAGCGACATGCGGTGACCCTTCTCTCGGCGCCCGATCGGGCCCGGTCGTTCGTTCCGTGCGTCTTCTCCGACCGCCTCAATCGCTACTATGCGCGCCCCGAGGGCGAGTCGCTCGTCCTCCTCGGCGGCCCGACGAGCCTGACGCTGCCGGTAGGGCCCGCCGAGCTGGGTGACGCCGACCTCGCCGATCCGACGGTCTCCGTCGAGGAGAGCGCGGAGCACGTCGAGCGGGCGACCCGCCGCATCCCGGCCCTCGATGGTTTGGGCATTCGGCCAGGCTACGCGTCGATCTACGACATGTCGCCCGATCATTTCCCCATCGTCGACGCAGTCCCGGGTATCGAGGGTCTCTACGTCGCGGCCGGTACGAGCGGCCACGGCTTCAAGCTCGCGCCTGCCCTCGGGTCCCTCCTCGCCGATCTCGTGGCTGGCCGCCGGAGTGGGCTTTTGGAGCCCTTCCGATTCGACCGAAGCTTTGGCCCGACCGGGGAGATCTCCGCATGAGTGGGGGCGACGCCTCCGCCGGCGGTCGCGAGCTCGCTGACACCGAGCGACTCGCCATCTTCAGCCGAAGCGAACTCCTCCGGCGCACGGGCGTCCTCCGAGACGCGATGCAGCGCTTGGGCATCGACGCCGTGCTGGCGACCTCGTACCCCAACAGCTATTACCTGTCAGGCGCACCGATCCACCCGTTCGGGCGGCCGATGGTGACGGTCATTCCGGCGGAGGGGGAGCCAGCCATGGTGATCTCGATCATCGAGATCGAGCACGTCAGCCGGCAGAGCTGGATCAGGGACCTCCGGACCTACTGGGACTACAACCCGAAGCCCGAGTACGACAACCCGCGTCCACCACTCGCGTCGCTCCTCGTCCATCTCCGCGACGTCCTCGGCGAGCGAGGCCTTCTCGGCGGTCGGCTTGGGTACGAGGACGCGACGCTTCCCGTTCGGTTCCTCACTGAGTTACAGAGCGCCTTTCCAGCAGCGACGTTCGTGCCCGTTTCCGACGTTCTCGATCGCCAACGGCTCGTCCTCTCCGAAGAGGAGCTGGC
>DAOTYQ010000239.1:0-4389 GCA_034434735.1 Chloroflexota bacterium
GAACGTGGAATGGGCCGCGACCCCCTCGGCAACCAGGGGGTGGGCGATCTGGAGGAGGAGGGCCCGCGGTCCCGCCCCAAGGAGGAGGATGGCTTCCCGATTGAGACGCCAGGCCTCGCTCTCCGGGCCGTACCAACCGTCGCCGCTGCCCGGGTCGGTCGGCGGCGCCTCATACCCTGTGAGCGCTCCGCCCGTCAGCGCGCCTCGCCTCGGCGCCTCGTGCCTCAGCGCGCGTCCCGTCAGCGCTCCTCCGGCAGCCGACCCACGACCCACCAGGCCGCCGGGAAGGCAGCCCCGGCGAGGCCGAGCTTGATGGCGTCGCCGACCAGGAAGGGGACGACGCCCTTGGCGATCGCCTCGTCGAGCGCCATTCCCGTCGCAGCCATGAGCCACGGGACGCCGAAGAGGTAGATGACGACGTTTCCGACGGCCATCGCCACCACCGCGCCGAGGAGCCGCCGGTCCCAGCCGAGCTCGGCGAGGCGGCCGACGAGGGCGCCGGCGACGACGAAGCCGAGGAGATAGCCACCCGTCGCGCCGAGGACGAGGCGGCCCTCGTCGAAACCGATGATCCGGTTCAGACCCGAGGCGCCCCCCGCGAAGACGGGCAGGAAGAAGCCCATCAGCACGTAGAGGGCGAGGGCGAGGCCACCCCGCCGGAAGCCGAGGGCGCCGCCGACGAGGAGGACCCCGAAGGTCTGGCCGGTGATCGGGACGGGGTTGTCCGGCAGGTCGATCCGCACCTGGGCGGCGAGGGCGACGAGCAGGGCGCCGGCGACGACGAGCGCCGCGTGGCGCGCCGCGGGCCCGATCCGCTCGGCGACCCGGACGGGGACGAGGAAGTCGGCGATGGTCAGCCCACGCTCGGCGGCGGGGACGCGCTGGAGGGATGGAACGGAGATCGTCATGCGGCGAATGGTTCCTCCTCTTCGCCGCCGCTCGACGCGGCCGGCGAGCAGACGGTCGATGTCGACTGGGCCGACGGCGGACCGGACGGCTCCTCCCCCGAGCCGCAGCCCACCGGCTCGACGGATGCGAGTCTACCAATCCGAGGGCCATCGACTCGCCGGCGGCGCGACGGCGACGCGAGCCGCAGCCGTCCGGCAGCCGTCCGGACCTGATCCTGGCCCCGCCCCGCTACCTGGGGCGGATCCGCTCGACGAGCACGAGCGAGCCGCCGAAGGCGAGGAGGCCCGCGCTCAAGAACAAGATCCCCTCGTAGGGGGCCCAGCCGGCGGTGACGAAGTCGTCGGGTACGCCAAGGGTGGTCAGGCGGTAACCTCGCTCGGCGAGCCAGGCGGAGCCCTGGGACCGCTGCGGATCGTCGACGTCGAGCTTCGAGACCGACTCGGGCACGAGGGCCATCGCTGCTTCGTTGCCCAGGACCGCCCCGTCGGGTGCCGTCCACCCCCAACCGGTGACGAACCCCCGGTGGCCCTCAGCGAGGGGCACCGACTCCTGGGTCAGCAGCCATCGGTTCTGGATCGGCCCGACGGCGACGGCGAGGGCCCAGCAGAGCAACGCACCGACGACGAGAGCAGGCACCACCCGCTGGAGGAGGGCCCCGACCAGGAGGCCGAGCCCGACGGCGGCAACCGCCCGTGCCACGGCGAGCGGACCGTGAAGCGCCTCTCGGGCGCCGCCGGCAGCCCGAGACCGAGAGCTCGCAGGTCGGCGATCTGGGTCGCGACGACCGCGGCCACGGCCGTCGCCGGCAGGACGAGCGCGAGGACCGGCCCGATCTCTGCCAGAAGCCAGCGGCGCCGCGACGGGTAGAGCCACCACGCCAGTCGCGCCGTCCCGTCCTCGCACTCGCGGGCGACGATGGGGCCGGCGGCGAGGAGGCCGGCGACGAAGGGGAGGAGGGCCATGATCGCCACGAACTTGTCGCCCTCGGCGATCATGAGCTCGTTCCAGGCCCGCATCGGGCCGAGGCACGACTCAGCGCTCGCCCCGTCGACCGGGGCCCAGCTCTCGCCTTCGCGGCGCGTGTGCTCTCGGAGCATGACGAGAAAGTCCCGGCGGGCGAGCGGATCGAGGCCGGCGAGGGGCTCGTCGAGGAGGAGGAGCGGTGCTCGACTGGCCAGGGCCAGGGCGAGGGCGACCTGCGCCTGCTGGCCCCCGGACAGCTCCTGGACGACGGCTCGCGGCTCGATGCCAACCGAGCCGACGAGGCGCCGCGCGTAGGCGACGTCGAACGACGGGCGGGCGGCCCGGGCGAGGCTGAAGTGCTCGTCGACGGTCAGCCCGCGCCAGAGCGAGATCGACTGCGGGACGTAGCCGATGGCGCCGACGGCCCGAGTCCGATCCCGATGGGGCGTCCAGCCGAAGACCCGGACCGTTCCCTCGTCGGGGACCTCGAAGCCGAGGCAGAGCCGGATGAAGGTCGATTTCCCCGCTCCGTTCGGCCCGACGAGGGCGACGATCGAGCCGGCTGGGATCTCGAGGTCGACCCCCCGGAGAGCCCCGGGCGACCGGCGCCGGTACCGATGCCCGAGCCCCTGGGCGACGATCGGAGGCCCGCCGTTCATCGTGCCGCCGTTCATCGTGTGGATCGCCCCTTCATCCGTTTCCACGGCCGGCGCCAGGATACACGTCCCCAGCGTTCGCCGGGGCGGAGGGTATGTGTTCGATTGCCGCGCTCGGAGCTGTCCGAGGCGACAGTCGGGCTCCGAGCGCCCGCCCGTGAGCGTCTCGCCCCGCCCCCGATCGCCCCGTCGCGCCCCCGATCGCCCGGTCGCGCCCGGAACCATGTCACATGCTCACCTGGCGAACGTTGGCGCGGGCGTTGGCCCGGCCAGGTGGCAGGCCGTGGCGAGCCGCGTTCACCCGGTGAACGTTATCGGGGTCGGACGGGCGAATGCGTCACCCGGTGAGCGCAACGGCGAGCGTCGGGCTGTTCCGAGCGGGTCGGGATGGCGAGATCCCGGCCAGTCGAACGCCCGGTGACGCAACTGGCCGGATCGTGCCCGGTGCGAGGGGACGAGCCGGGCGCTCCTGAGCGTGGCGAGCCGCCCGATCGGGACCCGGACGCGCCGAGCGGGCCCGGAGCGTTCACGACACGAGAATCTGGCCAGCTCGGCTCGGCTCGGGGCGGAGGCCGCGGTCGAATCCGGATCTCGGTTCGGGGCGGGGCCGAACGCCTGCCGGACCTCTCGCCTGGCCCGGGCGCGATCACCCGGTAAGAATCTGACCAGCTCTGGCGGGGACGACTGCCGCGGCCGCCAACCTCACTCGTGGGCCAGCGCCGCCACGATGGAAGTCCGGCTCGCCAGGCGAGCTGGATAGGCGGCGGCGAGGACCGCGACGAGGACCCCGAAACAGCCCGCCAGGACCACGACGAGCCACGGCACGGCCGGCGCCCAACCACCGTCCCCGGGACCCCGCGCCAGCTCGACCATGAGGAAGCCCGCGGCGAGCCCCGCCGCGACCCCGAGGAGCGAGCCCACCAACCCCAGGATCCCGGCCTCCACGAGCACCGTCCGCCAGAGACGACGGCGGGTCATCCCGAGGGCCCGGAGGATGCCGAGCTCGCGGGTCCGCTCGAAGACGCTCATGGCCAGGGTGTTGACGATCCCGAGCCCGGCCACGACGACGGCGACGACGGCCAGGCCGTCGAAGAGCCCGAAGACCCGGTCGAGGGCGTCGGCGATCGCCCCGTGGACCCGTTCGATGGAGCTCGGCTCGAGGGCGACCTCGCGGGCCGTCCGCTCCACGGCGGCCCGGTCCGCCTCCGTCACCCCGGGGACGAGTCGGACGGCGAAGGCGTCCGCGCCCTCGACCCCGAACTCGGCGCGGGCCGTCGGCCAGCCCACGAGGATCGCCTCGCCGGCCCGCCCCGGCAGGGAGCGCTCGACGATCGCCGCCACCCGGAGCACGACGCTCCGACCGGCACCGAGGCTGATCAGCAGCTCGCTCCCCGGCCGCAGGCCGAGGCGATCGGCCACCGCCCGCGGCACGAGAACGGCCGGTCCGGTGTCGATGGCCGGGAGCGCCTCCGCCCGATCCGGCCCGGCGACGACCCGGAGCCGACCGTCGGCGAGGAATTCCGAGCCGACGACGGCGGCGGCGGCGAGGCGATACCCGAAGGCGGCGACGTCGAAGCTGGCGATGGGACTGAGCCGGGCGACGGCGGGCAGCGCCCGGAGCTCCTCGACGGCCGGCTCGTCGAGGGCGACCGGGCGGACCGAGGTGAGGACGAGGTCGCCCGGCACGACCCCCTCGATCCACGCCGCCGCCGCCCGACGGGCTTCGGCGGCGACGACGCCGAGGGCGACGATCATCGCCAGCCCGACGACGAGGGCCCCCACCGTCACCGCCGTCCGACTCCGGTCCCGGAGGAGGGCCACCCGGGCCAGTCGCTCCTCCAGGCGGACGGCCAGGGCAAAG
>DAOTYQ010000240.1:0-5729 GCA_034434735.1 Chloroflexota bacterium
CGACGACGACGTCACCCGGCGCCAACCCCGCCCGACGGGCCAGGCCGACCGCCACAGCCACGAGGGCGACCGCCCGTCCCAGCCGGGCGGCCGCGTCCGAGGGCCGCCCGGTGGCGAGATCCGGCCCGATGACGAGCGGCCCCGGGCCGACGACGAGCTGCGCACCGCTCCGGCGGACGAGCCGATGGGCGAAGACATGGTCGGCGATCGCCCGGATCGGGTCGACGCCCTCGTCGACGATCTCCCGGAAGGGGTCCGCGACGACGAGGTCGACCCGCTCGAGGACCGCCACGACGGCCTGCTCGGGCGCCCCGAGGGCAGGCGCGGAGGTCGCGATGCGGACGTAGGCGCCTCGCTCGGCGGCCGCCTCGTCGAGGGCGCGCCGGAGGACGGCGAGCCCACGCTGACTCCCCGCCGGCGCTGGCGGCTCGGTAGTGGTACTCCCGGCCACCGAATCCCCCCGACCGGCGCCCTGGCCGGCCGGTGGCGGCTCCCAGCGGACGACCTCGAGGCCGGCGACGCTGAGGCGCTCGACGAGCTCGCGCCCCGACGGCGTCGCCACGAAGACGACATCCGCCCCAGCCCGGGCAAGGGCCGGCCCGAAACGCCGCGCCTCGACCGCCGTGGCGACGTCGAGGATCGTCCCGAGCCGTGGCCGTTCGGTGTCGCCGAGGACCGACCGGAGCTCAGCCCGGGCCGTCCGGTTCGCGTCGATCCGCTCGAGCGCGGCTTCCAGGAGTCGCTTCGCCTCCGCCTCGGCGCTCGCCCGCCGGTCGGGCTCGTCGAGGAGGCGACCCTCGAAGGCGAGATCGACGATCCCCGCCGCGACGTCGAGGGCGAGGTCCTGTGGCTCGGCGTCGTACTCGAGCAGGGCGATAGCGAAGGGAAGGCCGACGCCGGCGGCGAGTCGCTCGAGGGCCGTGCCCGTGTAGCGCTCGACCACCGACCAGGCCAGCGGCCTGCCGGCCCGATCGAGCCCGTCGACGCCGAAGAGGCGAAGGAGGGCCCGCTCGCAACCCGCCGTCGTCCGGGCCCGCCCGCGGACCGCCCAGTCGGTCGCCAGCTCGTCGGCGAGGGTCGCTAAGCGGTCGAGGCCGGCGAGGCTCACGGCGCGGGGCGTGGCGGCGGTCCCTCTCGGGCCGGCTCGCCGATCCAAACGTGGCCGTCGGCGAAATGCTCCGCCTTCCAGATCGGCGCCCTCGCCTTCGTCTCGTCGATGGCGTAGCGGGCTGCCGCGAAGGCCGCGTCGCGGTGGGCGGCCACGGCGACGACGGCGACCGACGGCTCGCCGAGGGGAACCGAGCCGACCCGATGGACGATGGCCAGCCGCTCGACGCCGAACCGCTCGGCAACCTCGTCGGCGATGGCCTCCAGGACGGCGAGGGCCATCGACTCGTGGGTCTCGTACTCGAGGCCAACGACCCGCCGCCCGGCGTGGCGCGCCGCCTCGGCCTCCTGGCCGGGGGCGGGCGTCCCGGGGCTGACCCGCGTCCGACCGAGGAAGGCGACGACCGCTCCATCGCCTTCGGTGGCAAGCCGCCCGGCGAGGGCCTCGAGGATCCCGGGCTCGAAGGGGGCGGCCCGCAGCTCGAGGATCCGGCGCCGCTCGGAGGCGATCTCGCCGCCGCTCACCGGGGGGATGACGGCCACCTCGTCGCCGTCGGCGAGGACCGCCTCGGGGCCGGCGTAGGCCCCGTTCCGGGCGAACCGGACGCTCGGGCGCCCGGGGGCCAGGACCGGGAACCGGGCGACGAGGGCCGCCCAGGCGTCCTCGATGGTCGCCCCTTGGGCCAGCTCGAGCTCGACCGAGCGGCTGCCAGCCTGCTCACGCTGGGTGGCGAAGAGTCGCACCCGAACGCGGATCCCCGTCATCGGTCCAGCGAGATGTTCCACCTCTCCGGCCTCCTCTCGGTTTCGGGGCCGGGCCGCGCCATCCTGCACTTCACAGGATGAGCCCGCCACCGAAGTAGCAGCCGGCAGCGAGGATCGTACCCGCTGCGATGGTCCCGACGCCGATGTAGAGGAGCCCCGTCGCCGATTCCATCGACCGAGTCCGGGCCGTCTGGAGGGCGGCCCAGACGAGGACGAAGGAGAAGAGGAGGCCGACCCCGAGCCGCAGCCAGGCGAAGAGCGCCCACGGGCCGGTCAGGACCCCGAACCCGGCCGCGACGGCGGGACTCCCCGGCGCGCCGAGACCGAGGCCAGCGGCGACGGCGAAGAGGCCGAGCTGGGCGCCGACGATCCCGACGAGCCAGCGGGCGAGGAGCACGAGCGGGCCCTCGGGGAGCCGCGGCGTGACGAGGTACCAGTGGGCGAGGACCATGGCCGCGAAGACGCCGCCCGTCGCGGCGGCGAGGAGGAGGAGCTCCGCGAAGAGTAGGACGCTCCCCAGGGGCGAATCGCCCCAGCCGGCGGCCGCAGCGGCCAGGACGACGGGGCCGGCGGCGGCGGCGAGCGGTCCGAGCCGCTCGAGGGTCGCGCCCCGGGCGACGGCGACGGCGACGATCCCGGCGGCGGCGGCGAGGACGGCGACGGCGCCCCGCCGGGGCCCGTCCCAGCTCGGATCGACGAGGACCGGCGAGCCGACGATGGTCTCCGGGAGTGCCCCGTCGGCGAGCCAGGCCAGGATCCCGAAAACGGCCGCGCAGGCCGCCGTGAAGACGAGGTAGCCGCGGGTCGCCGTCGTCCGGCGGCGGAGGAGGACGACAGCGGCGAGGCTGCCGGCAGCAAGGCTGACGAGGACGGTCCAGTTAACGAAGGCGAGGTTCGACGCGATCTGCTCGGCGGGCACGGGCGAACAGTGTAGGGCGCCCCGACGGCGGCCGAGACGACTACGATGTCGCCCGGAGGTGCAGCATGAGTCTCGGTCGCGACACGTCTTTCACCTGGTACGGCCACGCCTGCATTGAGGTCCGGACGCCCGGCGGACGGACCGTCCTCATCGACCCCTGGTTCGGTAACCCCAAGAGCCCGAAGCCCGCCTCGGCCGTCGAGCGCTGCGACGTCCTCCTCGTCACCCATGGCCACGGCGACCATCTGGGCGACGCCGTCGAGCTCTTCCGTCGCCTGGGGCCGGTCTGGCCGACCATCCACGAGTGCTCGCTCTGGGCGAGCCGCGAGTGTCCCGAGGGTGCCGAGCGGATCGTTGGCATGAACAAGGGCGGGACCGTCGAGGCCGCCGGACTGCGGGTGACGATGACGAGCGCCGACCACTCGGCCGGCGACTGGTACGGGGCGGGCGCTGTCCCGCTCTACCTCGGCGAGCCGGCCGGCTTCGTCGTCGAGGCTGAGAACGGGTTCCGCTTCTACCACGCCGGCGACACGAACGTCTTCGGCGACATGCGGCTCATCGGCGAGCTCTATCGGCCGGAGCTGGCGATCCTCCCGATCGGCGGCCACTACACGATGGGACCACGGGAAGCGGCCCTGGCCGTCGAGCTCCTCGGGGTGAAGCACGTCCTGCCGATCCACTACGGCACCTTCCCGATCCTGGCCGGGACGCCGACGGAGCTGCGGGCCGAGCTCGCCGCCCGCGGCCTGACCGACGTCACCGTCCACGAGCTCGAGCCCGGCGGGACGCTCGCCTGAGCAATCTGCGGGGACGAGCCAGGCGTCAGAACGGGCGCCAGGCCCGTTCCCGCAACGGCCGCTAGTCCGTCGGCCCGCCGATGGGGCAGCCGAGGTTGTTGGCGGCGTCGAGCTGGCCGGCCAACGTCACGATGGCGCCCTCGTTCTGACTGTCGAGGGCGCCGTTCACCCAACTCTGGATCTGGGGGACGCTGTACGGGTAGGAGATGTCGGGATGGGCGGCATTGAGGACCGCCGCGATGGCCGCCCGGAGCAGGATCTCGGCCTTGCCGACGAGATCGCTCCCGCCCTGGAAGGCGAGACCCTGGAGGAGGGTGGCCGAGCCGAGGCTCGCGTAGGGCGCGCTGCCTGCCCGTGAGAAGACCGAGCTCACCGCCTGGTCGGGGTTGAAGCCCGTCGGCGGCCAGTGGTTGCCGGCGGCCGGCCCGTACTGGGAGTGGGTCTTCCAGAAGCCGGGCGTGCAGCCCTGCGGCGGGCGATTCACGAAGTCGTTGCCGCTGTGGACCTCTCCTGAGGTGAGGGTGAAGGCGTAGCCGACGGGCGCCGGCGTGAACGTGCCGCCGTCGGTGTGGGTCGTGCAGTCTGCTCCCGACGACGGCGTCACCTGCGTCCAGCCGGGCCGGGACTCCTCGCAGACGGTGTAGCTGCCGGGGGCCAGGCCCGTGAAGCGGTAGGCCCCGGTGGCGTCGGTCGTCGTCGTCAGGTGAACGGCCGCCCCCATGTTCGTCGTCCCGAAGAGATGGATGGCCCAGCCCTCGACGCCGGCGCCGCTCACGGCGTTTCGCTTCTGGCCGCTCTTCTCGCCGGGCCGGAAGTTCCCGAAGACGATCTCGTGGCGTTCCCCGGAGGTGCCCGCCACGGTCACGGAGACGCACTGACTCGGACCGGCCACGGCGACGCCGTCCCGGTAGCTGGCGCTCTGGGTCCAGCCCGTCAGGTGCGCTTCGCAGGCCGTGTACGTCCCGGGAACCGCGGCCACGTGGGTGCGGGGGGTGAAGAACGTGTTCTTCACCGTGCTGCCGTTGACCGGCTCGGTGAACTCGTAGGGCCAGCCGCCGCGGCAGGCGATGAGGTTGCCCGTGGCGGGGTCGACGCACTGATCGACGCCGATTTCGGGCTCACCGGGATCCCAGATGCCGTCGCCGTCGAGGTCGTGGAACTTGCGGACCGTGATCTCGGGCGGGACGAAGGCGGCTCGAACCTTGAAGTTGTCCGTCTTCACCTGGTCGTGGGGCGGGCCGAACCCGGGATCGGCCGCGGCACAGAAGTCCGGGCAGCGCTGCGGCTTCTGCTGCCCGACCGGAAGCTTGGCCGGCACCGTCGACAGGCCGCCGCCCTTGGCCTGGTAGGTGGCGAGGGGCGTCAGCCAGGCCTTGTAGACCCCACCGGGGTTCGGGGTCGTCCCGTAGGGCATGAGCTGGACGACGATGGCCCCGGCGTCGGCGCCGTGGTCGGCATCGACGTTCGTGTCGTGGCGGCCGCTCGCCCCGCGGACGCCCGGATCGGTCGGATGGGGCGGGTTATCGTCGACATGGCAGGGGAACGTGCTGCCGTTCCGCGTCCAGGTCGAGGTGAGACCGAGGCTCGTGGGGTCGACTCGCGCGACGATGACCCCGCCGGCCACGCGGACGAGCCGACACTTGGCCGGGTCTTCGGAGAGGAGGAACTTCCCGGAGGGGTCGGTGACCTGGAAGACGTAGATGCCGTCGGGCAGCCCGGCCGCCCAGGCCGGGGCGTTCGGTGGCGGTCCGCCGTCGAGGTAGACGTCGCGCTTGTCCTCGTAGCGGACGTTTTCGTTGACGATAGTTCCGTCGGGGGTCGTGGTGAAGATGGCGCCGGCGAGCGGGGCAGCACTCGCTGCGCCCGCGAGGGCGAGGAGACCGAGGAGAGCGAGCGCGGAAAGGGCGATCGCCCAGCGGCTCGTCGAAGGAGCTCGATGGCGTGGTCGAGGCATTGGGACCCTCCCCTGGGCCTGCCCCCGGGCCAGGCTGGTAGACGCGTGGAGTGAGCGGCGGGCCCTAACTAGCGGTCGGCCATAGGCTCCTCCTCGGCCGAGCGGCCGCGGCCCGGGTGGTCGCCATGTATCCACCGATCAGCTCCTCGCGACCGCGGGCCAACGAGCCAGGCGGCCTCCAAGGGCG
>DAOTYQ010000241.1:0-2532 GCA_034434735.1 Chloroflexota bacterium
AGGAGGTTCTTCGCCCGCCCGCCCCGGAAGGCGATGGTGTAGGCGAGGGGGTAGGCGATGAGGAAGGTCAGGATCGTCGCCGCCGTGGCGTAGAGGATCGAGCGGCCGAACTGCTCGGCGTAACGCTCGATGGCAGCCGGATACGTCCGCCAGTTGTCGAGGGAGAAGCGGAAGCCGGTCTCCAGGGTGCCCGACCAGAACGAGCTGATGAACATCTGGAAGGCGGGGTAGACGTAGAAGGCCGCCAGCCAGAGGAGGCCGGGCGCCAGCAGGAGGTACGGGACGAGGCCCCGCCGCCGGGTGAGGAAGGCACCCATCGTTCCGGCTCCCGCACTCCCGTCGCCGCGCCGACGCCGTCAGGCGCCGATGAGGCTCGAGAACTGATCGTCGAAGTAGCGCTCCTCCTCTTCGGTGAGCGACCGGAAGGCGCTGACCTTCGAATACGTCGCCTCGGTCGGGAAGATGAGCTCGTTCGTCGCCAGTTCCTCGTCGATGGCCTTGATCGCTTCCTGGGCCCCCTTGACCGGGCAGATGTAGTTCACCCAGGCCTCGATCTGAGCCGCGATCTCGGGTCGGTAGACGAAGTCGATGAAGACCTCGGCCGTGTACTTGTTCTTCGCCCCCTTCGGGATGAGCATGCAGTCGTACCAGAGGACGCCGCCCTCCTGGGGGATCGAGAAGCGGAGCGACTCCCGCTCGAGCTGCTTCTGGATGATGTCGCCGGACCAGGCCATGGCCAGGACGACGTTGCCGGAGACGAGGTCCTCGGCGTACTCGTTGCCGGTGAAGGCCCGAACGATCCCGGCGTCGACGGCCTTCTTGAGCTCGGCGATGGCTTCGTCGAACTGCTCCTTCGTGACCGTGGCGTTGCTGTAGCCGAGGCGAGCGAGGGCGAAGCTGACGCAGTCGCGCATCTCGGACAGGTACGTCACCCGGCCCTTCCACTTGGCATCCCAGAAGGCGTTCACGCTCGTCAGCTCGCCGGTCACGGCGCTGTCGTAGCCGAGACCCGTCATGCCGGCCTGCCAGACGGCGTGGTAGTCGTTGTTCGGGTCGAAGTCGGCGCCCTTGTAGGCGTCGAGGAGGTTGGCCGGGAAGTTCGTCATGTGCGAGTGGTCGAACTTCTCGAGCCAGCCAAGGCGGACGAGACGGGCGGCCATCCACTGGGTCAGGACGACGATGTCCCAGCCCGTGTCCTGGCCGGCCTCGAGGGGTGCCCGGATCGTCCCGAAGAACTCGTTGTTGTCGTTGATGACCTCCGAGTAGTTGACCGTGACCCCGTACTCGGCCTTGAAGTCCTCGAGGGTCTTGTGCTTCGTCGGGTCGTTCTCGTCGGTGTCGATGTAGAGCGGCCAGTTGGCGAAGTTGAGGACGCTCGAGAGCGACGGGGCGGGGGACGGCTCGGTCGAAGGGGCCGCCGAGGCGGGCGCCGACGGGCTGGTCTCCCCCGATGGCGACGGACTCCCCGTCCCCGGGCTGCCGCAGGCGGCGAGGAAGGCGCCGAACCCGGCCAGACCTGTGCCGGCCAGGAAGCGCCGCCGGCTGATGATCGACTCCTGCATCGTGACCTCCTCCTGTTCCTCGGGGTCGACTCGTCGGCGCGGCGGCGCCGGCGGGTCACCCGGCTATCGCCCGCTCGGCGACGTCGGACTCCGGCTCGGCGTCCTCCTCGGTCGGGACGACGAAGGTGTGGTCCGGCGACCAGCTCAGCCGGACCTCCTCGCCTGGTCGCCAGAGTTCGGAGCGGGTCGCCCGCTCGACGTTCTGTTCGTAGACGGTGAGCCGGGCGCCGCCTCGGACCTCGACGATGTAGCTCGTCGAGACGCCGAGATACGAGGCATCGCGGACGACCCCGCTCAGGGTGTTGAGGCCGTCGGGGACCGGCTCCTCAGGCTCGCGGAGGCGAATCTTCTCGGGCCGGACGCCGACCTCGACCCGCCGCAAGCCGGCCGCGAGCTCGCGGGGGATCCGGACCCGGGTGTCGTCTCGGAGGCGAGCGACGGCGTAGTCGCCGACCGTCCCGTCGAGGGTGGCCGGCAGGAGGTTGCTAACGCCGAGGAACCCGGCGACGAAGCGGGTGGCCGGCCGCTCGTAGAGGCTCTCGGGATCGCCGAGCTGCTCGTACCGGCCGCGATTCATGACCGCGATCCGGTCCGACATCGTCATCGCCTCCTCCTGGTCGTGGGTCACGTAGATGAAGGTGATCCCGACCTCCTGCTGGATCCGCTTGAGCTCGACCTGCATCTGCTTGCGGAGCTTGAGGTCGAGGGCCCCGAGCGGCTCGTCGAGGAGGAGGACGGCCGGCCGGTTGACGAGGGCTCGCGCCAGGGCGACCCGCTGGGCCTGGCCGCCGCTGAGCTGGCTCGGGCGGCGCTTCTCGTAACCCGGGAGCTCGACCAGCCGGAGCATCTCGGTCACCCGCTCCCGGACCTCCCGCTCCGGGATCCCGCGACGCCGGAGGCCGAAGGCGATGTTGTCGTAGACGCTCAGGTGGGGGAAGAGGGCGTAGTTCTGGAAGACGGTGTTGACGTT
>DAOTYQ010000242.1:0-9554 GCA_034434735.1 Chloroflexota bacterium
TCGGATCGCGGGGCTCGCCCTCGTCGCTCAGGAGGTGGTCGTCGACCCAGAGGTCGTCGAAACCGGCGGCTTCGGCGGCCGCGAGGGCGCCCCGGAGGCTCGGCCAGTCGGTCCGCTGGAGCCAGAAGGCGGCACCGATCCGGAGGGGCGCTCCGGCGCGCGGGGCTGGCATCGTGGTGGTCGTTGTGGTGGCTTCCATGGCACGCGCCGACAGGGTAGGGAAGCGCCGGCCTGGCCGTCGGGCCGGATCGCCTGCTGCTACGCTCCCGGCCCGTGGGCACGAAGGGGCGACGCCAGGTCCCGGAGTCCAAGCTCGGCATCCGGGCACCGGCGGGCTCGAGCTCCCGTCCGGCGGGCGGTCCCGACCGCGCGTTTCGGAGCGGACCGCGGATCGATCCGGCCACCATCCGGCGGGCGGTCCTGGCCTGGTCGGCCGAGAATCGGCGGCCGGTGGCCGTCCGCGAGCGGCGCGACCCGTACGCCGTCCTCGTCGCCGAGCTCATGGCCCACCAGACCCAGATCGAGCGGGTCGGGGCGGCTTGGCGGGCGTTCCTGGCCACGTTTCCCTCCGTCGGCGCCCTCGCCGCCGCCCGCCCGGCCGACGTCCTGCGGGCCTGGGGCAACCTCGGCTACAACCGGCGGGCCCTCGCCCTCCACCGGGCGGCGCGGATCGTCGTCGGCGAATTCGGCGGCGTCGTCCCCAACGACCCCGCCGACCTGGAGCGGCTCCCCGGGGTGGGGCCCTACACCGCCCGGGCGGTCGCGGCCGTCGCCTACGGCCGGCCGGTGGGACCCGTCGACACGAACATCGGCCGGGTCCTGGCTCGGCTCCTCGACCCCGCGGGCCGGGCGCCGCGCCGGTCGGTCCAGGCGCTGGCCGACGAGCTGGCCGCCGCGGCCGACGACCCGGCGGCCTGGACGTACGCCCTCATGGATCTGGGCGCCCTCGTCTGCCGACCGATCCCGAGCTGCGAGCGCTGCCCGCTGGCTCGGCTCTGCCGCTTCCGGGAGGGGCACGCCGCCGGTGACGGTCGGGCCGGTCGGACCGGTCGGGTCGGCTGGGTCGATCCAGGTTCAGGTGGCGGCCGAGGTTCAGGTGGCGGCCGCGGGGTCGCGGAGCGGGCGGCGTCCTGGGGCGGCGATCCGGCCGTGGATCGAGCCCCGGGGAGGCGACCCTTCCCGGTGACCCGGCGCTGGCTCCGAGGTCGGATCCTGGAGCGGCTGCGGGCGGAGCCGGGCGACGACTGGGTCCGGATCGAGCCGCCCATCGGCACCCACGGCGCCGAGGCGGTCGAGGCCGCCCTCGTGGCGCTGGAGGCCGAGGGGCTCGTCGAGCGCCACCGCGCTGACGCCACCCTCGTTCGCCTGCCGATCGGGTGATGAGGACCCGAGGGCCCTGTCCGGCTCGGGGCCAGGGCTCGTGGCGGGCGGGCCGTCGGTCGGCCGAGGGAACGCGCTAGGCTTGGAGCATCCGATGACCGAGTCCCGTTCGACCCTCCCTGGCCGCCGCCGTCCATCGGGCGCCGAGGTGCCGCTCCCGGCCGACGACCCGGAGCTCTTCGCCCTCGACCTCGACGGGCTCGCCCGGCGTTGGTCGTCGGCCGCCGCCCGTTCGCCCATCGGCGCCGAGGCGATGGCCGGCGCGGACCGGCGCGCCCAGGCGCTCGGGGTGCCGGGGATGCGCCTCATGGAGCACGCCGGAACGGCGGTCGCGGCGGCGGCCCGCGCCCTGGCGGCGGAGCGCGGCCGGCTCGGTTCGGGTCCGGTCCTCGTCCTCGCCGGGCCCGGCAACAACGGCGGCGACGGGTTCGTCGCGGCTCGCCGCCTGGCGGCCCTCGATCTCCCGGTCGTCGCCGCCCTGGTGGCGACGGAGGCTCGACCGCGGACGCCGGACGCGGCCCGGAACTGGGATCGCCTCGACCCCCTGGCTGCGGTGACCCGACTCCACGCGGCCGTGCCCCGCGACGTGGCGATCCTCGGCCACGGCGTCGAGCGGGCGGCGGTCATCATCGACGCGCTCCTCGGAACGGGCGTTCGAGGGCCCCTGCGCGAGCCGATCCGGTCGGCCGTGGAGCTGATCCGAGCGGCTCGGGGGCGGGGCGTGCCGGTCGTCAGCGTCGACACCCCGACCGCCGTCGATCTCACCTCCGGCGAGCCCTCGGATCCCGTCGTCGAGGCGGACGTGACCGTCACCTTCCACCGGCCGAAGCTGGGGCTGGCGACCCGGCGGGGCGCAGCCCTGGCCGGTCGGGTCCTCGTCGCCCCCATCGGCATCCCGCCCGAGGCCGACCGTGGCTGACGAGCGATCGCCGGATCGAAGGCCGGCGGTTCCTCGGCCGGAGGAGGTGGGCGGCCCGCCGGGTCCGTCGGCCCGGCAGGCGGGCGTCCGCGAGGTCCTTCTCGTGGCCGGCGGGGTCGTAATCACCGTCCTGGCGGCGGCCGCGGCGACGGCCGTCCTGCCGGCCGACCTCCGCTCGCTCGTCACTCACACGCCGCTCGCCATCGCCGTCCTCGTGGCGGTCACGGTCGCCGTCCTCGTCCGGGTGGCCCGAGGCGGCGGAGCGTGACGGGGGCCCGGCCCTGAAGCCCCCGGACCGCCCCCGACGATCGCCCCAGGGGTGCGCAGCGAAGATGGCCTTGCAAAGCAGCGGCGGCGGCGTACACTTAGCGGGCACCTCGCGGCAGGGCCGCGGCGGAACAGGTTTCAGACGCTCGGCCACAGACCTCGAACTCCTCTCACGGTTGTCGCGAGAAACGGTCGGGATCGCGGCGAGCTGAGAGGAGTTTTTGGTTTGATGTACGCCGACAAGATGCTGACCTGCGCCGACTGCGGCCAGGCCTTCGCCTTCACCTCGAGCGAGCAGGATTTCTACGGGCAGCGCGGGTTCTCCGAGCCGCGTCGCTGCCCGAGCTGCCGCGCCAGCCGCAAGGCCGCCCGCCAGTCGAGCGGCGGCGGCTACGGCGGCTCCAGCTACGGGGGCGACTACGGCTCGCGTGATCGGGCGCCGCGCGAGATGTTCGACGCGACCTGCTCGAACTGCGGCCAGCCGGCCCAGGTTCCCTTCCGCCCGACGAACGGCAAGCCCGTCTACTGCAGCGACTGCTTCCGCTCCATGCGGGGCTGATCGCCGCCCGAGCTCGGTCGCTCCGAGCTCGGCCGATGCGCGAGCCAACGGCGCCCGCCCGACACCGTCGGGCGGGCGCTGCGCGTTCCCGGGGCTCGGCTGCCGCCCGTCCGGTTGCGGCCCGACCCGAGCCGACCTACCATCGCCGGCGGAACGACCCCTCCGACGAGCCGCCGGGCGGCGGCCCGACCCGGCGCCGCCTCGGCCGCAGCGTCGACCCCTCGTCTCCGCTCGCCTCAAGGACCCACGGCTGACGCAGCAGAAGGAAGGCCCCCACGATGGCTGTCGGCTCCTCGAACACCTTCGACCTCGTCGTCCTCGGCGCCGGGACCGGCGGCTATGCCGCCGCCTTCCGGGCCAGCCAGCTGGGGCTCAAGGTCGCCCTCGTCGACGAGGACAAGATCGGTGGGACGTGTCTCCATCGAGGCTGCATCCCGACGAAGGCCCTCCTCGAGTCGGCGACCTACGTCGATCGCCTCCGCCACGCCCGCGACTTCGGGGTCGAGCTCGGTGGCGAGTTCGCCATCGACTACGCCCGGATCGCGGCCCGCCGCGACGCCGTCGTGAAGCGGATGTGGACGGGTCTGCGGTCCCTCGTCGGCAAGTACGGCGTGACCTGGGTCGCCGGTCGGGGTCGCCTCGATGGGCCGAACCGGGTCCGGGTCGTCCTCCACGGCGAGGACGGGACGCCGGGCGCCGGGGGTGAGCGGGTTCTCGAGGCGACCGACGTCATCGTCGCCACCGGCAGCCGGCCGAAGAGCCTGCCCGGCCTCGAGCCGGATGGCGAGCGGATCCTCACCTCCGACCACTGTCTCCAGCTCACCCGCCTGCCGAGCTCCATCGTCATCGTCGGTGCCGGGGCCGTGGGCGTCGAGTTCGCCTCCCTCTTCCACGACTTCGGCGTTGCGGTCACCCTCCTCGAGTACCTGCCCCGGATCGTGCCCCTCGAGGATGCCGAGGTCTCGAGCCTCCTCCAGCGGAGCTTCGAGAAGCGTGGGATCCGGGTCGTCACGAACGCCCGCTTCGACCCGGCCGCCGTCGAGCGGACGGAGGACGGCATCCGGCTCTCCGTCGGCCCCGAGGGCGGAGCGGCCGAAGAGCTGCGGGCCGAGGCGATGCTCGTCGCCACCGGGCGGCAGGCGAACCTCGAGGCCATCGGTCTGGAGACGACCCGGGTCGAGGTGGAGCGGGGCTTCATCAAGGTCGACGGCCGGATGCGGACCCGCGAGCCGCACGTCTACGCCATCGGTGACGCCGTCGGCGGCCTCCTCCTCGCCCACACGGCCGCCCACGAGGGGATCATCGCCGCCCACACCATCGCCGGCGATCCGAACGTCCACGAGATGGACTACGTCCGCCAGCCGCGGGCCACCTACTGCCGACCCGAGATCGCCTCGGTCGGCCTGACCCAGCAGGAGTGCGAGGCGCGCGGGATCCCGATCAAGGTCGGCAAGGTCCCCTTCCAGGCCGTGGCCAAGGCGGTCATCTACGGCGAGTACGAGGGCTTCGCCAAGGTCATCGGCCATGCCGAGACGGGCGACACCCTCGGTGTCCACGTCGTCGGGCCCCACGCCACCGACCTCATCGCCGAGGCGTCCCTCGCCCTGGAACTCGAGGCGACGCCGTGGGAGATCGGCGGGACCACCCACCCCCATCCGACCCTCTCCGAGGTGGTCGCGGAGGCGGCCCTGGCGCTGGACGGACGGGCGATCAACTTCTAGGATCAGGGCACGCACCGGGTCGAGGCGGGGAGCGAGCAACCCCACCGCCGGCGCCGCCGGGTACGGGAGGCGTCCCATGGCCGTGACGGAAGGGACGAGCAGGATCGGCGATCTCGGCCGGTGGGCCGGGCTCAGCGAGGCCGATCTACTCGCCATGTATCGGATCGTGCTTCTCGCGCGGGCCCTCGACGAGCGGATGTGGATCCTGAACCGGGCCGGTCGGATCCCCTTCGTCATCAGCGGTCAGGGTCACGAGGGCGCCCAGGTCGGGGTCACCTGGGCCCTCCAGCGCGGCCACGACTGGATCGCCCCCTTCTATCGCTCCATCGCGACCTGCCTGACCTTCGGGATGACCGCCCGCGAGATCATGCTCGCCCAGTTCGCGAAGGCGAACGACCCCTCCTCGGGCGGGCGCCAGATGCCCGGCCACTACGGGCATCCGGCCCACAACATCCTCTCGGTCAGCTCGCCGGTCGGGACCCAGATCCTCCACGCGGCGGGGATCGCCCTGGCGGCGAAGCTCCGCCGGACCGGCCAGGTGGCGATGACCTTCATGGGCGAGGGGGCGAGCAACCAGGGCGACGTCCACGAGGCCCTGAACTTCGTCGGCATCCACAAGCTGCCGATGATCCTCGTCGTCGAGAACAACGGCTACGCCATCAGCGTCCCCGCCTCGAGGGAATGCGCCGTCGAGGACGTCGCGGTCCGGGCGGCCGGCTACAACATGCCGGGAGTCGTCGTCGACGGGACGGACGTCGTGGCCTGCTATCGGGTCGCCCGCGAGGCGGTCGACCGGGCCCGGCGGGGCGAGGGCGGGACCTTCATCGAGGCGAAGGTGACCCGCCTCACGGCCCACTCCTCGGACGATCAGCAGACGAAGTACCGTTCGCCCGAGGAGCTGGAGGCCCAACGAGCCCGCGATCCGCTGCCGATCTTCCGTCGCCAACTCGTCGAGGCGGGGATCCTCACGCCCGAGATCGAGGAGCGGCTGGCGGCCGAGATCCGGGCCGAGGTCGACGACGCGACGGCCTACGCGGAGGCGCAGCCCGATCCGACGCCCGAGAGTGGCGCGTGGTGGGTGACGGCCGAGGACGTGCCTCCCGGCCCGGCGGGGAGCGGTGCGGCGGCGGCCGGCGGGGCGTCGGGCGTGGTGGCGTCCGGCGGGGCGTCGGGGGCGGCGGGGCAGTCGTGAGGTGGCGGCCATGGCCGTGAAGACCTTCATCGAAGCCATCCGCGAGGCGCTCGCCGAGGAGATGCGCCGCGACGAGACGGTCATCGTCCTCGGCGAGGACGTCGGTCGAAAGGGTGGCGTCTTTTTGGCCACGGACGGGCTGTGGGCCGAGTTCGGCGACGATCGGGTCATCGACACCCCGCTGACCGAATCGATGATCGTCGGCGCGTCCATCGGGGCCTCGGTGAACGGCCTCCGCCCCGTGGCCGAGATCCAGTTCGCCGACTTCATCCATCCGGCCTTCAACCAGATCGTCTCGGAAGCCGCCCGGATGCGCTACCGGTCGAACAACGGCTTCCACGTCCCGATGGTCATCCGGGCCCCCTACGGCGGCGGCGTCCACGGTGCCCTCTACCACAGCCAGTCGGTGGAGGCCTTCTTCTGCCACGTCCCGGGCCTCAAGGTCGTCGTCCCCTCGACGCCCTACGATGCCAAGGGCCTCTTGAAGGCGGCGATCCGGGACGAGGATCCGGTCCTCTTCTTCGAGCACAAGAAGATGTATCGGAGCGTCCGGGGCGAGGTTCCCGACGAGGAGTACACGATCCCCCTCGGGCGAGCGTCGGTGGCCCATCCGGGGAACCAGATCACGGTCGTCGCCTACGGGCTCATGGTCCACTATGCCCTCGACGCCGCCGATCGGGTCGCCGAGGAGGGGATCAGCGTCGAGGTGGTCGATCTGCGGACGCTGCGACCCCTCGATCGGGAGACGCTCCTGGGCTCGGTCCGCAAGACCGGCAAGTGCCTCGTCGTCTACGAGGACAACCGCTTCGGCGGTTACGGGGCCGAGGTGGCGGCCATCGTCGCCGACGAGGCCTTCGACTACCTCGACGGGCCGGTCATGCGGGTCGCCGGACCGGACGTCCCGGCGGTTCCGTACAACCACGTCCTCGAGGACTGGTTCATGCCGAACCCGGAGAAGATCGCCGCCGCAGTGCGGACGCTCGCTGCCTACTAGCGACCGGCAGCTCCGGGGCTCGCTGGCGGGCGGCCGAGCGGCTGCCGCGGATCGGCGGCCGACGACCTTCGTCGCAGGCAGCGGCGAACGCGGTCGGTGGCGAGGTCCGGGTCAGCCTCCCGGCGGGCAATAGCCTCGACCCGTGCTCTCGTCGCAGAGCACCCGGCCTTGGTACCAGTGGCCATGCGCGCGAACGTCTTTGCCGCTCGGCCGACTGGCGTAGCTGGTGACCGCGTACCCGGTGTCTTGCTCGAACCGCCACTCAAGCGCCTGCGGGTCGAACCCGAACGTGTAGAAGGCGTAAGACAATGGCGACGGACCGGCCGCGCAGTTCCCAATTTAGGGGGCTTGCTGCCAGGATGACTTGTGTCCTTGAGCTGCGGCCGGATTGACGACCCAGCAAGTGAAGGTCGTAAGATCCCCCGAGTATCGGCAGGTCCTGGCAACCATGCCGCCTTCGCGCCCAACCGATCCGTCCCGGTGACGACAACCCGATCCGGCTCGTCGATCGCCTGATAGATGCTCTCGCACGCGCCGTCGGCGCATGCGCGCCAAGGTCTCCACGCTGCGGCGCGCCGCTGACTCTCCGAGCCCGAGGAGGAGCAGTAGGCGCTTGCCATTCTCTGAGCTACCAACTTCGCAGCGTAGTAGCTGCTGATCGCTCTCCACGTGGGGAGAGCCGATCCGAGGCCCGCCGAATCGAGCTGCCACATTCCCACACCCGGGTGAAAGAAGCTACGCGGGTATGCGGTCCTGTGGTCGCCCCCTTCCCAGAGCCGATCCGAGGCGTAGTCCCACCGCGACAGGGTCATTGGAGAGGGGGTGTAGGATGAGCCAGCGCCGGTCTCCGGCCACGTCGGGGCGAGAACCATCGCCGCCAGCTCGTTGGTTGTGAGACCCGATCACTTCGTCGTCTGCCCGGACCAGTAGAGCACGTCGTTCAGCGGGGTGGTACCAAAACGGTACGCCCTCGCGTCCGCCGGCTGCAAGGCGACCAGCAAGCTCGCTGCCGCAAGGGCCGTGAGCAGGCGAGTCATTGCCCCTGTCCCCAGGCCCAGAGATACGTCGTGGCAGTGGGGAGACGGCCGCCTTCTCCAGACGACTGGAGGAGCGGGCCGACCTTCGGGTCCTCCACCCGGAGAACGTATCCCTGTGACCCCTGCCAGCCGATGGGCTCGGCGACGGGGAGCATCGTGGCCGCTCCGGCGAAGAGGATCCGGCTGGTGGGGTCGGCGAAGGCGACCACAACGTGGGCATCGCGAACGGGCGTTCGGGCGTAACTCGTTACCGTACCGGTCATGAGGAACGGGTACGGCGGAGCCGGAGGATCGACCGGCCAGCCCGGGAGGTCGAGATCGACCCGATCGCGGTTGCCGTATGGGACGGACCAGTCGATGCCGACGGCGAAGACGCGGACGAGAGGCGCCGGGTCGAGATCCCCGGCCTCGACCGACCAGTCGACGTGCTCGACGAGCGAGGCATCCGAGGCAGCCTCGAGGATGAACGGAGCCGGCTCTCCCTCCCGGATCGAGTCGAGCAGCGTGGGCCCCGTCACGGTCTCGAGGGGAGCCCCGTGCGCCCCATGGAGAACGGCGCGAACGGTCGCTCGCCCGATGGTCCCGCCCCCTTCGTTCCGAACCAGTCCGACGGCCCGCCAGGGACCGGTCTGACTGGTCGTCAGCGAGTTGACGAGGACGATGGGTCGGCCGGCCTTGAGGACTCGCACGTAGCCGCCCGCTGCGTCCCCGACCGGGCCCTGGTAGCCGGCCACGGGCCCCGGATCATTCGGATCCAGCGACGTGAACGGTGCAGGCGGTGGGGGACACACTCGGACCGTACTGTCCGGAGGTGGCTTGAGACAACCATCCTGGTCGTAGAGGTCGGGGTTGACGATCCAATCCGGCGGCAAGGTCTCGATTCGGGCGACCATGGGCGTAGGTGACACGATCGGCTCCTGCGCCAGAGATCCCGTCCCCGACTCGGCGCTGCAGCCGATGGCGACCAGGAGGGTCGTCGTGGCGGCTGCTGTAGCGAGCCGCCAGTGTGGCATCGGCGACACATGCTTGCGCGAGGCGAGAGGATCGGCTTGCCTCGCCCGCCCCCGTATCTCGCTCGGCGCGTTCATGCCGGCATTGTGATCACCCCCCAAAAGCTTGTCAATGGAATGCGTCACTTCCCAGTGGCTCTCTGCGAGACACGCGTGCCCACCGGCCATCATCGGCGCCACCCAGCTGTCCCGTAGCGCGAGGCCGGGCTTGCGGCGCCGCCCCCGCGGGCCCGCGCGATATGTCGCCGGTAAGCGGCGGGTACCTCGTACCGGTTCTCCCAGCAGAACCTGAACACGGTCACCAGAGGAATATGTCGCCGGTGAGCGGCGGGTACCTCGTACCGGGGCGGCCCACGATCAGCACCTCGCCCCCGCGATACGTCGCTGGTACGCGATACGTCGCCGGTAAGCGGTGCAGCCCACCATGGGCGACCGTGGACGAGGTGCGCCTGGGCCGGCTCCTGCGACTCCTCCG
>DAOTYQ010000243.1:0-3034 GCA_034434735.1 Chloroflexota bacterium
TCCGCGGGACCTGGGCCTCGTCGCCCAGGTCCGCTCGCCGCACCAGGCGGCGCCGACGATCTACCTCTACGAGGCCGTCCCCGCCGGCGTCGGGCTCGCCGAGCGGCTCTTCCGCCGTCACGACGAAGTCCTGGCCGGTGCCCTCGAGCTCGTCACGGGCTGCGACTGCGCGGCCGGCTGTCCGGCCTGCACCGGGCCACGCCTCGATCCGGGCCTCGATGCGAAGGCCCTCGCCGTCCGCCTCCTCCGGGCCCTCGGGGCCGCCGCCGCAGTCGCCGCCGCCTAAAGCGATGGCCGACGAGGCGACGTTTCGACGGCGGCTCGCCGCCTGGAGCGCGAGGAGGGGGTCTCTCGTCGCTGTCGCCGAGGGCGGGTCGGACCGAGCCACCGACGCCCCGGATGCCGGCCTCCGCTCGGCTCGCGATGCCCGCGAGGCGCGGATCGCTCGCCTCGTCGCCGAGCTCGATGGCGAACGGCTCGAGACCCCGCTCGGGACCGTCGTCCGGATCGAGCGCCCGTCCCGGCCCCTCCCGCTCGAGCGGTCCCTCCTCGCCCGCCTGCCTGGCTTCCCGCCACCGGAGACGCCGCTCGTCTGCCTCGACACCGAGACGACGGGGCTGGAAACGGCGGCCGGGACGCTCGTCTTCCTCGTCGGCCTCGGCTGGTGGGAGGGCAGCGCCTTTCGCCAGGTCGGCCTCCTCCTGCCCGACGAGGCCGACGAGCCGGCCCTCCTCGAAACCCTCGCCGGTCACGTCCCGGCCGGGGCGCGGCTCGTGACCTACAACGGCCGATCCTTCGACTGGCCACTCCTCGTCGCCCGCTACCGGCTCCGGCGCCGGCCGCCGCCGGGTCCGGTCGGCCATCTCGATCTCCTCCCGATCGCCCGGCGCTGGTTCCGCCATCGCCTCCCGGATGCGAGGCTCCGGAGCGTCGAGCGGTTCGTCCTCGGCATCGAGCGGATCGACGACATCGAGGGCTGGGAGGTCCCGGGCTGCTACCGGCGCTTTTTGGTCGCCGGTCGAGCCGCCGAGCTCGGCCGGGTCGTCGACCACAACGAGCGCGACGTCTGGAGCCTCGCCCGACTCCTCGTCCTCTTCGCCGAGCGGTACGCCGACCCGGGTCGGCTCGAATCGGGCGCCGCCGTTCCGGTCGGCGACCTCGCTGCCCTCGCCCGCTCCTTCCGACGGGCCGGCCGGCTCGGCGACGCCCTCGCCTGCCTCGATGCGGCGACCCGACTCGCGGGTTCACGGCGGGTCGACGGCGCGCCTCGGTTCGCCGTCGGCCCCGCGCCTCGGTTCACCGTCCTCGGGGTGCCGCCCGGGCCTCGGAACGACGGCGGCCACGATCGCACCGGGCTGGCCGAGGCGACGGTCGCCGCCGAGCGAGCCCGCCTCCTTGCCCGGCTCGGCGAGACGGAGGCGGCCCTCGCCGCCTGGTCCGTCGCCGCCCGGGCCGGTGGGCTCGCCGCGGCGCGGGCCTGGATCGAGATCGCCAAGCTCCACGAGTGGCGCCGCCGGGACCTGCCGGCCGCCCTGGGCGCCGTCGGCGAGGCCTGGCGCCACGTCGAGCGGCTCCGCCTCCTCGGCCGGCCGGCCCCCGAGCTCGAGGCCGACCTCGTCGGACGCATCGTCCGGCTCAGGCGGAAGCGTGCTTCGGTGCGCGACCGACGCGCTGTGCTCCCCGATTCGGGACGGTCGGGTCGCCCGAGCGCCGGAACCATTGGAACCGGTCAGGCTGTTGCGCACCAAGCACGCAACGCGGAGTAGAGGCGCGAAACGCGGTCGGATCTGGCAAGCGCTGACGCGACGGCCAATCAAGGACCGCGAGCGGCTCCGGCTCCGACGGCGGTTCCGGCGGCTCGGCACAGCGGCGGAGGACGGGAGACACGCCGGCGCGGGCGCGTAAGGAGCTGGCCCCCTTCAGCGTCCCGTGACCCGCCGCGAGCGACGCCGACCGTCGCTCAGCGCGACCCGGTCGGGCACGGGGCGGCGGTCGTGCAGGTCCGGAGCCCGCTGCCCTCCCGGCGGACGGAGCCGTCGGAGCCGAGGAAGCGCCAGTGGAGCTGGGCCGAGGTGACGTCCTTCTCGCGGAGGACGATGAGCCAGGCGCCGTCGACGACCTGACCGCCGAGTCCCTCGAACCCGTCGAGCTGGACCCGGGCGGTCCCGGGCTCGGCGGTCCCGTAGACGAGGGTGCTCCAGGCCTGGCCGGTATCGCCGCCGTGGCTCGCGAGGTGCACCCGGTCTTCGAGGAGGGGGACGGCGCCGCCGCTCCCGGCGATCGATTGCACCCGCACCTCGCCGCCCTCCCGGCGGGCGACCCAGACCTCGATCCGACCGTCCCTCGCCAGGGCAGCCGCTGCGGCGCCGTCGTCGAGGCGGACGACCGCCGCCGGCTTTACCGGCAGGAGCGTGGCCGGGTCCACGGCGCGAACGGCACAGCCGCCGACGAGCGATGCGATCAGCAGGAGCACAACGCGACGCACGGACTCAGTGGCTGAAGCACGTGTAGACCGCCAGCGGCCACTGGTCGGTCGTTGGCGAGATCGTGATCCCGGGACTCGGGCTGAACTGATGCGCTTTCGTCACCCCAGTGCTCCAGGCCTACCGTCGGGACTGCCCGGCCACTCTCTCTCTCTCCTCTCTGTCAAGTACGGAAGTCCATCTCCACGCGTCACCGCCAGCCATCGTCCGTTGCACGCGCCGCCTCCCCAGCTCTCGAGGCGGCGAAGGAGCGCATCCGGCGCACGACAGCACCGTACGTCCCGATCCCCCCGACACCCGGCGCCTCGACGGCGAGGCTCGCCGCCGCGGCGGCGAAGACGACGTCTCCGCCCTGGGCGATCCGGCCGCCGACGAGGCCCGGCACAAGGTGGGCGGCCAGGAGCGCGGCGAGGAACACGTCGCCCGCCCCGGTCGGGTCGACGACCCTCCCGCTCGGGACGGCGCGGTAGGCACGCCAACGCCATCGTCCTTCCGGCGCCCGCCTGGCGAGGAGCCCACCGCGCTCGGCGGCCGTCAGGACGAGGGTCGCC
>DAOTYQ010000244.1:0-2355 GCA_034434735.1 Chloroflexota bacterium
TGGGCGACGTAGTCCTCGTCGGGCGAGAGCTTCAGGATGACCGGGTGCCGGCTCCTGGGCACCGCTGCCGCGAGGACCGCTTCCAGGATCGTCTCGAAGGGGAAGTTCACGTTGTGGCAGGAGACGTTGAACTCCACCGCTGCGATCGAGCCGACCGGGGCCCGCTCGTTCACCGTCTCGACGAGCCGGACGAACTCTTCGGCCGAAAAGCCGCCGACCGAGACGATCCGGTTGAGGTGGTGGGTCCGCGGGAAGTACTCCTCGAAGTAGCGGTCGATGCCGATGTTCGACCAGCCGAAGGCGTTCAGCCAACCGGCGTCGACCCGTCGCAGGGCCCCGGCGTAGAGGCGGAGCATGGCCGGGAACTCGTGGAGCTTCCAGTCCTCGCGGAGGCTGAAGTGACCCTCCCGCGGCTCGACGGTCAGGGTTCGGGTCGTGATGGCCCCGAAGCGCTCGAGCGGGACCCACTGGGCGATGGGCGACAGGCCGTAGAGGATGAGGCGGCCGGCCGGGGCACCGTAGCCGAGGAGGCTGGCCGAGGTGAGGAGGCGATTGCGGAGGCGGATTCCGTTGAGGTCGATGGACATCGTCCGTCTATGATCGCCCGTTCGGGCTCGGACTGCACGGGTTCTGGCACCGGCCTCGACTCGGCGTCGATCGATCGGCTGGCGCGGGCGATGGCCACTCGGGGTGCGCGCGGGCAGGCACCGACTCCCGACGGCGCCCGATGGTGCGACGCTATGAAATGTCGACATCATGGTGGCACGCACCCGGATCTATCTTCCCGAGCCCGGGCCGCCGATCGGTTCTGGGCGGCCCTCCGCGGCGGCGCGGCGGCCATCGAGACGGTCGGGCTCGTCGACCTCGAAGCGGCCTTCGCCATCGGCGCGGCCTTCCCCGATCAGGACTTCTCCATCGTCAATCGGACGAGCTTCGCGGTCATGGAGCGGCTCGGTATCCACCGGGTGGCGACCTTCGACGACGACTTCGCCATCTACCGCTACGGACCGCGCCGCGATCGGGCCTTCGAGGTCCTTCGGTAGGGGCGAGCGGTAGGGCGAAGGGCGCTCGGCGCCTTCCGGCCGCTGGCGCGCCGCCATGGACGAGGCTGCCATCGACGCGGCCGCACGCGGAGGAGGTCCCCGACGCCGGCGCACCACCCTCAGCGGATGCACGACCCCGTGCTCACCGTCGCCGTCCGTCCCACCCCCGGCGCGATCCGGACCGCCACGTCAACGGGCGAGAGGGCATAGCCGATCTCGGGATCGGAGCGCGACTCGGCGAAGACGAGGCCACCCACCGACCCGTCGGTCAGGACGAAGGGACCGCCCGAGTCGCCGCGGTCGATCTCGGCTCGGAGTTCGAGGATGGAGCGCTGGACCGTCGAGCGGCCGTAGATGTCGCGTCCCTCGGCCGTGATCTGCCGCCCGACGGCAGCCGGCACGACCCGGAGCGGCCCGCCGCCCGGGTAGCCGAGGGCGGCCCCGACGGTGCCCCGGGGCGGATCGCTCGTGGCGAAGCGGAGCGGCGTCGCTCGGAGCCGGGGGGCGTAGAGGAGGGCGACGTCGAGCTCGGGGTCGAAGAGGACGACCGTGGCGTCGACCGTCAGCCCACCGCCGCTGACTCGAGTCGCGGTCGCCCCGGCCACGACGTGGGCGTTCGTCGCCACGTAGCCCGTCGCCACGACGACACCGCTCCCGAGGAGGGTCTGGCGGCAGGCCTGGCTCGTGATCCGGACCGTGGCCCCCGCCGCGCGCTGGGCGATGGCCCGGGTCTCGGCGTCCGACGGGAGGTCGACCGGCGGCGCCGGCAACGGCTCGAGTCCGACGAAGACGTTCGGCAGCCCGGAGGCGTCGATCAGCTCGGCGAGCTCGTCGGCGAAGGCTGTCGGCGGCGGGAGCACGTCCGCCAGGCTCCGGACGACGACCGAGGTCTGGGCCTGGGCGGCCAGGGTCGGGAACGGCCCGACGGCGAGGAGGCCGCCGGTCAGCCAGGCGACGAAGGCACCCTGGACGGCCCCGACGAGGGCCCCGCCGACCCCGTCGAGGATGCCGAGGGGGCCACCATCGATGGCGGCGTGGACGAGCCGGCCGAGCCAGGAGCCGAGACCTTCGCCGAGGACGATGGCCGCCAGAAGGCCGGCCAGGACGGCCACGGCCCGGGGCAGGGGGTCGACCCCGGCGAGGAGCTCGCTGGCGAGGGGCAGGGCGAGGATCGCCGCGACGCCGCCGGCTGCGGCGCCGAGGAGGCCGCCCACCTGCGGGAGCATCCCCGATCGAGCTCCGGCGATGGTCGCGGCGACGATGAGGAGGACGAAGGCGAGGTCGAGGAAGTTCACGGCCCGATGGTCGCACG
>DAOTYQ010000245.1:0-7006 GCA_034434735.1 Chloroflexota bacterium
TACCCGAACGTCGCCGCCCTGCCGCTCCCGGCGGCCGTCCACAACGCCTACCAGGGGATCCTGCCGACCTACATCTACGCCTTCCAGTTCCCGGTCAACACCGATCCGGCCGGGGCGCCGCCGCCCCTCTTGGCGCCGGAACCGGCGATCCTGGTCGGGGCGCTCGGGCTGACCTGCCTCGTCGTCGCCTACAGTGCCTGGGTCTGGCGGGCGGCCCTCGCCGAGGCGGCGATCAGCGAGGCGACGGCGGGATCGGCGCCCGGTAGTCCGGCGGGAGCTGACCCGCGGCCGCGAGCCGGCGGATGACAAAGCCGTAGTACTCTTCGACCTTGGCCGTCACCCGGGCCCAGGAGAACTCCTCGGCGCGGGCCCGCCCTGCCGCGCCCATCCGGGCCCGAAGCTCGGGATCGCCGAGGAGGCGGGCGATGGCGCCGGCGAGGGCCTCGGGATCCTTCGGCGGAACGAGGAGGCCCTGCTCGCCGCGCCGAACCACCCCCTTGTAGCCGTGGATGTCCGAGCAGACGATCGGGGTCCCGGCCGCCATCGCCTCGAGGAGGACGATCCCGAAGGACTCCCGCCCGGTGGCCGGCGAGACAAAGACGTCGGCCGTCCGATAGAGCTGGGCGAGCTCGTCGTCGCTCACCCGCCCGAGGAACTCGACCTTCGAGAGGCGCCGGGTGGCGACGTAGCGACGCGCCTCCCGCTCCTGGGGGCCGCCCCCAACGAGGAGGAGCCGGCAGTCCCAATCCCGGCGGCGGAGGATCCGAAAGGCCCGGAGGAGGACGAGGACGCCCTTGCGCGGCTCGAAGCGGCCGACGAAGAGGATGTTCGCCGTCCCGTCCTGCCAGCGGGCGATCGGGACCGCCCGCTGGAAGCGGCCGACGTCGACTCCGTTCGGGATCACCTTGTAGTCACCAGGGAAGAAGCGGCTGATGAAGTGGCGCGCCGCGGCCGAGACGGCGATCCGGCCGTGGAGCCGGGCGACGTAGCCGCCGAGGAGCCGCGCTCCCAGCTCGTAGGCCGGCGAGAAGCCGCCGTAGGCGTGGAAGGTGGCGATGTTCACGCTCCGGGACTGGCGGAGGACGATCGGCGACAGGAAGGGGACGAGGGGCTCGTGGAAGTGGAGGAGGTCGAAGCGCTCCCGATCGAGAAGCTCGCGGACCTGGGGCACGAAGCGGGGCGACAGGGTGAGGGTCCCCACCGAGCCGTTGGCCGGCACGCTGAAGCCCTTCCCGATCCGGATGACGTCGCCCTCCGAGCTTCGCTGGAGGCCATGGCTGGAGGTGATGATCCGGACGTCGTGACCACGGGCCCGGAGGTTCTCGTAGAGGTAACGGACGTGCTGGGTCACCCCGCCCGGGAGCGGGTAGACGTAGGGCGAGACGAGGCCGATCTTCATCGCCGCCCGGCGGGCCGGCCCGGCGTCGGATAGCCGAGATCGCGGCCGCTGCCGTCGCCCCGGATCCGGCCCCAGAGCTCGGCCCGGGCGTCGCGGCCGTACTTGCGGAGCTGGCGGCCGAAGGTCGCCAGCTGGCTGACGGGATCGTGGAACGTTCCGTGCCAGTGCGTTCGGCGCTCGAGGATCGCCGTCCGGAGGTCCTCGGCGGTCCGACCGGGGAAGGTCGTCCAGCCGGCGCCGATGGCCGAGACGTGGTGGGCGTCGCTGTTGCCGAGGCCGGCCAGCCCGTACTCGGCGGCGAAGGCGACGACGCGCCGGTGCCAGGGTCGGCCGAGCATCGTCGGGTTGAAGGTCTCGAGACCATCGGGGCGGACCAGGGGGTCGCCGTCGCGGAGGAGGCGGCGGAGGGCCCAGCCCTGGGCGCAGAGGGGGTACGGGACGAGGGGATGGGCCGGGATGGCGAGGCCGCCCTGCTCGTGCACGAGCCCGATGGTCGCCCGGAGCGAGCGGAGCGGCGGGATGCGCTCTCGGACGAAGAGGGCGAGGAGGTGGCCGCCGAGGGTCGTCACCTCCTCCCCGACGACGACCTCGAAGCGGGCGCCCCGCTCTCGGGCCAGGGCCTGCGCGGCAAGCGCGGCGTCGATCCGGTCGTGGTCGGTGATGGCGATGACGTCGAGGTCGCCCCTCGCCTCGACGGCAGCGAGGATCTCCTCGACGGAGCTCGTCCCGTCGGAGGCGAGGGTGTGGATGTGGAGGTCGGCTCGGCCGAGACGGGCGGTCACCGGCGGCTCCCTCCGGTCCCTCCGTCGGTCGGGGGCGATGCGCCCTGCCGAGCGCGTCGCCGGGGCCGGACGGCGAGGTCCGGCCAGAGGGGGAAGAAGACCGCCCACCACTGCTCCGGGGCGACGGCGACGAGGCGCTCGAAGGCCCGCGCCTCGGCCTCGAGGACGGCGAGGATCCGCTGCCGGCGGCTCCCCTCGGTCGGGACGGGGACTGGCTCGAGTCGACCCCGGTAGCACCGGTCGTCCGTCCGCCAGGCGACGCCGACGTAGAGCGGGACGTCGTGCTCGAGGGCGAGGAGGGCGGGGCCGATCGGGAGGGGACACGGCGCCCCGAAGAGCGGGACCTCTACCCCGGCTCCGGTCAGGTCGCGGTCGGCGATGAGGCCGACGAGCTCGCCGCGCTCGAGGGCCGCCGCCAGCTCCCGGCGCGCCGCCTTGAGGTCGACGAGCCGGACCCCGAGGGCGGCCCGCGTTCGGACGAACCAGGCCTGGAGAGCCGGGTCGGGAATCGTCTCCATCGGGGCCATGGCCGGCCGACCCCGCAGCCGGATGACGTAGAGGCTCGAGATCTCGAGCGCCCCGAAGTGGAGCCCGACGAGGACGAGGCCGCCGGGCCGTCCGAGGGCCTCGGTGACGACGTCGGGGGTCTCGACGAGGAGGCGCTCGGCGAGGTAGCGGGCGTCGTAGGTCGGCACCCGGAGGACCTCGAGGTAGTAGCGGGCCCGGTGACGGAAGGCGGCCCGGACGAGCCGCTCCAGGGCCCGCGGGTCGGTGGCCGCTGCCCGAACGACCGCCGACCCTTGGCCGTGCTCGGCGCACCAGGCCGCGACCCGGGCGAGGTTCCGGCGGGCCTGCTCGGCATCGGCCGGGGCGAGGCGGTACCAGAGGCGGCCGACGGCGTCGGCGAGGGCGACGAGCGGCGCCTCGGGGAGCCGGCAGGCGAGCCCAGCCACGGCGCCGACGACCCCCGCTCGGAGCCGCTGGGACGGGGTCGCGGACGGGAGCCTGGCCGCGCCGCCGGCGATGACCTCGCTCATGGGATCCCGTCCGAGGCCGACGGGGCGAGCCCCACCGGGCTGGGCGGGTCGAGCTGCCCGCCTTCGGCGGAGCGCGAATCGAGCGACGCCCCGTCGTCCATCTCGGCGGCCCGCCGCTCCAGCTCCGCCGCCGCGGCCGGGTCCTCCGGCCAGAGCGGCTTGAAGCTGTACCACTGCTCGGGCGCCGCGGCGATCGCCCGCTCCAGCGCGTCGGCGACGGCCTGGGTCGCCCGCCGGATCCCGGCCGGATCCCCGCTCGCCACCTCGATGAGCGAATCGTGGGTGACGAGGAAGCGCCCGCCGGGGAGGCGGCGGACGATCATCGGCAGGATCGGGCTCCCGCTCTTGGCAGCCAGGACGGCAGGGCCGGCCGGGAGGGTCGTCCAGGCGCCGAAGAGGCGGACCGGGATGCCGTCGGGTCGATAGCCCCAGTCGACGATGAGGGCGAGGATCTCCCGGCGGCGGAGGACCGCGTAGATGTCCCGGATCCGCCGCCAGGGGATGACCCTGACCCCCCAGCGGGCCCGCTGGGCGGCGAGGAGCTCGAAGAGTTCGGGGAAGGAGCTGTCGTCGGCGACGCCGCTGACCGGCCAGCCGTGGTGGGCGAGCCCCGCCGCGGCCGCCTCGAGGTTGCCGAAGTGGCCGGTGGTGAGGATGAGGCCGCGGCCCGACGCTCGCCAGATGGCGACGATCTCCTCGAGCCCCACCGCCTCGACCCGGGCCGAGATCTCGGCCGCCGACTGGTTCGGCAGGCGCTGGAGCTCGACGAGATAGCGGGCGTAGTTGTCGTAGGCGGCGAGGGCGAGCCGACGGACCGCCGGATCGTCGGCCGGCCGTCCGAGGACGTGGCTGAAGTTCAGGTTCGCCCACCGGCGCTTCGTTGGCCAGGCCCAGTACGAGGCGCGGAGGCCGGCCTGGACGAGGGCGACCGAGACCCGCTCGGGGGCGTTCCCGACGATCCAGCTGCCGGCCCGCCAGGCGGCGAGACCGGCCCGCTCGACGGCCCGAGCGGCGAGCCGACGGTGCGGCGGCTGGCGGTCCCGACGGTGGGGCGCCGCGAGCCGCCGCCCCTGCGTTGCCACCGGGTCAGGCGGAGGCGCCGGCCTTCTTCGCGGTCCGGCTCCCCCGGGCCGAGGCGGCGGAGCCGGAGGCCCGAGGCCAGTCCCCGGTCAGCGTCTCATTGTCCTCGCCCCGGATGAACGCCTCGACCCGCTCCCGGGCCACGTCGTCGGGGATCTGGACCGGCGGGCTCTTCATGAAGTAGGCCGACGGCGCGACGAGGGTCCCGGCGAGGCCACGGTCGAGGCCGAGCTTGGCGCAGCGGATGGCGTCGGTGATGACGCCGGCGCTGTTCGGGCTGTCCCAGACCTCGAGCTTGAGCTCGAGGTTGAGGGGCACGTCGCCGTAGGTCGTCCCCTCCATCCGGATGTGGCACCACTTCCGATCGGCGAGCCAGGGCACGTAATCCGAGGGGCCGACGTGGACGTTCTCCTCGTCGATCGGGTAGTCGATCATCGAGGTCACGGCGTTCGTCTTGCTGATCTTCTTGCTCTCGAGCCGCTCCCGCTCGAGCATGTTCAGAAAGTCGGTGTTGCCGCCGAAGTTGAGCTGATACGTTCGGTCGATCCGGACGCCCCGATCCATGAAGAGGCGGGTCAGAACCCGGTGGGTGATGGTCGCCCCGACCTGGCTCTTGATGTCGTCACCGATGATCGGCAGGCCTTCCTCGGCGAAGCGGCGCTGCCAGTAGGGCTCCCGGCCGATGAAGACGGGGATGGCGTTGATGAAGGCGACACCGGCCTTGAGCGCCTGCTCGACGTACCACTTCGTCGCCTCCTCGGAGCCCACCGGCAGGTAGCTGACCATGACGTCCACCTTCCGCTCGCGGAGGATGCCGACGATGTCGGCCGTCGGGCCGGGCGCCTTCTCGATGATCCGGGAGAGGTACTTGCCGAGGCCATCGTGGGTCATCCCCCGCTCCACCGGCACCCCGAGGTGGGGGACCTGCTGGAAGACGTAGGTGTTGTTCGGCTTCGTGTAGATCGCCTCGGAGAGGTCCTTGCCGACCTTGTTGCGATCGATGTCGAAGGCGGCGACGAACTCGATGTCGCGGATGTGGTAGCCACCGAGCTCGACGTGCATGAGGCCCGGGATCCGGTCGCCGGACTCGGCGTTCTCGTAGTAGTAGCGACCCTGGACGAGGCTGCTGGCGCAGTTCCCGACTCCGACGATGGCGACCCGGATCTTCCGATCGGCCGCCTGGCCGTTTCGATCTGCGCTGCCGTTGTTCGTGCTCACCTGGTGCTCCATTTCCGTCCTGCTTGCTCCTTACCTGCTCGATGGTCGCTCGGGTGCGTCCGGATGGCGAACCTCCCTGTCGCGCTCGATGATGTGGTGGATCCGCTGGCCCGTCGTGAGGCCGGCGAGGATCGTGATGAGGGCGAGGACGGCCTCGATGGCGAGGGCGCCTCCGGCCAGGTCGGTGGAGCCAACGCCGAGCCCGGCCCCGAGGAGGAGGCCGCCGCCGAGGAGGACGAGCCGGACCTCCCTCGGGGCGAGCCCGACCCCGGCCAGACCCCGCTCGCCGACGAGGTCGAGGCCCTCGGCCCGGGCTCGGGTGTAGCTGACGAGGAACGCCGCTGCCATGGCGGCCGCGGCGAGGCCGGCGAGCCAGGGCAGGTCGGCCCCGATCCCGCCGACGACGAGACCGACGTAGACGAGCGCCTCGCCGGCTCGATCGAGGACCGAATCGAGGAAGGCCCCGAGGCGGCTCGCCCGGCCCGTCGCTCGGGCGAGGGTCCCGTCGAGGAGGTCGAAGGTCCCGCCGAGGAGGACGAGAAGGCCGGCCAGCCCAAAGGCGCCGAGGGCGGCAGCGAGGCCGGCGAGGGCGGCGAGGGCGAAACCGATGAGGGTGAGGGCGTTCGGCGTCAGCCCGAGCCGACCGAGGCCGAGGGCGATCGGCTCGGCGGCTCGGCGAACGATCTGCCGGACGTCCGTCGCAGGGGTCGGCATCGCCATCAGCTCGCGATCCCGAGGATCGCCCGCTCCCGCTCGGCGACCTCCCCGAAGGCCTCGGGCCGGAGGGAGCAGACCGTCTCCCGGCCGACCCGGCGGGTCTCGACGAGGCCGGCGTCCCGGAGGCGCTTGAGGTGGTGCGAGACGAGGGGCTGGCTCAGGCCGACGTGCTCGATGAGCTCGGTCACCGTGCTCGGGCCCTGGGCGAGCCGGCGGACGATGCGGAGCCGGTTCACGTCGGCCAAGGCCTTGTGGAAGGTCCGCAGGACGCGGAGCTCCTCGGGTGGATCGACGAGCGAGGCGATGGTCGAGCGGATCCTGGCGGGTGAGGGCACGCGATCTGGCTCCTCGGCGGTCGCCGTCTGATCAACGGCGGTTCATATAAAGCGCCGTTTATCTTATCCGCCGAGCGGCCGATGTCAAGAGGGAAGGAGCCGACGGGGCCAGTGGCGCGGGCCCCGCCGCCTCCCGGGGACCGGATCGGCGGGCCTAGAATGGGGCGCCATTGGCGACCATTGGAGGACGGATGGTCGGCGACAGCGAGCCGGCGGCCACGGCCCGGACCGGGCGGGATGCAGCCACGACGGCGGTCTGCTCCCGGGCACACCGGCCATGAGCGTCGCCGCCTTCCTCGAGGCCCTCGCCTCGGCGGCGGCCTCGCTCTCCGAGATCGCCGACCAGCTCCTCGATCTAGCTGCGGCCGATCCGCGGCGGCCGATCGTCCGCCGCCAGCCGGTCTCCCTCGCCTGGCTCGCCGAGCGACTCGCCGCGGA
>DAOTYQ010000246.1:0-22735 GCA_034434735.1 Chloroflexota bacterium
GCCCTGATCGAGGGCGCCTACGTACTTCGCCATGGTCTCACTCCCATCGTACGCGCCTCAGCCGGTCGCCCCCGAGACGACGCGCCAGATGGCGTCGAGGGCGTCGAGGGTCGAATACCCGTCGAAGAGCCGGAGACCGTGGAGGGCGACCTCGTGGCCGAGCTTGACGGCGAGGCAGCCGGCGAGGGCGACGACCGTCCGTCCGGTCGTCCAGCGGATCGGCGCCGCCCGGCGGTGGAGGACGGCGACGAGGAGGAACCAGAGCTCGAAGACGTTCGGAAAGAGGACGAGGACGATCCGTTCACCGGTCGCCTCGAAGAGGCCGAAGCCGACGAGCCGGTAGGCATAGAGGGCGGCGGCGATGGTCCGCTCCCGTCCATGCCAGCGGAGGGCGACGACGAGGAAGGCGGCGAGGTAGACCTGGTCGAGCCACTTATCGACGGCCTGGTAGTCCCCGATGGCCGCGGCGCCGAGGAGGTCCCGGACGAAGAGGTCGGCGAAGTCGACGGCGACGGCCAGGAGGCCACCGGCCAGGGGCCAGCGGAGGACGGGCAGCGAGCCGGCGATCCGAACGGCGGCGAGGACGGCGAGCTCCGGGGTCACGACCACCGAGCCTACCCGGACCACCGGTCCTGTGGGTGGCGGATCGTGAGCGGATCGCGGCCCTGGGAACCACTCGGCGCCCGCCGGCGTCGATGGGGCCGGTGCCGCGAGAGCCGGCCCGTCCAGCCATTTCCACCCGAGCAGGAGGTTCGTCACCCGTGACCCTCGATCGACGCGTCCGCCGACCGTTCGCCGCCGTGGCCGCCACTGCCCTCGTCGCCGTCCTCGGCGCCTGCAGCCCAGGGGCGAGCCCGTCGCCGTCGCCGTCGCCCTCGCCATCACCGTCGGCCGGAGCCGGGGCCGTCGTCGTGACGATCCGGGTCGGGGACGAGACGTACCGGATCCTCCTCACCGACCCCGCCGACATCGCCGTCGCCCGGGACCTGGCGGCCGGCAAGGAGGCACCTCGGATCCCGAACGGCAAGGTCGTCCGCGGCAACGACGGCGGCGTGAACACCGGCTATCACTGGCACATCGACCCACAGGACTTCGAGTGGGCCGATTTCACCGTCGAGGTCTGCGACGGTCTCCCCTCGCACGTCGAGAAGGGGACGATCACGAGCGATCGGTTCTGCCCCTGGTCGGCCGAGGTGGTCGGGCTCGAGCCGGCCGACTAGCCACCGACCGAGGGCGGACCGGCGAGGGCCTCGATGCGGCCCCTCAACCGAGGGAGAGCTCGACAAGGCCGTCGCCGACCCGCCGCCGGATCTCGGCCACGAACTCGGTGTCGTAGGCGATCCCGCGCCGGAGCTCCATCGGCAGCCCGTCGCCGTCGCCGGTGGGCACGTGGAGGACGACTCGCGTCTCGCCCGGCCGCTCCCGGAGCAGCCCCCGGATCGTCTCCATCGCCAGGACGACCCGATCCGCCCCGGCCGTCCGCGAGAAGCGAACGTGGAGGACTCGACCGCCGGGCGCCTCGATCGGGGTCGTGGGGGCCGCGACGGTCTCGGTAACCCGTCGGCGGACCTCGTCGGGCAGCGGCGGTTCGTCGTCGTCGTCCCCGAAGACGCGTCCGGCCGGGCTGGCGAGGGCGACGTCGGCCGGCTCCGGGGCAGCGGGAGTCGCGGCGAGGACACCGAGCGGGTCTGCGCCCGACGGACGCGCCTCGGGTCGGAGCGGCGAGACGAGCGGGACGCCCGGCGGCGGGCCGAGACGGTGCCCGGTCGGCGCGGCGCGCTCCGACCCTCCCCGTGGCGTCGCGACCCCGGCGGTCAGGCCACCGCCGCCGACGGCTCCGCTCCCGGCGAGGGACCCGTCGCGCCCTCTGGTCCGCGCTGACCGATCGTCGCCGGCCGGGGTCGGGACGAACCGGCCGCGCGCCTCCGGCGGCGGTGGCGCCCCGTTCGACCCTCGTCGCCCGGGCAGCCGGCCGTTCGTCCGTCGGTCGTTACCAGCCCGCTCGAGGCCGGCGAGCTCCCGGGCCACCACGTCTGGGCCTCGGGCTTCGGCGATCTCCCACGGCAGGGCGACGTCGGCGAGGAGCGAGACCTCCTCGCCCCGATGGTCGACCCGTCCGGCGACGACGAGGATGGCGCCCTCCTGCCAGAGTTCGCGGGTCTGCTCGTAGGTCCGCGGAAAGACGACGACCTCGATGGCGCCCTGGAGATCCTCGAGGGTCGCCACGGCCATCGTCTGCTTCGCCTTCGTGACGACCATCCGGACCCCGACGACGATCCCGGCGACGACGATCCGCTGCCCGTCCAGGGTCTCGTCGGCCAGGTCGCCGCTGTAGGCGGTGACGTAGGCGCCGACCCGGTCGGCGACCTCGCCCATCGGGTGCTCCGAGAGATAGAGCCCGAGGAGTTCCTTCTCCCAGCGGAGACGCTCCCGGAGGGACACCTCCGGCACGTCCGGAAGCGGCTTCTCGAAGCCGGCGGCGCTCCCCTCCTCGGCCCCGGCGTCGAAGAGGGCGGTCTGGCCGGAGGCCCGCTCCCGCTGGATCGCCGCCGCGGCGGCCATGGCATCGTCGAGGCCGGCGAGGATCTGGGCCGGGTGGCCGAAGGCGGCGAGGGCACCCACCCGGGCCAGCGATTCGAGGACCTTGCGGTTCGCCAGCCGAAGGTCGATCCGGGCACAGAAGTCGACGAGGCTCTTGAAGGGACCGCCCTCTTCCCGGGCCCGGATGATCGACTCGATCGCCCCCTCTCCGACGTTCTTCACGGCCAGGAGCCCAAAGCGGATCGCCTCGCCCTCGACGGTGAACTCCATCCCGCTCCGATGGACGTCGGGCGGGAGGACCCCGATCCCGAGCCGGCGGCACTCGGCGATCGCCGCGGCGACCTTGTCGGCGTTGTCCCGGAAGGCGGTCAGGACGCTCGTCATGTACTCGACCGTGTAGTTCGCCTTCAGGTACGCGGTCTGGTAGGCGACGAGGCCGTAGCAGGTGGCGTGGGCCTTGTTGAAGCCGTAGCGCTCGAAGGGCTGGAAGGCGGTGAAGACGGCCTCGATGACGTCGGGCGAGACCCCCCGCTCGGCCGCCTGGCGGACGAACTTGTCCTTCATCGAGCGGAGGACCGAGCTCTTCTTCTTGCGGATCGCGTAGCCGAGGGTGTCGGCCTCCGGCCCGGTGAAGCCGCCGAGGGCGATGGCGGCGGCCATGATGTCCTCCTGGTAGACGAAGATCCCGTACGTCTTCTCCAGGTACGGCTCCAGGAGCGGATGGAGGTAGGTCACCGGCTCGAGGCCGTGCTTGCGCCGGATGTAGGCCGGGATGTTGTCCATCGGCCCGGGCCGATAGAGGGCGACCATGGCCGCCAGATCGTGGACCGAGGTCGGCCGGAGCTCGCGGATGTAGCGCCGCATCCCCGCCGACTCGAGCTGGAAGATCCCGGTCGTCTCGCCCGAAGCGAGGAGCTCGAAGGTCTTGGCATCGTCGAGGGGGATCCGCTCGAGGTCGATCTCGACCCCACGGTGCTCCCGGACCAGCTCGACGGCGCGCCGGAGGATCGTCAGGTTCGAGAGGCCCAGGAAGTCGAACTTCAGGAGGCCGAGGGCCTCGACGGCGTGCATCTCGTACTGGGTCATCGTCGCGTCCGAGTTCGTCGCCCGCTGGAGCGGCATGATCTCGGTCAGCGGCTCCCGGCTGATGACGACGCCGGCGGCATGGGTCGAGACGTTCCGGGCGACGCCCTCGAGCTGACGGGCGAGGTCGACGAGACGCCGGACCTGGGGGTCGCCGTCGTACATCTCGCGGAGGGCGGGGGCGATCTCGAGGGCCTCGTCGAGTCGGATCCCGAGCTGGTTCGGGACGGCCTTGGCGATCCGGTCGACCTCGCTGTAGCCGAAGCCGAGGACCCGGCCGACGTCCCGGATGGCGGCCCGGGCGAGCATCGTCCCGAAGGTGATGATCTGGGCGACGTGGTCCGAGCCGTACTTCCGGGTGACGTAGGCGATGACCTCGTCCCGGCGACCATCCTCGAAGTCGACGTCGATGTCCGGCATCGTGACCCGGTCGGGGTTGAGGAAGCGCTCGAAGGGGAGCTGATAGGCGATCGGATCGACGGGAGTAATCCCTAGGGTGTAGGTGACGATCGAACCCGGTGCCGAGCCCCGACAGGTCGTCATGATCCCCTGCTCGCGGGCGAAGCGGACGAAGTCGGCCACGATGAGGAAGTAGCCGGCGTAGCCCATCGAGCAGATGACGCCCAGCTCGTAGTCGAGGCGGGCCCGCAGCTCCGGGGTCACGGTCCCGTAGCGCGCCACCAGCCCCCGCTCGCACTCCTTCCGGAGCCAGCTCTCGGGGGTCTCCCCGTCCGGGACCGGGAAGTGCGGGATGCGGAGCTGGCCGAGGGGGAGGACGAGGTCGCACATCTCGGCGATCCGCCGGGTCGCCCGGATCGCCGCCGGTTGGTCCGGGAAGCGGGCGATCATCTCGGCCGCGCTCTTGAGGTAGAACTCCTGGGACTCGAAGCGCATCCGGCCGGGCGTGTCGAGGTTCGAGCCGGTCCCCACGCAGAGGAGGACGTCGTGGGCCTCGGCCTGCTCGGGCCGGACGTAGTGGAGGTCGTTCGTTACGACGAGCGGCAGGCCGACCTCGGGCCCCAGCCGGAGGAGCTGCTCGTTGAGGCGCCGCTGCTCGGGCAGGCCGTGGTCCTGGAGCTCGAGATAGAAGCCGTCGGGGCCGAAGATGTCGCGGTACTCGCCGGCCAGGCGCCGAGCGGCCTCCCAGTCGTCGACCTCGAGGGCCCGCGGGATCTCCCCGTTCAGGCAAGCCGAGAGGCCGATGAGGCCCTCGGCGTGGCGGGCGAGGTGCTCGCGGTCGATCCGGGGTTTGTAGTAGTAGCCCTCGAGGTGGGCGTCGGTGATGAGCCGACAGAGGTTCTGGTAGCCGGTCCAGTCCCGGGCTAACAGGACGAGGTGGAAGGGCTGGGCGTCGGCCTTGCCCTCCCGGTCGCGCATGCTTCGCCGGGCGACGTACGTCTCGACGCCGATGATCGGCTTGATCCCCTTCGCCGTGCAGGCCTGGTAGAAGGCGACGGCCCCGTAGAGGGCGCCGTGGTCGGTCAGGGCGAGGGCGTCGAACCCGTGGGCGGCGGCGGCATCGACGAGGTCGTCGATCCGGCCGAGGCCGTCGAGGAGGCTGAACTCGGAGTGGGTGTGCAGGTGGACGAAGTCGTTCGGGGCGGGGGTCACGGAGGGCTATGGTAGCCCCGGGGGCTCGGCGGCGGCTCGCCCCAGCTCGGCCTGGGCCGACGCGCGGACGGCTCGCGGGCGCCCCGCCGGACCCGCTCAGGCGAGGACGCCCGACCGAGCAGCCTCGACGAGGAGGAGGACGCCGAAGACGGCAAAGGCGATTGCCGCCGACCGCCGGACGAGGGTCCTGGGCAGGCGGGTCCCCAGCTGCCGACCGACGGCGACGGCGAGGGCGTTCACGGCCAGGAGGGCGAGGGTCGCGCCGGCCCAGGTCGCGACGGGCTCGGCCCGAGCGGCGAGGGCGACCGTGGCGAGCATCGTCTTGTCACCGAGCTCGGCGAGGAAGAAGGCGACGGCCACACCGACGGCGGACCGCCCCGTGCTGGCGGGCGCGGCCAGCGCCTCGTCCTCGCCGGCGTCGCGAGCCGTCCAGACCGCGAAGATGAGGAAGACGAGACCGGCGAGGGCCGTCACGAGGGCCGTCGGGATGAGCGCCCCGAGCCCCGCCCCGACGGCGACCGAGACGCCGCTCACCGCCGCCGCCGCGGCCGCCACGCCGGCGAGGACCGGCACCGCGCGGAGTCTCGCCGCGAGGGCAAGGACCATGAGCTGGGTCTTGTCGCCGAACTCGGCCGCGAAGACGACGCCGAAGGCGACGGCGAACGGCTCGAACAAGGTCCCGTTCATCGGCCGACCCCGGTTGCGGCCCGATCACCGAGCCGGGAAGACGCGGGAGCCGTCTGGCGGAGGAACCGGGCGGCGGCGGTGCTGTCGCTCACGATCGCCAACTCTACCGGGCGGGCGGCGGTGCCGGCTCGCACCGGCGGAGCCGGACCGGGCCATGGCCACCGGGCGGGGTATCCTCGGCCCCATCCCCGAACCTGGAGCCCCGATGCACCCCTCGATCCGGCCGCCCGCCCGAGCCCGCCACCTCTCCGCGCGCCGTCATTGGCGCCCAGCCGTCCTCCTGACCCTGTCCCTCGTCGCCGGGGCGTGCAGCCCTGTGCTCGATCCCTCCCCCACCCCGATCGCCACGAACGAAGGACCGTCGCAGGCGTCCCCGTCGCCGAGTCCACCGCCGTCGCCCTGCCGGACACCGCTCCGGGTCGCCCTCGTCACCGACCTCGGCGGCGTCGACGACGGCGCCTTCAACAGCGCCGCCCACGAGGGGCTCCTCCGAGCCGCCGCCACGGGCTGCATCGAGCCGTCGGTCATCGAAACGCGCTCGGCGGCCGACTACGCGAAGAACATCGAGGCCGCCGTCGAGGCCGGCGCCGCCGTCGTCGTCGGGGTCGGCCTCTTCATGGCCGACGCCCTCGGCGACGCGGCGGCGGCGCACCCGGAGGTCCGCTTCGTCGCCGTCGACGGCGTCCCGACGGCCGGCCACGACGGGGCCTGGTCGCGGAACGGCGAGTCCCTCGTCTTCGCCGAGGACGAGCTCGGCTATCTCGCCGGCATCCTCGCCGCCTCGCTCACCGGATCCGGGGTCGTCGGTGCCGTCGGCGCCCTCGACGTCCCGCCCGTCGAGGCCTTCGTCGAGGGCTTCCGGAACGGTGCCAAGGCGCTTCGGCCGGCGGTCCGGGTCCGGATCGCATTCGGGCCGAGCCTCGGCGAGCCGGCCGCGGGCCGGGCCGCCGCCGAGGGGATGGTCGCCGCGGGCGCCGACGTCCTCTTCGCCGCCTCGGGCCTCGCGGGAGTCGGCGGTCGGACCTCGAAGACCCTGACGAGCGACGGCGCCCTCCTCGCCGCCTGCTCGGCCGGCGCCCTCGCCATCGGGGCCGAGGTCGATCAGTGGCTGACCCTGCCCGGGGCGCGACCGTGTCTCGTGACCTCGGTCGTCAAGGATGTCGCGACGGCCGTCGCCGCGGCCATCGATCGGATCGCCGCGGGGTCCTTCGAGCCGGGCGTCCGGATCGAGCGGGCGGCGACGGGCGGGATCGCCTGGGCCCCGTTCCGCGACCTCGCCGACCGGGTCCCGGCCGAGGCCCGCGACCGCCTCGCCGCGACGCTCCAGGGCCTGGCCGAGGGCCGGGTCGCCACGGGGGTCGTCGTCGACGGGGTCACCGCCTCCGACTGACGCCGGATCGGCCCGCCCGGCCGACCCCCTACTCCTTCTTGTACGGCCGTCCGTCCGCCGCCGGCGCCCGAACCCGGCCGACGAGCCCGGCGACGACGATGATCGTCACGATGTACGGGACCATGAGCAGGAACTCCGACTGGATCGGGATGTTGAGGATCGAGAGCCGGGCCTGGAGGGTATCGGCGAAGCCGAAGACGAGCCCGGCGAAGAAGCTGCCGACCGGCGTCCAGCCGCCGAAGATCATCGCCGCCAGACCGATGAAGCCCCGCCCGGCCGTCATCTCCCGCTCGAAGCCGCCGGTCGAGCCGATGGTGAAGTAGGCGCCCGCAAAGCCGGCCACGAGACCGCCGAGGATGACGTTCCGGTAGCGGGTGAAGAGGACGTCGATGCCGACCGTGTCGGCCGCCCGCGGGTGCTCGCCGACGGCCCGGACCCGGAGCCCGTAGCGGGTCGAGAAGAGGGCGACGTGGATGACGGCGATGAGGATGAACATCCCGTAGACGAAGATGTTGGCCGAGAAGAAGAGCGGCCCGAGGATCGGGATCTCCGAGAGGACCGGCACGAGGAAGGGACCCATCCGGCCCGGGGTGTTCAGCTCCGGGGTGACCTGGAGGATCCGGGTCGAGACGAAGCTCGTGATCCCGACGGCGAAGATGTTGATGACGAAGCCGGCGATGATCTGATCGACGAGGTAGCGGATGGCGAGGACGGCGAGGACGGCGGCGAGGAGGCCGCCGACGAGGGTCGCCGCGACGAGCCCCAGCCAGACGTTCCCGCTGGCGCTCGTCACGACCGCCGCCGTGAAGGCGCCCGAGAGGAGCATCCCTTCGATGGCGATGTTGACGACTCCGGACCGCTCGCAGAGGACGCCGGACAGGGCGCCGAGGGTGATCGGGACGGCCCGGTTGATCGTCGTCTGAAGGACGCCGAGGAGGCTCATCGACTTGCCGGCGGCAGCCCAGGTCAGGAAGCCGAAGATGAAGGCGACGACGACGACGGCGAGGACGAGGGCGGTCCGGGCGCCGAAGCCGCGGACGAGCTGGACGGCGCCGAGGAAGGCGGCGACGGCGGCCAGGAGGTAGGCGAGCGGCGCCGACGGGACGACGAGGTCGGGCAGCGGGACGGCGACCTTGCCGATGGGGTTGAGGCCGAAGGTCGAGGTCGCGTCTCCCGGCACGGTCGCCCCGAAGATGCCGGCGATGACGGCCGCGGCGCCCAAGAAGACGATCCCCAGGACGCGCTGGCGGCGGATCGCCGCCCGATCGACGAAGGGGACGGAGGCCGGCCCCTCCTGTCCGCTCACCAGGTTCGGCCCCCCGACGCTCACGCGCCCCACCCCTTCGAGAAACCCTCGACCCCGCTCACCGCCGGGGCCCGGATCCGGTAGATCGCCCGGACGAGGGCCGGTGCGGCGACGAACATGATGACGAGGGCCTGGATGACGACGACGAGGTCGATCGGGATCCCCGTCGCCGACTGCATCGGGGTCGCCCCGGCCCGGAGGGCGCCGAACAGGAGCGCCGCCGCGACGACCCCAACCGGCCGGGAACGGCCGAGTAGGGCGAGGGCGATGGCGTCGAAGCCGTAGCCGGGCGAGAAGCCGGCGGTAAGGGTCTTGTTCGCACCCAGGATCTCGGCCGTACCGGCCAGTCCGGCCAGGGCTCCTCCGATGCTCATCGTCAGGACGAGGGTCCGGGCGATGCGGATCCCCGCGTAGCGGGCCGCCGCCGGGTTGAGCCCGACGGCCCGGAACTCGAAGCCGAGGGTCGAGCGGAAGAGGAGCCAGGAGATGGCGGCGGCGGCGAGGAGGGCGAGGACGAAGCCCCAGTGGACCCGCAGCCCCTCGATGATCGGGGCGAGTTGGGCCGACGGCTCGATGATCTTGGAGATCGGGTCGGTCCGGCCTTCTCGCTGGTAGAAGGGCTGCTTGAGGACCCAGTCGATGGCCCGGTAGCTGACGTAGTTCAGCATGATCGTCGTGATGACCTCGTGGGCGCCGGTCCGGGCCTTGAGGAGCCCGGGGATGAAGCCCCAGATCGCACCACCGAGAGCTCCCGCAGCGAGGGCGAGGGGGAGATGGACGTAGAAGGGCAGGCCGGTGACGGCGAAGCCGACGTAGGTCGCGAACATGGCCCCGATGTAGAGCTGCCCCTCGGCGCCGATGTTGAAGAGGCCGGACCGGAAGCCGAGGGCGACGGCGAGGCCGGTGAAGATGAGCGGCGTCGCGCTCAGGAGCGACTCCGAGACGGGGTTGAAGGCGGCGACGATCCGCTGCAGGTCACCCGAGCCGAAGGCGGCGACGTAGGCCGCCGGGTCGCCGAGGGCCCCGCGGAGGAGGGCGCTGTAGGCGGCGGCGACCGTTTCGAGGGAGAGGCCAAGGGCCCGGACGGGGTCGGTCGGCCAGAGCGGGAGGGCCCGTCGATCGGACAGGATGATGACGAGGGCACCCACGGCGAAGGCGCTGACGATGGCGAGGACTGGGACGAGACCCCGGCTCGCTCCGGCGACGAGGGCGGCCACGAACCCACCGCGGCGCGCAGGCGGCGCGGCGGCCGGGGCGGTGGGCTGGTCGGCGGCGGTGCCCGTCGCCTCGGCCTCGGTCTGGCTCGGCCGAGGCGTCTCGTCAGCCATCGACGCGCCCTCCCGACCCGACGGCCGCGACGGCCTCCGGCAGCCCGGCCTCGGGGTGGGCGCCGCCCATGAGGAGGCCGAGGAGTTCCGGCGTCGCCTCGGCCGGATCGAGGATCCGGACGATCCGGCCGCCGTAGATGACGGCGATCCGATCACCGAGGGAGAGCGCCTCGTCGAGCTCGGTCGAGACGAGGAGGACGCCCGTCCCCTCGTCGCGCTTGGCGACGATCCGGCGGTGGATGTACTCGATGGAACCGACGTCGAGCCCGCGGGTCGGCTGGGCGGCGACGAGGAGGACGACGGGCCGGCTGAACTCGCGGGCCACGATGACCTTCTGCTGGTTGCCGCCGGAGAGCGTGGCAACGTCGGTGAAGATGGACGGCGTCCGGATGTCGAACTCGTCGACGAGTTCGGTCGCCGTGGCGATGACCGCCTCGCGGCGGAGCCGGAGCCCGTCGCTGTAGGGCCGGAGGTGGTACGTGTTTAGGACGAGGTTCTCGGCCACCGAGAAGCCCGGCACGAGGCCGTCTTCGAGTCGATCCTCGGGGATGTGGCCGACGCCGGCCTCGAAGATCCGCCGGGGATCGAAGCGGACCGCGCGGCCGGCGATCCGGACCGTGCCGGCGATGGGCGCCCGGAGACCGGTGATCGCCTCGACGAGCTCGGTCTGGCCGTTGCCCTGGACGCCGGCGATGGCGACGATCTCGCCGGCCCGGACCTCGAGATCGAGGTCGCGGACGGCGAGGTGACCGCGGTCGTCGCGGACCGTCAGGCCCCGGATCTCCAGGACGACGGGCCCGGGTTTGGCCGGGCCTTTCTCGACCTCGAGCTCCACCGGTCGGCCGACCATCATCCGGGCCAGGCTCTCCCGGGTCGCTTCGGCGGGCGTCGTCGTCCCGACGACTCGGCCGCGCCGGAGGACGGTGATCCGGTCGGCGACGGCGAGGACCTCGTTGAGCTTGTGGGTGATGAAGATGATCGAGGTCCCGGCCGTCCGCAGCGAGCGCATGACCGCGAAGAGGTCCTCGGTCTCCTGGGGCGTCAGGACCGCCGTCGGCTCGTCGAGGATGAGGAGCCGGGAGCGGCGGTAGAGCATCTTGATGATCTCGACCCGCTGGCGGACACCGACCGGCAGGTCCTCGACGACGGCGTCGGGATCGACGGCGAGGCCGTGCTCCCGGGCGATCTCGACGACGCGGGCTCGGGCGGCCGCCCGGTCGAGGAAGCCGACGGGGCCCTTCGTCGATTCGATCCCCAGCATGACGTTCTCGGTCACCGTGAAGACCGGGACGAGCATGAAGTGCTGGTGGACCATCCCGATCCCGGCGGCGATGGCGTCGCCCGGATCCCGGAAGACGACCGGTCGGCCGTCGATCCGGATCTCACCCTCGTCGGGCCGGTAGAGGCCGTAGAGGATGTTCATGAGCGTCGTCTTGCCGGCCCCGTTCTCGCCGAGGAGGGCATGGATCTCGCCCGGCCGGACGTCGAGGTCGATGCCCTCGTTGGCGACGACCCCCGGGAAGCGTTTCGTGATGCCTCGGAGCTGGAGCTCCACCGCGCCGGTCCTCCAGATACCGATCGGCGGCGCCGGGAGGGCGCCGCCGATCGGCGACGGTCGTTCGGGTCGGCCGCTACTTGGCGAGGTAGTCGGCGACCTTCACGCTGCCGTCGATGATCGCCTGCCGGAGGGCCTCCAGCTCGGCCTTCGTCTCGGCCGAGATCTGGCTGTCGTAGTCGTGGAAGGGGGCGATGTCGACGCCGCCGTTCTTGAGGGTGCTGACGAAGACGGGCTGGACCGCCTCGCCCTTGAGCGCCCGCTCGATGGCGCCCTTCACCGAGACGTCGATCTTCTTGATGATGCTCGTCAGCATGTACTGCTTGTACTCGGGGACGGTGATCGTCCAGTCGACGTCGACGCCGAGCCCGACGGCCTGGGCCCCGGTCTCCTCGATGGCGGCGAAGGTCCCCTTCCCGATCGGCCCGCCGACCGGGAGGATGACGTCGGCGCCCTCCTGGAGGAAGCCGAGGGTCAGGTTCTTGGCGTCGTCGGTGCTCTCGAAGTTGCCGGTGAAGGAGCCGGTCTTGGCGACCGGATCCCAGCCGAGGACCGTGACGTTCTTGCCCTTCTGCTTGTTGTAGTAGTTCGCCCCGGCGACGAAGCCGTCCATGAAGGCCGTGACCGGCGGGATGTTGATCCCACCATAGGTGGCGAGCTTGCCGGTCTTCGACCAGGCCGCCGAGACGTAGCCGGCGAGCATGGCCGCCTCGTCGGTGGCATAGACGAGACCCTCGATGTTCGGGACCGGCGGGTCGTAGGCGAAGTCGACGATGGCGAAGCGGACGTTCGGGTTCGCCTCGGCGGCCTTCTTCGTGTCGTCGCCGAGGAGGAAGCCGACGGTGATGATGATGTCGCAGCCCTCGCTGATGAACTGCTGGATGTTCCGGGCATAGTCGGTGGCTGCCCGAGACTCGAGGAACTTGATCTCGATCCCGAACTCGGCCTGGGCGTCCTGCATCCCCTTCCAGGCGTTCTGGTTGAAGCTCTTGTCGTCGATCCCGCCGGTGTCACTGACCTGGCAGGCCTTGAAGGCGACCGGCGACGGCGAGGGGACCGGGGACGGCGATGCCTGGGGTGAAGGCGAGGCGGCTGGCGACGGGGTGGGCGAGGCGCCGCCACCGCAGGCCGCGACGCCGAGCGCCGCGACGCTCAGGGCGGCGATGATGGTCCGTGGAATGCGCACGGCTTTCTCCTCCTGCACTACGTCGGCGCCCTCCTGGGGGCGCCGGACCTGTCTTCCGGCAGCTGCCGGCCCGGCGTCGGGCAGGCGCCCGACGGTGCTCGGCGGTCCGACCGCCCGGCCGACCGTCGCGCCCGGCATCGCGACGCCGGTCGGGGCCGCGCGGTGCTCGGACGCGGACCGCGACCACCCTCCTCCCGGGTTCAGGGCCGAAGTATGCACGTCTCGAGCCGACCGTGCAATGATGCTCGGGCACGGGCGGCACCGGCCAGATGGCCCGACGTTCGAGCCCGAGCGATCCTTTGCCCCGGACGCCGACGAGCCGGCTCGACGATCCGATCCCGGCGCCGACGCGATGGAGCTAGACCCAGACGCGATGGACGACGCCACACCCTCGATCGACCGATCGCCTTCCAGCCGCGAGGCCAGCGGGCCAACCGATCGGCCGGCGGGGAACCGCCCCGCCGCCGCCGGCCTGGACCGCGTCCGGGCCTTCCTCGACCTGGCCGAAGGTCGAGGCCCCGTTCCCCTCCTCGACGACGCCGGCATCGCCGACCTCCTCCGGACGGCGCGGCGGATCGCGGTCGTCGGCGCCTCCTCGCGACCCGGGCGGCCGTCGAACGGGGTCATGGCCGTCCTCCTCGCGGCCGGCTACGACTGCGTCCCGGTCAACCCGAACGAGCGCGAGGTCCTCGGCCGGCCCGCCTACCCGAGCCTCGCCGCCGCAGCGGCCGCCGAGGGACCGATCGACATCGTCGACGTCTTCCGCCGCAGCGAGGCCCTCGTCGAGCACGCCCGCGAGGCGGTCGCCGTCGGGGCCCGTTGCCTCTGGCTCCAGTACGGGCTCGTCGACTGGGAGGCGGCCCGGATCGCCCACGAGGGCGGCTGCGCCGTGGTCATGGACCGCTGCACAGCCGTCGAGGTCCGCCGGATCGGGCGCTGAGCCGCCCGCCTCGACGGGTCAGCCGAGGAGGAGGCCGGCGAGGACGAGGATCCCGCCGGCGACGGCGATGCCGACCCCGATCAGCGCCTGGCGCCGGAGGATCGCCATGGCGACCGAGGCGCCCGTCTTCGCGTCGTTCCGGACCCCGCCCCGCCAGGCCTCGTAGCGGGCGACGTTCTCGTCCTGGGCCCGGAGCTCCCGGTAGCGGGTCCACGGCCGCCGAGCCCGAGCCAGCCCGGCGACGACGAGGGCGAGGCCGACGACGACGAGGGCGAGGCCGACGGAGCTCACGGCCGATCCTCCGAGCCCCCGGCCTCGTCCGGTGCCGCCCGGCCGAGCCGCGAGCGGATGGCCGCCTCCGCCCGGCTGGCGTTCGCCTGGCCGCGGGTCGCCTTCATGACCTGGCCGACGAGGAAGCGGATCGCCTGGTCCTTGCCGGCCCGGACGTCGGCGACGGCCGCCGGGTTGGCGGCCAGGACCTCGTCGACGATCCGCTCGATGGCTGCCACGTCGTCGATCCGCTCGTACCCCGCCGCCAGGCGCTCGACGGGCTCGCCGCCCTCGAGGTGGGCGGCGAGGATCGCCTTGGCGCTGGCGAGGGTGAGGCGGCCGGTCTCGACGAGGCCGACGAGGCGGGCGAGCTCCGGTGCCAGGCGCTCCGGTGCGAGGCGCTCGGCCGGCGCCGTCCCGGCCTTGCGGTGGCGGAGGTACTCGCCGGTCACCCAGTTTGCGGCCGGCTTCGGCGCCACACCGGCGTCGAGGAGAGCCTCGAAGAGGGTCGTCGCGGCGAGGTCGCCGACGATGACCGCCGCGTCGGCGGCGGGGAGCCCGAGGACGTCTCGATAGCGGGCCCGTCGGGCGGCGGGGAGCTCGGGCAGCTCGGCCCGGATCGCCTCGAGCCAGGCCGGCTCGATCCGGAGGGGTGGCAGGTCCGGTTCGGGGAAGTAGCGGTAGTCGTCCTCCGATTCCTTGACCCGCATGACGTAGGTCAGGCCGCGGTTCTCGTCCCAACCCCGGGTCTCCTGGCGGAGCGGCTCCCCGGCCTCGAGGGCGGCCGCCTGCCGCTCGATCTCGTAGGCGATCGCCCGCTCGACCGACCGGAAGGAGTTCATGTTCTTGATCTCGATTCGGGTCCCGAGCTCGGCCGCCCCTCGCGGCCGGACCGAGACGTTCGCCTCGACCCGGAGCTGGCCGCGCTCCATGTCGGCGTCGGAGGCACCGATGGTCCGGAGGAGGAGCTGGAGCTCCTCGGCGTAGCGGCGGGCGCCCTCGGCGGTCCGGATGTCCGGCTCGGTGACGATCTCCATGAGCGGCGCCCCGGAGCGGTTGAAGTCGACGAGGCTGACCGGCCGGCCGTCGAGCTCGGCGTGGACGAGCTTCGCCGTGTCCTCTTCCAGGTGGGCCCGCCGGATCCGGACCGTCAGGGGGCCGTCGGCCGTCTCGACGAGGAGGCGTCCGTCGGCTGCGAGGGGGATCTGGTACTGGCTGATCTGGTAGCCCTTCGGCAGGTCGGGGTAGAAGTAGTTCTTGCGGTCCCAGCGGGTGACCGCCGGGATCGTCGCCTCGATGGCGAGGCCGACCCGGAGGACGTGCTCGACGGCCCGCCGGTTGAGGACCGGCAGGACCCCCGGCAGGCCGAGGCAGACCGGGCAGACGAGGCTGTTCGGTGGGGCACCGTCGTAGTCGGCCCGGCAGCGGCAGAAGAGCTTGGTCGCCGTCTTCGGCTGGCAGTGGACCTCGATCCCGATGACGGCCTCGTAGCGCTCGAGCCACGGCGAGGCGGGACGGCGGCTGCCAGCGACGACGGTCATCGCTCGTTCCCCTCCACGGTTCCCCCGACCCGTCATCGGCCGAGCCCGACGCTGGCGAGGAAGAGGCCGTAGCCGGCGAGGACGAGCCAGCCGACGGCGACGGCGGTCGACCGGACGAGGCGCCGGACCCGCGAGCGGGCGACGACGGGCCGGGCGGCGTCGATGGCGGCCCGGGTCGGCTCCCCGGTGTGGACGAAGGGGCCGATGGCCGCCCGGCTCGCGGCGTAGGCGCGGGCGACCCCCGCGACGAGGAGGACGAAGCCCGACCCAGTCAAGACCGCCTCGATCATCGGCTCCGGCCCTCGCTCCGCCCGTCGCCGCGCCGACGGGCGACGAAGCGCTCGATCCGCCGGAGCGCCTCCTCGATCTGCTCGTAGGCGGTGGCATAGCAGATCCGAACGTGCCCCTCCCCCGACGGCCCGAAGGCGTTGCCCGGAACGACGGCAACCGCCTCCTCGCGGAGGAGCTGCTCGGTGAAGGCATCCGCGGTGAGGCCCGTGCTCGTGATCTTTGGGAAGGCGTAGAAGGCACCCCGCGGCTCGAAGGTCGGCAAGCCGAGCGCGTTCAGCCCGTCGACGAGGAGGCGCCGGCGGCGGTCGTACTCGGCGAGCATCCGCCGGACGTCGGGCTCGCCGGTTCGGAGGGCGACGACGGCGGCGTCCTGGGCGACCGTCGGCGCGGACATGATCGCGTACTGGTGGACCTTGACGATCCCCTCGACGAGCTCGGCCGGCGCCGCGAGCCAGCCGATCCGCCAGCCGGTCATGGCGTAGGCCTTGGAGAAGCCGCCGATGAGGATCGTCCGTTCCCGCATCCCCGGCAGGGCGCTCATCGGCCGATGGACGTAGGAGCCGTAGGCGAGACGGTCGTAGATCTCGTCGGCGACGACGAGGAGGTCGTGGCGGATGGCGAGCTCGGCGAGGGCCTTCTGGACGTCGGGCGGCAGGACGGCCCCCGTCGGGTTGCAGGGGTAGCCGAGGAAGAGGATCTTCGTCCGGGGTGTGATCGCCGCGGCGACCCGCTCGGGATCGAGGGCGAAGTCATCCTCGAAGCGGGTCGGGACGAAGCGGACGACCCCACCGGCGAAGACGACGGCCGGCGCGTAGGCGACGTACGAGGGCTCGTGGAGGACGACCTCGTCGCCGGGGTCGCAGGTCGCCCGAAGGGCGACGTCGACGGCCTCCGAGGCGCCGACGGTGACGAGGAGTTCCCGCTCGGGGTCGTAGCGCACGCCGTAGAGCCGCTCGAGGTGCTCGGCCAGGGCGATCCGGAGTTCCAGGGTCCCGTAGTTGCTCGTGTAGTGGGTCCGTCCGCGGCGGAGGGCGTCGACGCCCGCCTCGACGATCTGGGGCGGGGTGTCGAAGTCCGGCTCCCCGACCCCGAGACTGATGACGTCGGGCATGGCGGCGGCGATGTCGAAGTAGCGGCGGATCCCCGACGGTGGGACGGCCCGGACCCGGGCCGCGAGGGCCCGCTCCCGGAGCGGCGGACGCGGGGCGAGGGTCAACGGGTCGTCGATGGGCATCGTCGGCTCCACCTCGGTCAGTCGGCGGCACCGATTGCCGCGGCCGCCCGGGCCCGGGCCAGCCGTTCGGCCGGGCTCGGCGTGGCCGGGTCGTCGAGGGCCGCGAGGTCGGCGGGCTCGAGCCGTCGCCAGGGCGCGTCGGCGGTGATCGCCTCGTAGGCCCGCCCGAGCCGGAAGAGGGTGAGCTCGCTCCAGGGCGGGCCGATGAGCTGGAGCCCGACCGGGAGTCCCTCAGAGAGCCCGCACGGGATCGAGAGTCCCGGCAGCCCGGCCATGTTCACCGGGAGGGTGCAGGCGTCGGAGAGGTACATCGCCACCGGGTCGGCCAGCTTCGAGCCGAGGGGGAAGGCGACGCTCGGGCTCGTCGGAGCGACGATGGCTTCGAAGCCGTCGGCGAAGACGCGGTCGAAGTCGGCCTTGATCAGGGTCCGGACCTTCTGGGCCTTGAGGTAGTAGGCGTCGTAGTAGCCGGCCGAGAGGGCGTAGGTCCCGAGCATGATCCGCCGCTTCACCTCGGCCCCGAAACCCTCGCCCCGCGTCCGTTTGTAGTCGGCGATGTAGTCGCGGCCCTCGCCGAGGCGGGGGCCGAAGCGGACCCCGTCGTAGCGGGCGAGGTTGGCCGACGCCTCGGCCGGCGCGACGATGTAGTACGTCGCCAACCCGTACTCGGTGTGGGGCAGGCTGACCTCCTCGATCCGCGCCCCGGCGGCCTCGAGAGCCGCCACCGCCGCCCGGACGGCCGCCTCGACGCCGGGCTCCATGCCCGGCACGAAGTATTCCCGGGGCAGGGCGAGGCGGCGGCCCCGGAGCCAGGCGACGGCCGCCTCGTCGTCGGGCAGGGCGAGGAGCTCGTCCGGCACGGGAACGGGGGCCGAGGTCGAGTCGCGGGCGTCGCGACCGGCGACGGCATGGAGGAGGATGGCGGCATCCTGGACGCTCCGGCCGAAGGGCCCGATCTGGTCAAGGGAGCTGGCAAAGGCGACGATCCCGTAGCGGCTGACCCGCCCATAGGTCGGCTTCAGACCGACGATCCCACAGAGCGACGCCGGCTGGCGGATCGAGCCGCCGGTGTCGGTGCCGATGGCGACGGGGACGTGGTAGGCGGCGACGGCCGCCGCCGAACCACCGGAGCTCCCGCCCGGGACTCGGTCGAGGGCCCACGGGTTCGCCGTGGGGCCGTAGGCGGAGTGCTCGGTCGAGCTGCCCATGGCGAACTCGTCCATGTTCGTCTTGCCGAGGATGACGGCGCCCACGGCCCGGAGGCGCTCGGTGACGTGGGCGTCGTAGGGGGCGCGGTAGCCGGCGAGGATCCGCGACCCGGCCGTGCACGGACCGCCGCGGACCGAGACGAGGTCCTTGAGCGCGACCGGGATCCCCAGGAGCGGGTGACACGCGGCGAGGGCGTCGGGCCCGGCGCGACGCGCCGCGGCGAGGCGCCGGTCCGCCTCTGCGGCAGCGGCGAGGGCGGTCTCCGGCTCGAGGCTCAACCAGGCGTTGAGGGCCCGATTCTGCCGCTCGGCCCGCTCGAGGTGGGCGGCCGCGACGTCGACGGCGCGGACCTCGCCACCTCGCAGGAGCGCCCCGAGCTCGACGACGCCGAGGCGGGTGAGGTCGGGCTCCCCGGATCCGCCGCTCACCGGGCCCCGGCCTCCGGGCCGGCGAGGATGGCCGGCACGACGATGAAGTCGGCGCTGACCTCGGCGGCGTTGGCGAGGACGTCGGTGACGGGCAGCGACGGCCCCGCTTCGTCGTCGCGGAGGATGTTCTCGAGCTCGATGGTCTGGGCCGTCGGGGGAATTGTCTCGGTGTCGAGGCGGGCGAGGATGGCGTACTGGTCGAGGATGTGGTTGAGCTCGGTCTCGAGCCGGACGAGCTCGGCCTCGGTCAGACCGAGTCGGGCGAGATGGGCGACGTGTTCGACGTCGGCACGGGAGAGGGCAGCCATCGGGGTCATGATAGCCGACCCGTCCGGGCCCTCAGCCCGGCCCGCCGGGTCGGATCGCCGGCTGCGCCCCCGGTGAGCTCCCAGGCCCTCGTCCGTCGCGCGGCGCTCAGGCCGGACCGACGATCCGCCAGAACGCGCCGTCGAGACGCCGTTCGGCCGCCGCCCGGACGAGGGCCTGCGCCGCCGCCCGCAGATCAGGGCCCTGGGCCTCGATCTCGCCGATGCGGCCCTCGACAAGGCAGGCGGCGACGATGCGGACCGAGCCGCCGGCGAGGCGCTCGACGACGGCGATGGAGACGCCGGCTCCGAGGACCCGAGCGAGGTCCGCCTCGAGGGTCGCGAGGAACGCGGCCTCGGTCTCGGAGAGGGCCCCCTCCTCGCCCGCTCCCTGCCCCGGTCCCGACCCGGACCTCACCGGCCCGCCCCGCCGGGACGCATCCCGTCACCGCCGGGATCCGCCGCGTTACCACCCGGATCGGCCGCGTCACCGCCGCGACCCGCTGCGTCCGAACCGCCCAGGACCACCTCGAGCCGTTCGCCGGCCAGGAGCCGCCGAAAGCCCCCTTCGTCGACCACTGGGATCCCGAGCTCCGTCGCCCGAGCGAGCTTCGAGCCCGCCCCAGGTCCAGCGACGACGAGGTCCGTCTTCCGACTGACCGATCCGGCCGGATGGCCGCCGGCGGCGCGGATGGCGTCCTCCGCCTCTTGCCGGGTGAAGCCCTCGAGGCTGCCGGTGACGACCACGGTCTTTCCGGCGAGCGGTCCGCTCGGGGCCGAGGCAGCCCGACGGGGCGGCCGCTCCGGCTCGACCCCGGCCTCGACGAGGTCGGTCAGGACTCCGGCCGTCTTCGGATCGGTGAAGTAACCGGCGATCGCCGCCGCCACCGTCGGCCCGACACCGGGCACCTCGGTGAACCGCTCCGGCGCCTCGGCCGCCGTCCGGCGGAGAAAGGCGTCGATCCGGGCGAGCCAGCCGGAGCGGCCGCCCATCGGCTCGTCGTCGCCGGGTGGCACGACCTCGACGAGCCAGGCGGCGAAGTCGGCGGCCGTCTGCTCGCCGACCTGGGGGATCCCGAGGGCGTTGAGGATCCGGGGGAGGGGCCGGCGGCGGGCCCGCTCGATGGCTCGGAACAGGTTCTCGGCGCTCTTGCGGGCGAACCGATCGAGGGACTCGAGATCCTCGACCCGGAGCCGCCAGAAGTCGCCCCGGGTCTTGACGAGCCCCCGACCGACGAGCTGGTTGAGGACCGCCCAACCGGCCCCCTCGATGTCCATCCCCGAGCGGCCGACGAAGTGGGCGAAGGCCTGGACGATGCGCGCCGGGCAGTCCGGGTTCGGGCAGTAGTGACGGACGGCCCCCTCGTCGCGGACGACCGGCGTCTCGCAGACCGGACAGCGCCCCGGCATCGCGAAGATCCGCTCGGCGCCGGTCCGCTTCTCGGGCAGAGCGCGGACGACCTCGGGGATGACGTCGCCGGCCTTCTGGAGGATGACGCGGTCGCCGATCCGGATGTCCTTGCGCCGAACCTCGTCGAGGTTGTGGAGCGTCGCCCGGGCGACGGTCGAGCCGGCGACCTTGACCGGCCGGAGATGGGCGACCGGGGTGAGCGTCCCCGTCCGACCGACGTACGGGACGATGTCCTCGACGACGGTCTCGACCTGCTCGGGCGGGTACTTGTAGGCGATGGCCCAGCGCGGCGCCCGGGCGACCACCCCGAGCCGCTCCTGGAAGTCGTAGCGGTCGACCTTGACGACGACCCCGTCCGTCTCGTACGGCAGCCCGTGGCGAGCCTCCCGCCAGCGCTCGATGAAGGCGAGGACGCCGTCGATGTCGGGCTCCTCCGCCCGGTTAGGGTTGACCGGGAAGCCGAGGGCCTCGAGTCGGCGGAGGGCGGCGGACTGGCGATCGACGGACTGGCTCGTCGGAGGCGGCGCCTCCTCGATGAGCTGGTAGAACCAGGCGGCGAGACGGCGGCTCGCGGTGACCGCCGGATCGAGCTGGCGGAGGGATCCGGCCGCGCTGTTCCGGGGATTGGCGTAGAGGGGGAGGCCGGCCTCTTCGCGCTCTCGGTTGATCCGCTCGAACTCGGCCTTCGGCATGTAGACCTCGCCCCGGACCTCGATGGTCACCGGCTCCGGCAGCTCGTCCGGGATCGACCGGATCGTCCGCAGGTTCGGCGTGACGTCCTCGCCGGTCAGGCCATCGCCGCGGGTCGCCCCGACGACGAACCGGCCGCGCTCGTAGCGGAGGGCGACGGCGAGGCCGTCGATCTTGAGCTCGGCCACGTACGACAGCTCGGGCGTCGGCTCCGGCGGGGCGGGCAGACCGAGGCCACGCCGGACCCGGGCGTCGAAGGCCCGCAGTTCGGCCTCGCTGAAGGCGTTCGCCAGGCTGAGCATCGGCCGGCTGTGGCGAACCTCGGCGAAACCCGGGGCCGGACGCGCCCCGACGTGCTGGGTCGGCGAGTCGGGGCTGACGAGCTCGGGCCAGGCGGCCTCGAGGGCGACGAGCTCGCGAAAGAGGGCGTCGTACTCGGCGTCGGTCAGCTCCGGCGCATCCTGCACGTAGTAGAGGCGGTTCGCCCGCTCGATGATCTGGGCCAGCTCGGCGTGGCGGACCCGGGCCGCCTCCGCTCCCAAGGCCCGGGCCGCTTCGACGAGGGCAGGCTCGATCGGGAACGGCTCGCTGGCGACGCCTCGGTCGGTTGCCATGGCTCGCCCTCGTTGCGGTCCGGGGCGCCCGGACCTAGCCGCCGCTCCGGCTCGGCCGCTCGGGCCGGCTCGGGGCAGGGTGGTACGGGAGCGGGATGTACTCCACGGACGGCCGCCGCTGGGCCGTCTGCGGGTAGAGACCCATGAGCTCGGTGACCTCCGGCGGCATCTCCGTCGAGACCGGCAGCCCGAGCTCCCGAGCCTCCCCGACGCTGATCGGGTAGTCGTGGGTCCACTGCCCCGAGGTGAGCGCCTTGGCGAGGGCGGCCGCCGCCTCCTCGCTCAGGCGACCCTCGAGGAGACCGCGGACGGTCCGCTCCACCTGCCGGAGCGCTTTGGCGGCGATGTCGGCCTGGATGATCGTCTGGTCGTCGATCTCGGCGATGGGCTTGAGCTCGAGGACCCGGACGATGGACGCCGCCGGGAACTGGCCGAGCTGGGGATCGACGGGACCGAGGACGGCGTTCTCGGCCATGACGATCTCGTCGGCGGCGAGGGCGATGAGCGTTCCGCCACTCATCGCGTAGTGGGGGACGAAGACGGTGACCTTGGCCGGGTGTCGCTTCAGCGCCTCGGCGATCTGCTCGGCCGCCAGGACGAGCCCACCCGGGGTGTGGAGGATGAGGTCGATGGGGATGGCCGGATCGGTGAGCTGGATCGCTCGGAGGACCTGCTCGGAGTCCTCGATGTCGATGTACCGGACGATGGGGAAGCCGAGGAAGCTCATCCGCTCCTGGCGATGGATGAGGCCGATGACCCGGCTCCCTCGCCGTCGCTCGAGGGAGCGGAAGGCCCGCATCCGCTGGGCCTCGAGGAGGCGCTGGCGGAGGACGGGCTGGAGGGAGCTGATGATGATGAAGAGCCAGAGCAGGTCGATGAACGTCATCGCGGTCTCCGCTGGTGCCGCTGGTGCCGCCCGCGCGCTAGCCGAGGCGCTCGAGGGGGGCGATGCTGGCGAGGAGGGTCCGCCGGCCGACGCTCGGATCGCGGAAGGCGACGGTCACCTCCTCGTCGCTCCGGGTGAGCTTGGAGGTGACGACGATCCCCTCCCCGAAGCGCTCGTGGCGGACCCGGTCGCCGTCGCGGAAGCGCCGTTCGCCCGGGACGAGCGATCG
>DAOTYQ010000247.1:0-1566 GCA_034434735.1 Chloroflexota bacterium
CCGCGGGTCGCTGATGGCGAGGGGCGACGACACGATGGACCATCGATCCGCAAGCCTCGCCGAGACGGTCGCGAGGGCGGAGGCCCGGCGACGCGAGGTCCTCGACGGCCTCCGTCGCTATCGAGCCGACCTGCCGCTCCGGTACTGGCGCCAGGTCGCCCACTACACGACGCCGGCCGCCGACGCTGCCACCGCCCGTAAGGCCGTCGAAGGCGGCACGGCGCCGATGGGGCGGATCCTCGAGCGCTTCGGGGTCACGAGTCGGGACCTGGCCGCTCGGCTCGAGGTCGACCCCGAACGGGTGAACCGACTGCTCGCCCATCCCCAGCGCGCCCCGCTCGTCATGCTCGACGGCGAGGACGCGCTGGCCGACCGGGCCGACGTCGTGGCCGCCGCCATGGACCACGCGGCGACCGTCCTTCGCGAGGCCGATTGGGCCGGCGACGGACCGCCGACCCTTCGTTTCTACCGCCCACCCGGCTTCCGTCTCGAGTCGGCGATCCGGGACCTCCACCTGCTCCTGTGGCGTCTGGCAGCGACGACGGGAGGCGAAGGATCATCCGACCCGAACGCGTTTCCCCTGGACGGCATCGTCGTCCCGAAGCTCGAGCATCCCGAGGAGGTCGACCTCCTGTTCGAGATCCTCGACGCCGCTGAGCGCGAGCTGGGACTGCCGGCCAACCGGATCCGCGTCGGCCTCCTCGTCGAGTCGGGCTGGGCTGCGACCCAGCTCGCCGAGATCGCCCGTCGGGCGGCGCCACGGCTCTGTGCGCTCATCTTCGGTCTCGCCGACTACTCCGCCGACCTTGGTCTGCCCCGGATCCAAACCGATCACCCCCTCGCCGAGTGGGCTCGAGCCGAGATCGTGGCGGTGGCCGGCGGGGTGGGCGTCCCGGCCATCGATGGCATGACCCTCGACTACCCCGTCGCCGACCCCGCGCTCGACGCCAAGGCGAATCGAGAGCGGTTCCTCGATCGGATGGCGCTCGTCTATCGGGACGCCGTGCGCGCCCGCGAGCTCGGGATGGCGGGCAAGTGGGTCGGCCATCCAGCCCAGCTCTTCGCCGTCCTCCTCGCCTTCGAGACGGGCCTCGAGCCGGCCGCCCTCGAGGCCGAAGCCGCGAAGCTCGAGGCGTACCGGCGGGCCGTCGAGCACGAGGCCCGCGGCGCGACGATCATCGGTGGGGTCATGAGCGACCGGGCGACGGATCGCCACGCCCGCATGGTCCTGCGCCGGGCCACGGCCCTGGGACGGTTCGATCCGGAGCGAAGCCTTCGCCTGGGCGTGATCGACCCGGCCGAACTCGAGGAGGCGCGGGCGGCATGGCGCGCACAGGGAGGAGACGGATGAGCGAGACCCCCAACCACCCCGAACCCGAGAGCGATCCGCCGGCGGCGGACGGCCCCCAGGAACCCGGGCCCTCGAAGCGCGCGCCGGTCGTCGGCTGGGAGGGTCGCTTCCTGGAAGACTTCCGGGTCGGCGATGTGTACCGCCACGCCGGGGGGCGGACGATCACCGAGACCGACAACATCTGGTTCACCCTGCTCACGAACAACACCCACCAG
>DAOTYQ010000248.1:0-1554 GCA_034434735.1 Chloroflexota bacterium
CCGCGGTCGATCCCTGGCCGCCCCCCGGCGCCCAGGTCGCGGGCGGGCAAAGGCCCTGGGCATACGTCTCGGTGAGCCGAACCGTGATTGGGCCGGCGGCGATCGCCTCGGCCGAGTCGAACCGGAGCGTCGTCCCGCGGACCCGTTCCTCGGTGCAGCCATGCTCGTCGACGGTCGACGTCGCCGGGTCGGCGGCCTCGACGATGAGCACGGAGATCTCGCCGGTCGTGTCGGGGGCGGCAAGGGCGATGGCAAACGAGCCGTCGGGACCGACGTCGAAGGTCCCCGAGCCCAGCGGGATCTGGCCGCTCGGCGAGGCGACGGATGCAAAGAACCGATGCGTCGTCGCCGCTGGGTCGACGATGACTCCTGTGAGGACGAGGGACCCGTCGGTCAACGGTCCCGGATCGTCCGTGGCCGGGTTCGGCTCCACGGCCCGAGTCACCCCGCCGAGGACCACCCCGACGAGGAGCGCTGCGACGAGGCCGCCGAGGATCGATCGCTGCATCGCTCGTACCCCCCCAAACATGCCGGGCCGACGTCTGGTTGGCCGGTACGGTAGTCCTATCGCCGGCCGAACGCAAGTCCCCTGTCGGGGACAGCCTGCGTGGCCTGGCTGGGCGAGGACGCTGCGCCCGTCCGCACACCACCGACCGATGGGGCCGTGGCCGGGCACGATGCCGTCGCCACCGGGGCCACAGCTTGACGCCGCCCAAGCGGTCCCCTACACTCCCGCCCACATCGCGAAGACGCGGCTGTGAACGGGACGAGTACCCGTCGAGGCGGCCGACCAGAGACCCGGTGGGTGGTGCGAACCGGGCGGCGGCGACGGCGAATGGACCCGGGAGCCTCCGGACCGAACGCGGGGCGACCCTCGGCAGCCAGCCGGCACCGAGGCGTCGCGGACGACCAGTAGGCTCCGGCGCAGAGCGCCAGCGATAAAGGGCAGCGCCGATCGGCAGCGGGACCACCGCCTGCCCGTCGGTCACGATGAGTGCGGCAACCGCCGAATGCGGGTGGCACCGCGGAAGGCACGACCTTTCGTCCCGGGACGAAAGGTCGTTTTGTTTCTTGCGGAACGCCCGCCGGCCGGACCGCCCGGGAGGTCACACCACCGATGACGACGACAACCGATCCGATCAGCCTCGGGCAGGCGAAGCGCCTCGCCCCGAACGCCGACACCCTCCTCCTCCGGGCGACCCGCCCGGCCGACCTCGAGACGCCCATCGGCGCCTTCCTCCGCCTCGACGACGGCGGCCCGGCCTACCTCCTCGAGTCGGTCGAGGGCGGCGAGCGCCTCGGGCGCTACAGCTTCCTCGGCGTCCGACCCCGCCGGCTCCTCGAACTGCGCGACGACGTCGCCACGGACGTCGCCACGATTGTCAGCCGGCCGCTCTCCGAGGACGCCTTCCCTCCCGACCTGCCGCGCGAGGAGCTACCGGCCCCCGACCCTCTGGCGGCGATCCGCGCCTTCCTCCCGCGGCGGCGGGTCGAGCCGCGGGAGGGGATGCCGCGCTTCACCGGCGGTGCCGTCGGGGCCCTCGCCTACGACGC
>DAOTYQ010000249.1:0-6199 GCA_034434735.1 Chloroflexota bacterium
GCCTACCCGAAGTCCCCGAACGGGAGTACGATCCAGCCGATGGAGCGCACCCATCTCCCCCACCCGACCCTCGCCGGTGCGGCAGCCTGGCGGCCGGCCGGCTTCGGGCCGGGCCGGGGTCGCGACATCGCCGACCCCATCGTCGAGCCCGTCTGGGAGGGCCGGCGGGTCCTCGTTCATCTGACCTCCGCTGGGCTTCGGATCGTCGATGCCGAGGGGGTGACCGTCGCCGGTAGTGAGGCGTCGAGGGCCGGCGAGGGACTGGAGCCCGTGGCCGACCTCGAGGCCGAGCTCGAGGCCATCGTCGGAGCGCTGCGGACGGCCATCCGAGCCAGCGAGGCGATCCTCGACGGTGTCCTGACCCTCCAGGTGACCGGGAGCGACGAGGGTGTCTTCCCCGGCGAGGTCGAGGTCCCGACGGCCGGCGAGCTCGCCGCGCAGCTCTTCTTCGGCCGACGGCAGGGGCGGGCGGACAGCCGCGCGCCGGGCCGAGCGCGGAGCCGCGCGCCGGGCCGAACGGGAGACCGTCTCGCCTTCGTCGCCGTCGACCTCCTCGCCGTCGATGGGGAGTCGCTCCTCGACGTCCCGCTCCTCGAACGGAAACGGCTCCTGGAGAGCGTCCTCGTCGAGGGGCCCCTCGTGCGCCGGACCGCCTACGTCCGGCTCCCCGTCGAGCCCTGGCTCGGCTCCTGGCGGGCCCTCGGCTTCCAAGCCCTCGCCTACAAGGCCGCCAACAGCCGCTACGAGCCGGGGCGCCCCAACCCGGGCTGGGCGCTCGTCCCGATCCCCCGCCGCTGACCGGCGCCGCGCACGACCGGCGGAGCATTGGGCAGGCCGCCGCCATCCCCAGGCGCTTGGACGGGCCCGCCCCGGGGGTGCTACGGTGGAGGCGTGCCCGCCACGACCCTCACGCCTGCCATCCGGACCGAGATCGAGCGCCTCGCTAGGGCCGACATCATGGTCGGCATCCCGAGCTACAAGAGCGCGGCGACCATCGGTTACGTCGTCCGGGCCGCCCAAGCCGGCCTCGTCCAGTACTTCCCCGACCTCCGACCCGTCCTCGTCAACGCCGACGCCGGCTCGCCCGACGGGACCCAGCGGGTCGTCGTCGAGACCGAACCGCCCGACTACATCGAGCAGATCCTCCTCGTCCGGCCGACGAACCGACTCGCCCGCCTGAGCCTCACCTACCCCGAGATCGACGGCGTCGGCGGCAAGGGGGCGGCCCTGCGGACCATCTTCGAGATCGCCGCCGCCCTCGAGGTCGAGGCCCTCATCGTCGTCGACTCCGACCTCCGCTCCATCCTGCCCGAGTGGATCGAGCTCCTGGCTGGGCCGATCCTCAAAGGCGGCTACGACTTCGTCGCCCCCCTCTACGCCCGCTACAAGTTCGACGGCACGATCACGAACAGCGTCACCTACCCGCTCACCCGGGCCCTCTACGGCCGCCGGATCCGGCAGCCCATCGGCGGCGACTTCGGCGTCTCCGGCGATCTCGTTCGGCACTACCTCGGCCTCGACGACTGGGACGAGGACGTCAGCCGCTTCGGGATCGACATCTGGATGACGACCCACGCCATCGTGGGCGGCTTCGCCGTCTGCCAGACCCGGCTTGGGTCGAAGGTCCACGACCCGAAGGACCCCGGCGCCGACCTGGGGCCGATGTTCCGCCAGGTCCTCGGGACGACCCTCCGGCTCGCCGTCGAGCACGCCGAGCGCTGGCTCCCGATCCGCGGCAGCCACCGGGTCCCCGTCTACGGCTTCGAGCGGCTGTCGGAGCCGCCGGCTCTGGAGGTGAATTGCCTCCGCCTCCTCGCCGAGTTCGGCGCCGGCGCCCTGACCCTGGCCAGGACGTGGCGGGAGATTCTCGCCCCGCCGACGGTCGAGGCCGTCCTCGAGCTCGCCGCCGAGGCGAGCCGGGTCGCCGACCAGGCCCGGGCGCGGCTCGGCCTGGCGAGCGTGGCCGCCGGCTCCAGCGCGCCGTCGACCCTCGAGATGGCCGAGGCGGCTGCTGCGTTCTGCTTCCCCGACGACATCTGGACCCGGGTCGTCTACGACCTCGTCGTCGCCGCTGGACGGCGCGACAGGCCCCGGGCCGAGCTCGTCGCCGCCCTCGTCCCGATCTACTTCGGCCGGGTCGGCGGCTTCGTCATCGAGAACCGGACGGCAAGTTCGGAGCAGGCCGAAGAGCGGGTCGAGCGCCTCGCCCGGGAGTTCGAGCTCCTCAAGCCCTACCTCGTCGAGCGGTGGACGGCGGAGCACGGGGCGTCGGCGGCGGAGCACGGGGCGTCGGCGGCGGAGCCCAGTGGCCGCGCCGAGCGGACGACCGCCGCCCTCCCGACGGAGCCGTGACCGAAGATCGATGACGACCCCGCCCCTCCCCGCCCGGATCCTCATCCCCGTCGCCAACCCGCTGACGGCCGAGGAGCTCGTCCGGATCGGCGCCGCCCTCCTCGATCCCCGGGCCGGCGAGCTGACCGCCTTGGGCATCGTCGAGGTCCCCGAGGGGATGCCGCTCTCCGAGGGTGCGACCCGGGCCCGGCATGCCCGCCGGCTCCTCCAGCGCGTCCTCGACTACGCGCCCGAGGGAACGACGATCCACCCGATCGTCCGGATCGGCCGCCGTGCCGCCGAAGGCATCATCGAAGCGGCGACCGAGCAGGAAGCCGACCTCATCATCTTCGGCTGGGGCGGCAAGACCCCGAGTCCCCACGGCGGCGGGGTCGCTCGGGGGAGCAGTTCGGCTGCGGCCGGCGGGGCAGAGGCGGCCGATGGCCGGCGGCGGGGCGAGCGCCCGGGCCCACTCGTCTTCAGCCCGACCATCGACGAGGTCGTCCGGGAGAGCCCCTGCGACATCGCCGTCGTGAAGCAACGCGGCGCGACGACCATCCGGCGGATCCTCGTTCCCGTCCGCGGCGGCCCGCATGCCGAACTGGCCGTCCGCTTCGCCGAGGCCATCGCCCGGCGTCACGGGGCGACGGTGACCGTCCTCCACCTCATCCCGCCCGGCGTCACCCTCGCCGTCCGAGCCCAGGCCGAGCGGGCCCTCGCCGCCTTCGTCCGGAGCCACCTCGAGGGGATCGGCGAGCCGGTCCTCCGCGAGGCGTCGAACGTCCAGCGGGCGATCCTCCGGGAGGCCGAGAAGGTCGACCTCCTGATCATGGGGGCCTCCGCCCTCCCGGTCGGCGACGATGGCCGGACGGCCCTCTTCGGTTCGCTGCCCGAGGCGATCGCCACGAAGGCGAAGTCGACGGTCGTCGTCGTCAAGACCCGCGAGCCGATCAGCCGCCAGACCTTCGAGCAGCTCGCCCAGCGGGCCGAGACCCTCGTCGCCGCTGACCGGGCCGCCGAGGAGGCTAGAGCGATCCCGGCCCGGGTCGAACGCTGGTTCGGCGAGTCGAACTTCCACCACGCCGAGTTCGCCGATCTCCGCCGCCTCGTCCAGCTGAAGGAGAAGCAGGGCCTGACCATCAGCCTCGTCCTGCCGACCCTGAACGAGGAGGAGACCATCGGGCCCATCGTCCGGCGCGCCCTCCGGGAGATGGTCGAGCGGGTGCCGCTCCTCGACGAGGTCCTCGTCGTCGATTCGGCGTCCACGGACCGGACGCGGGAGATCGCCGACGCCGAAGGGGCGCGGGTCGTCCAGCACCCGGACATCCTGCCCCGCTACGGCTCCTTCCGGGGCAAGGGCGAGGCGCTCTGGAAGTCACTCTTCGAGACGAGCGGCGACATCGTCGTCTGGGCCGACACCGACGTCCGGAACTGGCACCACCGGATGGTCTATGGGACCCTCGGCCCGCTCCTCGCCGAGCCGCGCCTCCAGTACGTCAAGGGCTACTACCAGCGGCCGATCGTCGAGGGCGGGGTCCTCAAAGAGGGCGGCGGCGGCCGGGTCACCGAGCTCGTCGCCCGCCCGCTCGTCAACCTTTTTTTCCCCGAGCTATCGGGCTTCATCCAGCCGCTCTCGGGCGAGTACGCCGGGCGGCGGTCGATCCTGGAGGCGATCCCCTTCTTTACCGGCTACGCCGTCGAGATCGGCCACCTCATCGACATCGCCGAGCGGGTCGGTCTCGAGGGGCTCGGCCAGGTGGACCTCGAGCGCCGGATCCACCGGAACCAGGAGCTCGAGGGGCTGTCGCGGATGAGCTTCGTCATCCTCCAGGCGGTCATGAAGCGCCTCGAGGAGCGGCGGCGGGTCCGCCTCTTCGCCGAGCTCGGCTCGACGATGAAGCTCCCGCGCAGCGGGCGGGGGCGTCTCTCCCTCGAGGTCATCGAGCTCGCCGACCAGGAGCGCCCGCCGATGATCAGGATCCCGGAGTACCTCGAGCGTCGGCGGGGTACGGCGCCGGCGGCGGTGCTCGACCCGGCCGTCCGGTAGGGCGTGGCGCGGCGGCGCGTGGCGCAGCAGGCCGGGACGCCGGGCCGCAGCACGCCGGTGGACGGCCGCCTGGCGGTTCTCTTTGCCCCGGATTCGTTCAAGGGCTCCCTCAGCTCCGTGGCCGTGGCGCGGGCCCTGGCGGCAGGCTGGGCGCGGGCTCGCCCGCACGACGAGCTCCTCCTCGCCCCCCTCGCCGACGGCGGCGAGGGGACCCTCGTCGCCATCGAGGCGGCCGGTGGCTGGTCGTGGCGGCGGGCACGCGTCCGCGATCCCCTCGGTCGGGAGCTGGAGGCCGGATGGCTCGTCTCGGCGGCCGTTGGAGGGCAGCGGGCCGTCGTCGAGCTCGCCGAGGCGTCGGGGCTCTCGCGCCTGACGCCGTCGGAGCGGGACCCGTTGCGGGCCTCGACGGTGGGGACCGGGGAGCTCCTCCGCGCCGTACTCGACGCCGGGGTCCGGCGGATCGTCCTCGGGATCGGGGGGAGCGCCACGACGGACGGCGGGGCCGGCCTCCTCGTCGCCCTCGGGGCACGGCTTCGAGGACCGGACGGCGTCCTCCTCGCCGCCGACGGAGTCCCCGGCACCGGCGGCTGGCCGGAGGCGATGACCGCCCTGGCGGAGGTGGATCTGGTGGGGCTCGATCCGCGACTCGCCGAGCTCGAGCTCGTCGTCGCCTCCGACGTCGAAAACCCGCTCCTCGGGCCGACGGGAGCCGCCGCCACATACGGACCCCAGAAGGGGGCGTCGCCCGAGGCGGTGGGCGCCCTCGACGCGGCCCTCGGCCGCTGGGCCGACCGGCTGGAGGCAGCGACGGGGCGGCGGGCCCGGGAGGCGGCGGGCGCCGGGGCCGCAGGCGGGGTCGGTTTCGCCCTCCGCTGCCTCGCCGGCCGCCTCCGAAGCCTCCGCTTCGAGCCGGGGATCGAGCTCGTCATGGCCGAGACCGGCTTTGGGGCGAAGCTCGAGGCGGCCGACCTCGTCGTCACCGGGGAGGGTCGGATCGATGCCCAGACAGCCTTCGGCAAGACGGCGATGGGGGTCGCCCGGCGAGCCCGGGCGGCGGGGCGGGCCGTCGTCGCCGTCGGGGGCGGGGTGACGATCGAGGGGATCCGCGATCTCGCCGCCCTCGGGGCGGTCGTCGTCCCGGTCGTCGAGGCGCCGGTCTCGGTAGCCGAAGCGATGGCGGCGGGCGCGGGGCCGGTGGAGCGGTGTGGCGAGCGGATCGCTCGGCTCGTCTCGCTCGGGGCGAGCCTCGCCATACACTCCCGCTCGTGAGCGAGGAGGTTGCGCCGCAGCCCCAGTCCACCGCATCTTCGGTGGGGCGGGCCTCGACCCGTTCGTCGACGGGCCGGTCCGCGAACCGGTCGAAGAGCCGATCGACGGGTCGCCGGAGGACGACGAAGCCGGCGAACACGGCTCGGGCCTGGGCTCGGCGGCTCCAGCGAACGCGACCCGGCCTCGTCAAGTTCGTCCTCGATGCGCTCGCGACCCACTACGGGCGACCCCGCTGGAGGCGTCGCCTCGACCCGACCTCCGAGCTCGTCCTGACGATCCTGGCCCAGAACAGCGCCGACACGAACGCCGAGCAGGCCTTCGAGTCGCTCCGGGCCCGCTTCCCGGGTTCGGGGCCGCCCGTCGGCGACCGACGGGCGAACGGGACGGCTCCCAACGGCTGGGGTGGGCTCGGGATCGAGATCGCTCCGGCCCCTGACTGGGCGGCCATCGTCGAGGCCCCCATCGAGGAGGTAGAGGCGGCCATCCGGCCCGGTGGGCTCGCCCGCCAGAAGGCACCGCGTCTCGTCGCCGCGCTCCGCCGGATCCGCGACA
>DAOTYQ010000250.1:0-7451 GCA_034434735.1 Chloroflexota bacterium
GCCCTGGCCGCCGAGGATCTGGTAGGCGTAGGGGTCGGCCTGCGGGTCGTCGAGAGGGAAGCCGTTTCGGCTCGCCTTCTCGGCCATGTTGACGAGGAAGAAGATCGCCCGTTCCCCCCTCGATATGGCCGCCGATAGCCGCTCGAACTCCGGACGGTAGTCGTAGCTCCGGTCGCCAAGCCCGAGGACGACCCAGAGCGTCACGGTCCCCGGGACCCTACTCCGTGGAGCCCCCAGCAAGACGCGATCGACCTCGACCGAGAGGCTGGTCATGTATCCGATCACCCCATACTCGTCGGCGTTGGTTGGGCCATACGCGAGGTTACCGAGCCGACCCACGACGACGAGATCGGCGGCGCGGACGATCGCCTCGAGCGACGGGTAGCTGATCGCCGCTGGATCGCCCGGGATCAGCAACGCCCAGGCCTGGTCCGGGGACAGGGGTTCCGGCGACGGAGGCGGTGCGGGGCTCGTCGTCGGAGCGACCGCCCCGAAGGACGGCGTCGGGGAGGCCTCCAGGTTCGAGCTCGGAGCGATCGCTCCGGAGCTGGCCACGCAGCCGCCGGCGACGAGCGCCCCCGCGACGAGCAGCCCGCCCGGCCCGCGGCAGTTCTTCACTCGACCCTCAGGCGCCGAGGATCCGTCGCGCTTCCTCGTACTCCGCCGTCGAAATCTCGCCGCGGGCGAGCCGCTCGCGGAGGAGTGCGACAGCGGCGGCGCGCCGGTTTCGTTCCGGACCAAGGACGCGGGCGACCGTCGTGATGACCCAGAAGAGGACGAAGACGACCGCGAAGAAGATGGCTAGTCCGGCAACGAAGGTCAGGACGTACTCCATGGCGCTGCTCCGAGAGGATGGTACCCCGTCGCGGCCCCACCGCCCGTATCATCGCCTGAGCCATGGCCGTCCTCCGGAGCCGCCTCGACCCCGCCGACCCCGACGCCGAGGCGAACGAGGCTGCCATGCGCGCCCTCGTCGAGGAGCTGCGCGCCCGCCAGCGCGCCCTCGTCGAGCGTGGGGCCGCCGGCGACGAGCGGGCCATCGCCCGCCATCGCGAGCGCGGCAAGCTCCCCGTCCGCGAGCGGATCGACCGGCTCCTCGACCCCGGCAGCGCCTTCCTCGAGCTCTCGCCCCTCGCCGCCAACGGGATGTACGACGACGAGGCCCCCGGCGCGGGGCTCGTCACCGGCATCGGCCGGATCGAGGGGACCCTCTGCGTCGTCGTCGCCAACGACGCCACCGTCAAGGGCGGGACCTACTACCCGATGACGGTGAAGAAGCACCTCCGGGCCCAGGAGGTCGCCCTGGAGAACCGGCTCCCCTGCATCTACCTCGTCGATTCGGGCGGCGCCTACCTCCCCCTCCAGGCCGAGGTCTTTCCCGACCGCGACCACTTTGGCCGGATCTTCTACAACCAGGCCCGGCTCTCGGCGGCCGGGATCCCCCAGATCGCCCTCGTCATGGGGAGCAGCACGGCCGGCGGCGCCTACGTCCCGGCGATGAGCGACGAGACGGTCATCGTCCGGGGGACCGGCACGATCTTTCTGGGCGGCCCGCCGCTGGTGAAGGCAGCGACCGGCGAGGAGGTGAGCGCCGAAGAACTCGGTGGTGCTGAGGTCCACGCCCGCCGTTCGGGGGTCGTCGATCACGAAGCCCTCGACGACGAGCACGCCATCGCCCTCGGGCGCTCCATCGTCCGCCACCTCGCCCGCCGACCGCCCGAACCGCCCTGGGAGCGGCGCCGCCCCGAACCGCCGGCCGTCCCGCCCGAGGGCGACCCGAGGGCCGGGACCGCCCACCTCTACGCCGCCGTCCCGACCGACCTCCGTCGCCCGCTCGACGTCCGGGAGGTCATCGCCCGCCTCGTCGACGGCTCCCGCTTCCACGAGTTCAAGCCGCTCTACGGCGAGACCCTCGTCACCGGCTTCGCCCACATCGAGGGCTACCCGGTCGCCATCCTCGCCAACAACGGGATCCTCTTCTCCCAGTCCGCCCTCAAGGGCGCCCACTTCATCGAGCTCGCGGTCCAGCGCCAGATCCCCCTCGTCTTCCTCCAGAACATCACCGGCTTCATGGTCGGCCGCGACTACGAGGCTGGTGGGATCGCCAAGGACGGAGCGAAGATGGTGACCGCCGTCGCGTGCGCCGAGGTCCCCAAGTTCACCGTCATCATCGGCGGCAGCTTTGGGGCCGGCAACTACGCCATGGCCGGGCGGGCCTATTCGCCCCGCTTTCTCTGGACCTGGCCGAACGCCCGGATCAGCGTCATGGGCGGCCAGCAGGCGGCTCGGGTCCTCTCGACGGTCCGCGAGGCGTCGCTCCCGGGCGGGCGCTGGGAGTCCGAGGAGGCGCGAGCGGCCTTCGAGGCCCCGATCCTCGAGACGTACGAGCGCGAGGGGAACCCGTACTACGCCACGGCCCGGCTGTGGGACGACGGGATCATCGATCCCCTCGACACGCGGCGGGTCCTGGCCATGGGGATCGAGGCCGCCCTCCACGCCCCGATCCGCGAGACGCGCTTTGGGGTCTTTCGGATGTGATCTGGTCCGGGTCGGGCATCGGGCAACGGACTCGACTGGGCGCCCCGCTCCAAGTGGCGAGGCGTCCGCTGAAGCATCACAGCATCATTCAAGCAGGTGCTATGATGGCAAGGATGCGAACGACCGTGACCCTCGATCCCGATACCGAGGCGATCGTCCGACGCCTCATGCGCGAGCGGGGGTGGACCTTCAAGGCGGCCCTCAACGAGGCGATCCGGGCGGGGGCCCGGGCCGGCCAGCCGACCCCGATCGTCCGGACCCCCACCTTCGACCTCGGTCAGCCTCGTCTGCCCATCGACAAGGCCCTGCGGCTGGCGGCCGATCTCGAGGACGAGGAGCTGATCCGCAAGCTCGCCGTCCGAAAGTAGGTCGTCGTGGATGTCGTCGACGCGAACGTCCTGCTCTACGCCGTCAACCGCGCGACGCCCCGCCACGATCAGGCGCGGACCTGGCTCGACGGCGTCCTGACTGGCGCCGAGACGGTCGGCTTCTCGTGGGCCGTCCTCCTCGCGTTCCTCCGGCTGGCGACGCACCCGGCCGTCTTTCCGAAGCCGCTCTCCCTCGATGATGCCGTCGCTGTCCTGCGGGCCTGGCTCGCGGCACCGAGCGCCGTGGTCCTCGAGCCAGGGCCTCGCTACCTCGACATCCTCGCCGGGCTGCTCGCTGAAACCGGGACGGCCGGCAATCTCGTCGGCGACGCGCACCTCGCCGCCCTCGCCATCGAACACCGGGCGCGGGTCGTGTCCTTCGACTCCGACTTTGGGCGCTTTCGCGGGCTCCGGTGGTCGCTGCCGGGAGAGGACCGACGACCGTAGGGCGGTTGCCCCCGGCCGGCCTGGCGGGTCGCCGCCCCGGCGAGGTGCCCGGCAGCGCGTCGGCCGTCCGTGGCGGCAGGCTGGCCGTCCGTGGCGGAGGGCGGCTGGCCGTGGGCGGAGACGGGCTCGCCGGGGCTGCGCCCCTCTCCGCTGGCCGTGGGCTCGAGAGACAGGCGGCTCGCTCGTCCGTCGACCGTCAGCTCGACGACAACGTCGTCGAGGTCCGACCCACTCGTTGCGCGCTGCTCGATGGGCGCGCCTTCAACGGGCCAGACCGACACCCGCTGGTCCGGCTCGAGGCGGTAGGGATGGCCGAGGCCGAACGGGCGGTGTCGGATCATGGCCACGCGGCCTGTGATGCGCCGGCGCCCGACGAGTCATCGACGAGCGGTGCCGCCGCCCTCGGAGCCCCATCGACCACGCCCAGCTCGATAGCGAGGGTCAGGTACATGGCATGGGACCAGAGGAGCGGAGTCGCCACCGGTCCCCAGCGCGCGACCCACGCCGAACGGTGCTCAGGGGCGAGGAGACAGCCGTCGACCTGTTCTGGGAGCTCGCCCTCCGGTGTGGCCTGCCGCGCGATCCACGCCAGCTCCGCCCAGGCCTCCCCCGTCCGCCCGACGGCGGCGTGGTGCCAACCGAGGAAGCCGGCCAGGAGCGGCCACTCACCACCGCCGTAGTAGGTGTCGGCGAGGTAGCGATGGACGCCCCCGTTGTGGACGAGCTGCGCTTCGATGGCCGCGACGGTCGCGGCTACGAGCGGATCGCTCGGTGAGAACATCGCCAACGGCGTGGCGACGGCGATGAGACTGGCGTCGACGGCGTCGCCGCCGAGCCACTTCGAAAGCCGGCCGAGCCGCCCTGCATCGGCCCGAACACGCCCGACCAGCTCGGCTGCAGCGTCGCTGGCTCGCCGGCGCAGGTCCGGTGCCAGATCGGGCCAGGTCGCCGCGGCCCTGAGGCCGGCGTGGAGGGCGGCCAGGGTGGCGGTATGGCGATGCTCCGGGAACTCCTCCCACCAGTCGTAGCTCGGGTGATCCCAAAAGGCAGCCACGTACTCGATGGAGAGCCGGGCTCCGCCGAGGAACCGATCGATGGACCGACCGTGCCGTCGTTGGTGCTCGTCGAGGGCCCAGACCCAGAGACCGTAGCTGTCGAGCTGGAAATCGGCCCACGCCTCTCCGGTTTCACGGCCGTCGACGGTGTAGCGGGCGTGGAGGAACTCGTTCGTGGCGATGTGTGCCCCAGCGAGGCGGCGGACGACGAGACCCTCGATCTGATCCCGGCGCGCCTCGAGGGCCCCGGCGCACCAGGAGAAGAACGCCTCCGCCGAGGCGATCTCGCCGGCCCGGCTCATCGCGTCGGCGATGAAGGCTCCGTCCCTGAACCACGAGTACCGGTAGACGGGAAACGTGGGCGAGGCGAGATAGGCACCGCTGGGCGCCTGGTTTCTGGTGATGATCTCGATGCTCCGGCGAGCGAGGCGTTCCAGCTCGGCGGGCCGGACCGAGGACGCCGTCGGCCGCTCCTTCCTCGTTCCGGGGCGACTCACGGAGGCGGGCCCGGCGCTCGCCAGCGGAAGCGCAGACCGATCGGCGTCCCGATCGTCTCGCCGGTGGACAGCCTCGCCGTCGGGCTGCCGTCTCCGTCGGGGGTCTCGACGCCGGGGTGGTCGGCGCCGAGGGAGACCGAGCGAGCCGACTCGGCCGAGGCGGCCTCGCTCGGGAGGAGGACGAGCTCGACGATCGGTTCGAACGCCTCGCCCGGCAACCGCCGTCGGAAGCGGATGGCCTGCTCCCCGACGCTCGCCTCGCGGGCGCCACCGCCGGCGAGGGACGGTCGAACGAGGATGCCCCACGTCCGCAAGTAGCGGGCGACGACGGCTCGGAGGTCGGCGACCGGGAGCTCCACGCGCCCGAGGCGGACGCGGCCGCCGACGGGGTGGACGAGCGCCGCCCGCTCGGCCCGTTCGGGCGGCGTCCATTCCGCGGCCGTCGGATCGTGCTCGATGAGGAACGGCGCGGAATCGGGCCCCAGGTCGGCCGGCACCGCCAGGCGCCAGCGGACGAGCCGCCCATCGGGGCGCCGACGCGCGCCGGCGAACGGGCCATCGACCGCGGCGCCCCTCGCCCGGGCCGCGGCGAGGTCGGCGTCGAGATCGTCCGAGGCGAGGCAGATCGCTGCCAGCCCGCCCCCGGCCTCGAGTCGTCCGGCGACGAGCCGACCGAACCACGACCCGCGGGCCCGCTCAGGGTCGACGACCGCGACGAGCTCGAGGTACGTGTCGCCGAGCCAGACGAGGGCGTTGGCCGTGCCGTGGTCGGGATGCGTACCACCCGGGATGACCGCCAGGCCGACGTCCGAGCGGAGGGTCGCCGCCGCCTGGTCGAGATCGGGGACCGCGACGACGAGGTGGTCGATGGCAGTGAGCACAGCGGCTGTCAGTCAGACCACGGGATCTCGCCGGCGCACTCGGGGCACTCGAGGGTGAGCCATCGGCTCCACTCGACGACCGCGCCGGGATCGATGAGGCCCCCGGCTTCCGGCGCGAAGGACCCCACCCGCGGTGCTCCGTACCGATCGAGGACGAGGACGAGCGTCCCGGCCGGGTCGGCGCCGAGGTGCTCGGCGACGGCCCGCTTCCAGGCACCGCCCTCGTCGGCGAGGACGGTCGCCCCGGCGCCGAGCTCGGGGAGCCACCGGGCGGCCCGATCCGGGGCGTCGGGGACGACGACCACGGGCGCCGTTTCGACCCCTTCGAGGGTCGCCCGGAGCTTCGTGAGCTGCTTCGCGTAGCCCCAACAGGCGAGGCAGGTCGCCGCGTGCCCGAAGAAGATCGCCACCTGGCGGCTGCCGCGCCACCGTTCGATGGAGTCGACGACTTCCCCTTCGGCGCTGGCTCGCGGCAGCGTGCGCGGCACGAGCGGGTAGTCCGCGAGGCGGCCGAAGAACCGGGTCGCGGTCGGGGGGACGAGGCGATGGCCAGCGGCCTCGAGCCAGCGCTCCAGCTCGCCGATGGCGGGCTCGGCGAGCGGAGGTTGGTCGCCGGCGACGAGGGTCGGGGTGATCCGGTGGCCCGCGTTCAGGGCGATGACGCGCGCCGCGGCCGCCGGGTCGGCGTCGATGTCGACCTCCTCGAAGCGGACGCCGAGGACGTCGAGGCGATCCCGAACGAGGGCCGTGTCCTCGCAGGTCTGCGAGCCGTAGAGGATGACCCGACCCGTCGGCCGGGTCGGCGATGCGACGGCGGGTGCCGGACCGCGATCCTGCGCCATCGGATGCTCCTTGTCGCCTCCTCGACCGTGCGCCGTTCGGAGCGAGCCTGCCCCGAGGATACCAGCGCTCGGGCGGCGGCCGACCTCGGAGGCCGGCTCGGAAACCGCGGAGAGCTTCAGACGGACTCGCCGAGGAGCACGAAGCCCTCCCGCTCGGCGGCGGCTGCCAGCCGGGCGTCGAAGGTGACGAGGGTCAGCGACCCTGGGTCGCCTTCCGCGGCGACGGAGGCGGCGGCGAGCTGCAGGGCATCGGCGGCCAGCAGCGAGTGGAGGCGCAGGATCCGGAGGGCCGCCCGGCGGACGGCGTCGGTCGGCTCGATTTCGTTCCACGCGCCGGCCAGCCGGCGAAGGCGCGCCAGGGCCCTTCGCGCGCCGCCCGGCTCGAGAACGCCGTCGCGCTCGAGCCGGAAGACGGCCGAGGCACACTCGATCTCGGTCGCCCACCAAACGATGATCTCGGGGTCCTCTCGGAGCCACGCCTCGGCCGCGGCGGAACGCGCCTCGTCGACGAGGAGGGTGACCACGGCGGAGCTGTCCCAGAACCTCACCAGCTGGCCCGGCGCTCGTTGATGAGGGCGTCGACCACGCTCACCGGCTCGGTCGGGACGGCCCGCGGAAGCGGCTCGAGGAGGTCGCTCGAAGGCGCGGTGGCCCGCCGAAGAAGCCCCGCCCGAGCCAGCCGCTCGAGCCGGCCCGCAGCGTCACCGTGCGAAAGGACGGGCTCGAGGACCGCTACCGGCACCCCGCGATCGGTGATGACGATCCGTTCGCCCGCCCGGACCCGATCGAGGAGCGCGCTCAGCTCGTTCTTCGCCCGGCTGAT
>DAOTYQ010000251.1:0-2325 GCA_034434735.1 Chloroflexota bacterium
TCGCTGCTGGGGCGGCTCGCCGATGACCTCGTCGCCTGGATGGACGCGGCGCCCGACGGCGTGCCGCGACGCGTCCTGCTCTGGCTCGATCCCGGATTCGAGTTCCTGCGCCTCTCCGCCCATCTAGCTCCCGTCCTGGAGACCCGCGGCGTCCAGCTTCTGCGCGACGAGCGCGAGACGGGAAACCAGCTTTCCCTCAAGCTTGCGGTCCTTCGCCTCGAGGCCGAGCCCGAGGCCCGGGCGGTCGTCTACCTGCCCGGCTTTGGGGCGTCGGACCTGGAGCCTCGCCCGAACGCCGTCCCGAGGCTCTGGGGCCTGTTTGAGTACCGCTACAAAGGCTGCATCTGGGGTCAGGGCAAGAGCTGGCGGCCCGGGGCCGTGCCGCAACCCCACACCCTGGCGACCTGGCTCCGGGGGCACGGCGTCACCTTCGCCGACGAACCGACCCGGAGGGAGCTCACGAAGGGTGGGCGTGACTCCCTCCTGGCGCGCTACGCCGAGGCGATGCGCATGACCGACCTGACCGCCTGGCCCGTGCGGCTCCGCTCCTCCGACGTCCTGGCGGCCCTTGGCGGCGACCCGCGGGACCACCTCCGGGCGCTCGTCGCCGCACCGGGCAATGCGATCCGTCAATGGCAAGAGGGGCAAATCATCGACCTCGTCCTTCGCCGGATCGAGGAGGACTTCGGCCTGACCTTTCCAGCGGGAGACCACGACCCCGATGAGCTGGCCGACGCCGTTGTCGTCCAGCTCGCCCTCACGGAGGCCTTCCACGCCTTTGGCCAACCGGGCGACTTCCCATATCGGGACCGGCTCCCAGCCAAGCGAGAGCAACGCCAGCGGGCAGCGACCTTCCTCCGTCAGGAGCTCCTCCCCCACGTGGAGTTCGGGCCCCGGTTCCTCCAGCGCATGCGCCGGCTCGAACGGGACTACCAACTGGCCGACTGGGCCGACGACCGTGATGGGCAGCCCGTAGGGCTCCCGATCCTTGCTGAGGAGCGCTGGAAGCGCTTCGTGGCCCGGCTGGAGACGCGGGTTGGCGACGACTGGCGGGCCGCCGAGGAGGCGTTGGTCGCGGCGCGAGCCGCCATTGACGCCGGGGCCGGGCTTCCCCATCACGAGGCGGCCCGAGGTTGGGCGGTGCTCCGCGACCTCGCGGCGCTCCTTCGAACCATCCGCGAGCTGGAGGGGAGATTCGACACCCTCAAGGCAGCCGCCGCGGCGCTCCGGCTGTACGCGGATGAAGCGTGGCGGGCCGATCTCCTCTACCTCCGGGTCCGCGCCGGTTGCGCCCGGGCCCACGGCCCGGAGCTGGTCTCCAGGCTCGCCGACCGGGCCTACTTCGCCCACGTCTCGCGCTTCGCGGACCGCTTCTCCGCGCTCGTCGAAACCGAGGGCGTCTGGCCGCCCAGTGGTATCGACGGGCCTGAATCGATCCGCGCGGCGCTGTGGGACAAGACGTCCCACCGCAAGGCGGTGATCGTGACCGACGCCCTTCGGCTCGACCTCGCCCAGCTCACGGCGGAGCGCCTTGATGGGCCGGTCACCGTCGACGTCCTGGCCGCAACGCTTCCCACCAACACCCCCTTCGGGATGACCGCCCTCCTTCCGTTGCGGCCGGCCGGCGTGGCGGTCAGCTTCAGCGGCACCAAGGTCTCCATCGCAGCAGACGACGCGACGGGCCTAGAGACCCGCGACGGCCGGAAGGATTTCCTCCGCCGGGCCCTTGGCGGGCAAAAGGGGTCTGCCATCGCCTTCGTGGATCTCGACAAACTCCTCCAGCACCAGCCGGTCCCCGAGAGCCCGCTCGTCGTCGTCTTCGATAACAGCATCGATGAACAGGGCCACAAGGGGACCGAGCAGTTCCCGATCCTCGTTGACCAGTTCGCCGACAACCTCCAACGCGCGATCCGGGTACTCCACGAGGCGGGCATCGCAGAGGTTCACGTTGTCACGGATCACGGATTCCTCTTCCTCCCGCCCGCCCTCGTCGATGACCTCGGTCAACCAGAGCTCCTGCCTGCCCAGGCCGCCCACAAGGAGGGGCGCTGGGCGGCCCTCAAGCCCGGTGCGCCCGCCCACGACGTCCTGCGCCTCCCGCTCCCCCTCGCGCCGGAGATCAGCCTCGGCTTCCCGCGCGGGGTGCGGACGCTGATGAAGGCCGAGCCCTACCTCCACGGTGGGCTCTCGCCACAGGAGTGCGTCATCCCGCACCTTGTCTCCCGAGTCCGGATCCGGGCACCACGGCTCGACCTCGAGGTGACGGTCACGACCAATGAGCTCTCGACGGGCGTCATCCCCGTCGTCCTCAAGCCGAAGTTCGAG
>DAOTYQ010000252.1:0-2635 GCA_034434735.1 Chloroflexota bacterium
GGCGGCGGCCCGCGACGGTGGCCCCCTCCTCCTCGTCCGACCCGACGCCATCCCAGCAGCGACCGCCACCGAGCTCGCCCGCCTCCGACCCAGCCGGATCGTCGTCCTCGGCGGCCCGGCCTCGGTGAGCGAGGCGGTGGCGCGCGCCCTGGATGGATAGGAACGGAAACGCGTCGGACTCGCGGGCTGGAGTGTGGTGGCGGAGCATTGAGTGTGGCCGGTCGGGCGCTGGGATCGATTTGTGTCGGGCCCGCGATCGGTCAGCTGCGCCTGGCATCGCACGGGGCGATCGACGGATCGATGGGAGCGGCGATCGGTGCGTGTCTGGCGACCAGTGGAGACGGTTGAGCCGCGCGTGAGCGATCTGGCGTAGCGGTCCGGGTCGTCCCGGCACGAGACCCGCTCGATCGTGGTGGCGACGGCCCGGCGTCAGAGAGGGGAGGTAGTGCGGCGGGTCGCTCGGCTCGGCCCGTATATGGGCAGTGCTCGCTGCGTTCGCTCAGAAGAGGTCGGCGAGTCGAACTCGCGGCAAGTCACGCGTTTCCGCGCGCGGAAGTAGTGCCGCCGCCGGGATCGACCGTGGCCGACCGGGACGATCGACCGACGGCCCCTCGAACCATCGCCCCATGGCCCGTCGCCTCGCCGTCGGCGACGCTTGCCTGGCATGGCTACCTCGGAGCATCGGCGACAGCACGGCGGCGGTCGAGGGACCGTCGCGCTCCTGATCGGCGCCGTCCTCCTCGTCGGCGTCGCCCTCCTGCCGGGGCCGGCCGCCGCGTCGGGGCCCTCGACGAGCCCGACGGTCGCCCCCGGCGAGGCGACCGGCGACGGCGCCGCCGCGAACGGCGCCGTCGATCCGACCGGCCGCTACATCGTCGTCCTTCGCGACGCCGACACCGCCGGCGACCCATCGCGGGCCGTCCGGCGGGTCCTCGACCGGGCCGCGGTTCGGGCCGAGCGAACCTTCGACCACGGCCTCCGTGGCTTCGCCGCCAAGCTCGATCGAGCGAGCCGGGCCCGGCTCGCCGCCGACCCGTCCGTGGCGGCCATCGTCCCCGACGAGCGGATCGAGATCAGCGGCTTCGTCCCGACCGGCGTCCGGCGGGTCAAGGCGCCCGCCTCGCCGGTCGCCGACATCGACGCCCTCGACGACGCCCGGGTCGACGCCGACATCGCCATCGTCGACACCGGGATCGACCCGAGCCACCCCGACCTCGACGTCGTCGGCGGGATCAACTGCAGCAGCTCGGACCCGACGGCCTGGTTCGACGAGCACGGCCACGGGACCCACGTCGCCGGCACGGCCGCCGCCATCGACCGCCCGAGCGGGCTGACCGGGGTCGCCCCGGGCGCCCGGCTCTGGGCCGTCCGGATCCTCGATGCCACCGGCACGGGGCTCCTCTCCTGGTACCTCTGCGGCCTCGACTGGATCGCTGCCCAACGCGACCCGGCCGACTCCTCCAGGCCGCTCATCGAGGTCGCGAACATGAGCGTCGCGAAGTGGGGCCGCGACGACGGCAACTGTGGCCTTTCGAACGGCGACGTCCTCCACCAGGCGATCTGCCGGCTCGTCGCCTCGGGGGTGACCGTCGTCGCCGCGGCGGCGAACGACGCGAGCAGCGCCGCCGCCCGGGTTCCGGCCGCCTACGACGAGGTCATCACCGTCTCGGCCCTCGCCGACACCGATGGCCTGCCGGGCGGCCTGGGCGGGCCGCTCTGCTGGTCCTGGGGCGGCTACGACGTCGACGACACCTTCGCCGACTTCTCGAACTACGGCGCCGACGTCGATCTCATCGCCCCGGGCAAGTGCATCTGGAGCAGCCTGCCCGGCAACCGGCGCGGCTACATGTCCGGCACGTCCATGGCCGCCCCCCACGTCAGCGGCGCCGTCGCCCTCTATAGGGCGAGCCGACCGGAGGCGACACCGGCCGAGGTCCGGGACGCCCTCCGCTACCTCGGCTCCTTCGACTGGGCGACCGAGACCGACCCCGACGGCGTCCCCGATCCCCTCCTCGACGTCTCCCGGATCGGTCCCCTGGGGACCTTCTCGCTCCGGCCTGAAGGCGCCTCGGCCGAGGCCCCGCTCACACTCACCGAGGCCGGCGGGAGCGTCGAGGTCCCGATCACGATCGCCCGCTCTCCGACCTTCTTCGAGCCGGTCGATCTGGCGGCGGTCACCGTCCCGGCCGGCTTCACGGCCGCCGTCGGCCCAACCCGGGCCTTCGGCTTCGAGGCGACGCGGGCGACGCTCCGCCTGACCGTCCCCCGCGGCACGCCGGCCGGCCGCTACGAGATCCGGGTCCGGGGCAGCTACCACTCCCTGGTGCGCGAGACGACCGTCGTCGTCGAGATCCCGACCGCCGGCCTCTCGCGATGGGCCGGTCTCGACCGCTACGGGACGGCCGCGGCGGTCGCGGCGACGTATCCGGCGGGCGTCCCGGTCGCCTACGTCGCCTCGGGCCTCGGCTTCGCCGACGCCCTCGCCGGGGCTCCGGCGGCCGCCCGCGACGGTGGCCCCCTCCTCCTCGTCCGACCCGACGCCATCCCAGCAGCGACCGCCACCGAGCTCGCCCGCCTCCGACCCGGCCGGATCGTCGTCCTCGGCGGCCCGGCCTCGGTGAGCGAGGCGGTGGCG
>DAOTYQ010000253.1:0-1875 GCA_034434735.1 Chloroflexota bacterium
TTCCCCGTGGGCCTGGAGTCGCTCGTCGCCGAGCTCGGGACGATGGTCCGGCTCGGGATGGCACCCCTCGATGCGATCCGAGCGGCGACATCGGCGGCCGCCACCCTCCTCGGCATCGACCACGAAGAAGGCACGATCCAGCCGGGTCGCACGGCGAACCTCGTTCTGGTGGACGGCGACCCGACGGCCGAGGTCGAGGCCCTCGGTCGCCCATGGCTGGTCGTCCGGGGTGGGATCGTTCGGCGAACGGGCACCGGAAGGGAAGAGAGGTGAGCACGTTGGTCGCGCCAAGACCGCCGGCGGGTGACGGCGGGGAACGCCGGACCAGGCGGGGGCTATCGACCTCGACCCCGACTCCCGCCACCCCTCCCGCCACCCTCGGCCCGATCGGGAGTGGGGTATGAACGCCCATGTCGCGTCGGGACGGCTCCAAGGACGGGTCGCCGTCGTCACCGGGGCGAGCCGCGGCGTCGGCCGGGCGACAGCCCTCCGCCTCGCCGCCGAGGGTGCGACGGTCGTCGGGATCGCCCGGAGCGCCGACGCTCTGGCGACGCTGCCCGCCGAGGCGAAGGGGCTGGCCGGCTCCATCGAAACCGTTGCGCTCGACATCCGGTCGCCGAGGGCCGTCGAGACCGCCTTCCGCGACCTGGTACAGCGCCTCGGGCGAGTCGACATCCTCGTCAACAACGCTGGCGTCGAACGGGTGAAGCCACTCGAGGCCGTCGCCGACGAGGACTACGAGGCGATGGTGGAGACGAACCTGCGCGGTACGTTTCACTGCATCCGCGCCGTGCTGCCCGGAATGAAGGCGCGCCGAAGCGGCCACATCGTGAGCATCTCGTCGGCGGCGGGGCTCCGCGGGTTCGGCGGGGACGCCGTCTATTGCGCGTCGAAGTTCGGGATCGTCGGCCTCATGGACGCCCTCGACGAAGAGCTCCGGCCCTTCGGGATCCGAGTCACGACCATCTGCCCGGGAGCGATCGACACGTCGCTCGTCACCTGGGCCGAGCCAGGGTACCGAGAACATTTCCTGCGGCCGGCGGACGTCGCCGAGGCGATCGCCTACGCGGTCAGCCAGCCGCCGCACGTTGCCGTCGGCCTGCTCGTCATCCGGCCCTTCGTCGAGCCACCCCACTCCGACTTCCTCACCCTCGAGACGCTCGCTCAGCTGCCGGGCCGCTGATCGGATCGACGGCGCGTGCACGTCCCCACCGCCTCGGCGGGTTCGCTGGCCCTCGCCGAGACGACGGTGAACCGCGCCTCTGCCGCGACTGAACGCCCTGCGGGTCGCGACTCCAGGAAGCCCGTCGTTGCCGATCGGAGCTGCGTGTCCGGTGGCGACCGCTACGCGATCCTGCCCGGGCCGTCACCTCTGCCGACGGGTCTCCGTCCTGCGCGCAGATATCTGATCTCCCAGAGTTATCGCCCGGAGCACGACGGGGCGACGGGGGCTATGGTGCATGCTACTTGTCTGATAACTTGGTTGACGCCGGGTTTGATCCGCGCCTATACTGCGTCACCGGATCGAGCGGAGCAGGAGAGAGGAGGTGGGAGATGGGCCGGGGCAGGCGCGTTGCGCTCGTGACCGGCGCAAGCGCTGGTTTCGGGCGCGCCGCGGCGCTCGAGCTCGCCAGGCGGGGACACCATGTGATCGGCGCATTTCGTGGGACGCACGGCGGGTATGAGCAGCGCGCCGCATCGCTGCGCGAGGCGGCTTCGGGCTTGCCGGGGACGATCGACACGATCCAGCTAGACGTGACCGACGACGGATCGGTCCAGCAGGGTGTCGGTGCAGCTGTCGAACGGGCGGGCCGTATCGATGCCCTCGTCAACGTCGCGGGGATCGGCATCCACGGGCCCTGGCCGACGATCAGC
>DAOTYQ010000254.1:0-10452 GCA_034434735.1 Chloroflexota bacterium
CTTCGCCAGCCTCGGCCTCCTCTTCGGCGGGACCCTTCGCGCCGAGGCGGCCCTCGCCGTGATCAACGGCCTCTTCCTCGTCCTCCTCCTGCTCGGCGGGGTCCTCGTCCCGGTGGCGGCGCTCCCCGACGGCCTGCGGAACCTGGCCGAGCTGGCTCCGGTGACGGCGCTGGCCCGGGTCGTTGAGGCGGCGCTGGCGAGCGGCGCGGCGGGCGCGGGCGGGGCAGGCGGTCCGGCGGGCGGCGGGGCAGGCGCTCCGGCGGGCGGCACCGCCGTCCCTGTGGACGTCGGCGGGGAGCTCCTCGCCCTCACGGCCTGGGCGGTCGGCGCATCGATCGCCGCCTGGCGTGCCTTCTGCTGGGAGTGAGGGGGTCGGGGACCGCCGGGAGCAGGGCTCGCAGCCGTGTCGGTCCTGGGACGGACCCCGCGCTCGCCCTTGCGGACGGTGCGAACCCCAAGAGCCGACGAACGCGACCCGTTCTCAGGACGCGAACGGCCACGCACGGACGAAGGCAAGGCGCCCCTCGACCGGCGATCGGTGCTGGCAATAAGAAGACCTCCCGCCACGGGCGGGAGGTCGATGATTCCGATGGTTGCGGGGGAGGGATTCGAACCCTCGACCTTCGGGTTATGAGCCCGACGAGCTGCCGCTGCTCCACCCCGCGGCGCGAGCATGTACTTTACCGTCCGCCGCGGCCTTCGTCAACGGCCGCCCCTCGACCCATTGGCGGCGGCCCGCGCCGAGCCCCTGGCGGGCTGACGGGCGGGGGTCAGTGGGCCGTCGCGGGCGGCGTGGAAGGCACCGTGGAGTCGGCCGGCGACGCGGGCGGTGACACGGGTGTCGTCGCGCCCAGCGTCGAGTCGGGCGTCGCGTTCGGCCCGTGGTCGCCGTTCCGCCGGGCGACCCGCGCCCGGAGGGCCGCCCGCCACGCCTCGACGGCCACCGGCCACCAGATCTCGACCGCCTCCTCGCTCCCGTACCACGGTCGGACGCCGAACTGACTGTGGCGGATCCCGTCGAGGACGACCTCGGTGGCACCGGCGAGGCGGGTCGCCGCCAGGGGGACGACCCCGTCCCCGTCGACGACGTCGAGGCCGGGCTGGGCAAGGACCCCCTGATAGACGGCCCAGGCGATCCTGTTTCGGAGGCCGCCGGTCCGCCGCCCGGGAAGGCCGCGCGACCCGACGGCGACGTAGCCGACCTCGGGCGCGAAATAGGCCCCGGGGGCGACCCGGTCGAGGAAGGCGACGGCGTGGGCGGCGATCTGGCCGCCGAAGCCGCCGTCGTGCCGCACCTGGTGCGGCGTCCCGAGGGTGACGATGGCCCCGATCCGGCCGGCGCCCCGGCACGGCCGACCGGCAAAGGGCTCGGGTGCGGTGAGGAGGCGGGCGATGATCCCGCCCGCCGAGTGACCGACGACGAGGAGCGGCGCGCCGCGGCTCGCCGGGGAGCGGGCCGCGGTCTCGGCGGCAGCGAGGAGGGCCCGGCTCGCCCGGGTGACGATGGGGCCGAAGCCACGCCAACTGGCCAGGAGCCAGTCGGGCGTCCAGATCGGAGCGATCTCGACGGCTGCGGCGCCGCGGTCGAGGAGCCGGGTCCGGAGGCCGCGGTAGAGCGGCGGTGCGGTCAGAAAGCCGCCGATGACGAGGACGGTCGGGGCGACGGCCTCGACGTCCTCGCGCCAGGACGGCGGGGTCCCGGGCGGCGTCGCCCGGGTCGAGTCGGCGGCGATCACGCCGTCCATCGTAGCGCGGATGACGTAGCGCGGCTGGAGCGTCGACGGCGGCCGACCCCAGAGCGGTGCACGGGAGGCCCGTATCATCGAACGGCCATGGCGAACCCCGCCCTCCTCGCCCTCCTCCTCGGCCTCGCCCTTCTCGCCCTCGTCCCCGCCCGCCGCCTCCACCTCGCCGGCTGGCCGGGCCGGGCCGTCCTCGCCTACTACCTCGTCCTCCTCGGCCTCGCCGTCGCCGCCATCGAGCTCCGCGCCGCGGCTCGGTTCCTCGTCCCGATCCTCATCGTCGCCTATCTTGCGCCCTTCGTGACCGTCGGCGACGGCCTCGGCCGGCTCCTCGGCACCCGTGGAGCTGGGAGGCAGGGCCGCGGACCGGCAGCGGCGAAGGACGTCACCCCGCCGACGGCGCTCCTCGAGGCGGGCGACGACGATGCCGGCGCCGAACCGAGTCAGCGGGGCGGCGAGTCGCTCGGCCGACCGGAGGACGAGGGGCGGAGGTGAGGCGTTCGTCCGTCTGGGCTCGCGCCGTGCCCGGACGATGGAGGGCCCGGTGGGATTCGAACCCACGACCGGAGGATTAAAAGTCCCCTGCTCTACCCCTGAGCTACGGGCCCGCTCATGACCGTATCACGGTGCCCGAGTCGCCGCGGCAACCCGTCTATCCGCCCTCCGATCGCCGATAGAGCCGCCAGCCGACGACCCAGGCCCCCAGGATGAGGAGCCCGGTCAGGATCCGGAGCTCGGCATCGCCCCGCGTCGGCGGCATCCCGACGGCGGCGGCGACCGTCGTCGCCTGCCAGCCGAGCCAGGCCAAGCTCGCCAGCGTCGTGGCGAGGAGGAGAAGCGCGATTCCGAACGACCGGAGCATGGTCCCTATTCTGCCCCGCCGCGGGGGTCGAGGCGACCCTCGTTCCCCCCGCGCCTCGCCGGGAGCCTCGGCGAGGTCATTGACAAAGCAACGATCATCCGCTACGTTGGCACCGTCGCGGACGAGCGAGCGAGCCTCGCCCCGGGGTCCGCGGCAGAACCAAGATCCGTTGCCGAGCCTGGGCCCGGTGGAACGCTCGTGCCCGTCGCTCGGCGAAGCTCCGGAGGGAGGACTGCCATGCTCGTACCCGACCTTGGGACCTACGTCGACTGGGGGCTCCTCGCCCTCCGAGCCGCCGTGGGGATCATCTTCGTCGTCCACGGCTGGCCGAAGATCACCGGCGCGCGAGGGATGGCCGAGGCGATGGGTCGCCCCGGCTCGGCGAGCGTCGCCTTCATCACCGTCCAGGGAATCGTCGAGGCGGCCGGCGGGGTCCTCCTCGTCCTCGGCATTTGGACCCAGCTCGTGGCCCTCGTCTTCGCCATCATCATGGTCGGGGCGATCTACCTGAAGAACACGGCCTGGAAGACGGGCTTCATGTCGATGCAGGCCACCGGCTGGGAGTTCGACTTCGTCCTCCTCGCCGCCAACCTCGCCCTCCTCACCCTCGGGCCCGGCGCCATCGCCGTCCTCCCCTCGACGGTCGCGGTCCGCTAGCCGAGCGGGCGACCCACGCCCGAGCGGGGCGAAGGGGGCACCGACGGCCGTCAGCGGGACGACGGACGAGAGCTGACCGCCGGGTTCGCGCAGTACGGGAGCGGCTCGCCGCGGAGACCGGCGAGGAGGTTGGCGGCCGCCATCTCGGCCATTCGATCGCGGGTGGCCCGCGAGGCCGAGCCGATGTGGGGCACGACGAGGGCGTTCGGCAGCCCGAGCAGGGGATGGGAGGCCGGGAGCGGCTCGGGGTCGGTGACGTCGAGGGCGGCCCCGCCGATCCAGCCGGCCCGGAGCGCCTCGACGAGGGCGTCGGTGTCGACGATCGCCCCCCGGGCGGTGTTGACGAGGATCGCCGTCGGCTTCATCCGTCGCAGCCGATCGGCATCGACGAGGTGGCGCGTCTCGGCCGTCAGGGGGACGTGGAGGGAGACGACGTCGCTCCGCTCGAAGAGCTCGTCGAGGGGGACCCAGGTCGCCCGAAGCTCGGCCTCCGTCGCCGGGTCGCTCCGATGCCGGCTGTGGTAGAGGACGCTCATCGCGAAGCCGGCCGCCCGGCGGGCGACGGCCTGCCCGATCCGCCCGAAGCCGACGAGCCCGAGGGTGGCGCCGTGGACGTCGGCGCCGAGGAGGAGCATCGGGTCCCAGGTCGCCCAGCGGCCAGCTCGAACGAAGTCGGCAGCCTCGACGATCCGCCGGGCAGCGGCCATGAGGAGGGCGAAGGCGAGATCGGCGGTCGTCTCGGTGAGGACCCCCGGGGTATGGCCGACGGGGATCCCGCGCCGGGTGCACTCGGCCAGGTCGACGTTGTCGACGCCGACGGCATAGTTCGAGACGACCCGCAGGCCCGGACCCGCCGCGTCGAGGAGTTCGGCGTCGACGCGGTCGGTCAAGAGGGTGAGGATCCCGGCACAGCCGGCGACGGCGGCGAGGAGGGCATCGCGTGGCGGCGGGAGCGGGTCCTCCCAGACCGTCAGGTCGGCCGCGTCGCGGAGCGGCGCCAGGCCGGCCTCGGGGATCCGCCGGGCGACGAAGACGCGGGGGCGATGGGTGTCGGACGTCGGACGCAGGTGGCCGCTCGTCGGGCGTGGCGTGCCACCCTCACCCGCCTTCGGCGGCGAGGGCTGCCCGCCGCGCGTCGCCGGCCTCATTCGGCCCGCACCCGCCCGACGAACCAGGCGATCCGCTCGAGGGCCGCCTCCAGCTCGGTTCGCGAGGCCGCATAGCTCAGGCGGACCTGCGACCGAGCCCGCTCGCCGAAGGCGGTCCCGGGCAGGAGACAGACGCCGGCCTCCTCGAGGAGCCGCTCGGCGAAGGTCGCGCCATCGAGGCCACTCCCGGTCACGTCGGGGAAGGCATAGAAGGCACCCTCGGGGCGCGGACAGCGGAGGCCAGGGATCCGGTTCAGGCCGTCGACGATGAGGTCGCGGCGCGCGGCGAACTCGGCGACCATGGCCGCCACCGGCTCCTGGGGGCCCTGGAGCGCCTCGATGGCCGCCCACTGGACGAAGGTCGGGGCACAGCTCACGGAGTTGATGATGAGCGCTCCGAAGACCGCCTGCAGGGCCACCGGGACGATGGCGTAGCCGAGGCGCCAGCCCGTCATCGCGTAGGTCTTCGAGAAGCCGTCGAGGATGATCGTCCGCTCGGCCATCTCTGGCAGCGACGCGATCGACGCGGCGGCCACCCCGTCGTAGGTGATCCGAGCGTAGATCTCGTCGGCGAGGACGACGAGATCGCGCCGCCGGGCGAGGTCGGCGATGGCCGCCAGCTCGGCCTCGGTGAGCACGACGCCGGTCGGGTTCGACGGCGAGTTCAGGACGAGGAGGCGGGTCCGGGGCGAAAGCTGCCCCTCGAGGGCGTCGAGGTCGAGGCGCCAGTCGGCCGGGCCGCGGGTCGGCCACGGCACGGGCCGAGCGCCGAGGAACCGCGCCACCGACGCATAGATCGGGTAGCCGGGATCGGGCACGACGACGTCGTCGCCCGGCTCGACGAGGGCGAGCATGGCGTAGAGGATGACTGCCTTGCCGCCGACGGTCACGAAGACCTGGGCCGGATCGATCTCGATCCCCCGCCGCCGGCCGGCGTCCTCGGCGATGGCCCGGCGGAGCTCGGGAATTCCGGGATACGGGGCGTAGTGGGTGGCGCCGGCCTCGAGGGCCCGGAAGGCGGCGGCACGGACGTGGGACGGCGTCGCGAAGTCGGGCTCGCCGAGCTCGAGGTGGAGGATGGTGCGCCCGGATGCCTCGAGCGCTCGGGCCCGGGCCGCCCACTCGAAGGCGCTCTCGGTGCCGAGGTCGGCCGTTCGCCGTGCCAGCTTCATCGCGGTCCTCCTGGTGACGAACCGAGGATGCACCTGGTCATCGTTCAGGACAAGGTCGAACTGGTGAAGCAATTATGAAGTAGCGCTAAACTATTACCGCCGAAACCGATCCCCGGCGCCGTCGGGGCGGGACGCGGACTCGAGGCGAAGCCAGCGGTGCTCCATCTCGGTCGTCTCCAGCTCCTCCGCGAGGTCGTCCAGCGAGGCACCGTCCGGGCGGCCGCGGAGGCGCTTCACATCAGCCCCTCGGCCGTCTCGCAGCAGCTCGGTCTGCTGGCGGGTGAGACCGGGCTGACCCTCTTCGAGCGGGTCGGGCGGCGCCTTCGGCCGACCGAGGCGGCGCTCCGCCTCGCCGAGCACGGCGACGTCATCGCCGGCGCCATCGCCGCGGCCGAGGCCGATCTCGCTCGCCTCCGTGGTCACCTCTTTGGCACCCTCCGGTTGGCGGCCTTCCCGACGGCGGCCCGCACCCTCCTGCCGGGGGTCATGGCCGCCCTCGGCCGCCGCCACCCGAACCTCCAGATCACGCTCCGCGATCTGGAGGCCGACGAGAGCCTCGTCGGCCTCGCGACGGACGATCTCGACCTCGCCCTCGTCGACGAGTACGCCGAGGCGGAGATCGACTGGCCCCGGGGAATCGTTCGGCGGCTCGTCCTCGAGGACCCGCTCTTCCTCGCCCTCCCACCCGACTGGCCGGAGTCGGGTGCGGTCCGCCTGGCCGATCTGGCCGAGGCGCCCTGGATCATGGACACCGAGACGAGCCACCTCTACCGGGTCGTCGTCGCGGCCTGCCGGGCCGCCGGCTTTCGACCGGCGGTTCGATCCCACTGCAAGGACTACGCGGTCATCCTCGCCCTGGTGGCGGCCGGGCTCGGGGTGGCGATGGTGCCCGGCCTCGCCGTCCGCGGTCGGGACGTGACCGTCCGCCTCCAGCCGTTCGCACCGCCGGCGGCGCGGCGGATCGTGGCCGCCGTGCGACGGGAGCGGCTGGCCCACCCGGCCATCGCCGAGACCCTGGCGGTGCTCGAGCGCATCGGACGGGGCGAGGGACCCTCGGCCGCCGGCCGGCCGCCCTGATCTGCTTCGACCGGCTCCGTCGGCGCCGACCGGGCCGCGGTGCTGCCGGCCGGGCACACTGACTCGCTCCGACCTGGCCGGCTCCGATGTAGCCGGCTCCGACCGAGACGACTCCGACCTAGAATGGGCGCGTGGGCCGCTTCTACACCATCGACAGCGCCAACCAGCGTCTGCCCGAGGTCCGCGCCATCTTGGAACGGCTCCGCGAGCAACGGGCCGAGCTCATCGCCCTCCGTGACGAGCTCGCCGCCCGCCAGCGCGGATCCGGTCCGGCCGGGGCGGCCGAGGCCGGGGAGGCGGATCGGGGCCCGGTCGGCTCGGGCGAAGTGGACGCCGGTCGGGTCGGCCCTGGTGGAGCGGAGGCCGGCCCAATCGGCTCAGGCGAGACGGGTTCCCCCGACGCGGGCTCGGCTGCGGCGCCGCCCGGTCGGGCCGCCCGGGCTCGCCGCCAGGCGGGCGCAGCCAGCGAGGCCGAGGCGCTCCGGCTCCGGATGCGCGGCATCATCGACCAGATGGAGGCCGCCGTCCAGCAGCTCGTGGACTGGGACATCTCGCTCCGAGACATCGCCACGGGGCTGGTCGACTTCCCGGCCCTGGCAAACGGGCGCCAGATCTGGCTCTGCTGGCGGCTCGGAGAAGACGAGATCGGCTGGTGGCACGAGCTCGACGCCGGCTTCGCCGGGCGGCGGCCGCTCATCGACCTCGAGTAGCGGTCCGGGGTCTCGTCGTCGGCCTCCATGTCCAGCGTCCCGAAGCCGGGTCCGCCGAGGTCGAGTGCCCCGAAGCGTTCCGTCGCCGCCGCCGTGACGACGGGGCAGGATGGCGGTCGCCCTGGTCGGATCCTCGAGCGGGGACGAGCGAAGGCGTACCGGCCGCTACCCCCTGCCGAACGGATGCGGGTCATCCGGGCGGGGCTCGCCGCCTACCGCCGCGGCGACTACTTCCTCGCCCACGAGCTCCTCGAGCCGGCCTGGCTCGGGAGCCCCGTCCCGGCCGAGCGGGACCTCCTGTCCGGCCTCATCAAGCTGGCCGCCGCCTACGTCCATGCGGTGCGCGGCAATCCGATCGGGACCTTCAAGAACCTGCGGGGAGCGCGGGAACGGCTCAGCCGGGGCAGCGAGGCGGTCGGCCCGGCTGTCCCGGTGGATCTGGCGTTCCTGCTGCCGGCCATCGACACGCGGCTCCGCCAGCTGGAGACGGCCCTCTCCCGGGGCCGCCCGGCACCACGGCGAGCGCTCCGCGCGCCGCGGCTTCGCCAGCCGCTCGGGAGCGGCGCCGAGGGTGGTCGGGCGTCGGGCCCGGATGTGGCGGAAGGCCAGCCCGTCGAGCGTCCGCAGCGGGGTCGGCCGCATCGGCCCCCGCCATCCGGGCTTGGTGGGTCGGCCTGATGCTGCGACGGCGACCGGTCGTCCCGACGGTCGACGTCGGCGAGGCGTACCGCCGTCTCGCCGTCGCCGACGGCCCTCGCCCGCTCCTCGTCGACGTCCGCGAGCCCGACGAGTTCGTCCGGGTTCGGGCCGCCGGGGCGATCCTCGTCCCGCTCGGGTCCCTCCCCCATCGACTTTCGGAGCTGCCCCGCGACCGACCGATCCTCCTCATCTGCGCGACCGGGAACCGCTCGGCATCGGCCACCGCTTACCTCCTGGCAGCGGGGTTCGAGGACGTCGCGAACGTCGAGGGCGGGACGGTGGCCTGGTATCGGGCCGGCCTCCCGTGGCGGAGCGGGCCGCCCGAGGATGGCGAGGAGTTAGCCTCGGCCTAAAAAAGGTGGCGGTCACGGTGTCGCCGTAGGCGAACAGAACGACGATCCGCGCCCTCGTGATGCACCCGGTGTCGCCGTGGGCGAACAGAACGGGGCGCCGCGTCGCTCCGTGGCTCGTGGCGTCGCCGTAGGCGAACAGAACGACGATCCGCGCCCTCGTGATGCACCCGGTGTCGCCGTGGGCGAACAGAACGGGGGTCGCGGCGGCCGGACCATGCGTTCTGTTCGGCCAGGGCGACGCGGCGTGCAGGCGGTGGCCCATCAGGGCCGTTCTGTTCGGCCAGGGCGACACGGCGAGCGGACAGCGTCGCGAAGGAGCCGTTTTGTTCGGCCAGGGCGACGCGGCCGGCCGCTGCCCCCTCCGATCGCCCTACGCGCCCGAGCCGCCCCTCCGCAGGATCCGCCGGACGATCCCCCGGGCGCGGTCGGGGTGGGCATACGCCCAGCCGATGAGGACGAGGATCGCAAAGTTCAGCGTCCCGACACCGGCCGCGTTCAAGTAGCCGAGCTGCTGCCCGATCTCGCCCTCGATCTTGAGGGCCGGGACGACGACCCCGAACAGCCCGAGCTGGAAGAACGGTGGCTTCGGCGCCAGGTTCGTCCGGGCGGCCGCGCCGATCAAGCCGTCGGCGGTCCGACCGCCGACGACGAAGGCGTGGGATCCCGAGACGACCGACGCCGCCCCGGCGAGCCCGACGGGCGGGAGGTCGCTCTGGGCGAGGTGCTTCCACTCGCCGAGCTCGCCCTCGCTATCGGGGATCGCCCAGTAGACCTCGCCGCGCGGCGCCTGGCCGTCGAAGCCCCCGATGACGTAGAGGACGCCGTTGGCCGTGAAGCCCGTCGCCTCGGCCCGGGCTACCGGCAGGTTGACGTCGTTTCGGATCCCCCAGCGGACGATGGTCCCCGCGGCATCGCCGGTTCCAAACTCGCCGCGCTGGACGGCCCCCACCGGTCCGTTCGCGTCGACGCCTCCGACGTACCAGAGGTAGTCGCCGGCGAGCATCGCCACGCCCCCCGACTGCGGCCGGGCCAGCGGGGCCTGCGGCTCCCAGGCGCGCAAGGCGTTCCGCTCGAGGGGAGACCGCCAGACCGTGTCGACCGGGCCGTTCGGCCCCGTCCCTCCGACGAGGACGAGCCCGGTCGGAGCGGCCACGACCCCCGCGCCCGTCCGGGGCTCTGGGAGGGCGAGGGTCTCGTCCGTCGTCCAGCTTCCGAGCTGGCCCGTGGTCAGGTCCGGGGTGAGGACGAAGGTCGTCGAGGTGGGATTACCGGCAGCGTCGGTCCCGCCGATGACGTAGACCGAGCCGGCGAAGAAAGCGACGGCCGCGTTGGCCCGTGGCTCGGGCAGAGACGGCCCCTCAGTCCAGCGGTCGAAGGTGCTCCCGTCGACGAGCCTTGCGACGTAGACCGTCGAGGTCGCCGCGGTCCCGTTCGAGCCACCGATGTAGAGGAGCTGCGTCCCCACCTGGACGACCGCGCCGCCGATCCGCGGCTCGGGGAGGGCCAGCTCGGCCGGCGAGGGCTCCCAGGGGAGCGGCGCTCCCGCCGGGACCGGACAGGGCATGTTCTCGCCGTTCTCGGGCGGGCAGAGGTTGACCGGTGACCAGACGAGGACGCCGAGGTCGATGGTCGGGAAGACCGTGAAGTAGTAGGCCCGGTCCGGGAGGTAGCCGAGCATGAGGATGATGACGATGAACCAGAAGAAGGCCTTGATCGACGCCCACGACCAGCCGTCGGCGTCGAGCAGCCCGAAGAGCGCGCGCTTTCGGATCTTGCCGGGGCCGAGCTGCTGAGCCTGAGTCATCTCCTCCATCCTCGCGGTGCGGTCACTCGGAGTCGAACCGGCCGGCGCCAGGCCGGCCGGGCGGGCACGCCATCGTCATCGCTCGTCGATCTCACTCGACGATGAGGGTGCCGGTCATGTTCGGGTGGACGGTGCAGATGAAGCCGTACGTCCCGGCCGGGAGGGCCGGCACGTCGTAGACGCGGGTCTCGACGCCGTTGAAGATCTCGCCCCGCCAGAGCTCGGGTC
>DAOTYQ010000255.1:0-18115 GCA_034434735.1 Chloroflexota bacterium
GCGATCCTGCTCGGCCTCCTGCTCGGGGCCCTCGACCAGACCATCGTCGGGGTCGCCCTGCCCCGGATCGTGACCGACCTGCGGGGCAACGAGCTCTACACCTGGGTCGTCACCATCTACCTCCTCACGAGCACGATCACGGTCCCCTTCTGGGGCAAGCTGTCCGATCTCTACGGTCGGAAGCCGATGCTCCTGGCCGGGATCACGATCTTCCTCGTCGGGTCGGCCCTCTGCGGCCTCGCCCAGGAGATGTGGCAGCTCATCCTCTTCCGGGGGATCCAGGGCATCGGCGCCGGGTCCCTCTTCCCGATCGCCCTGGCCGTTGTCGGCGACCTCTTCTCGCCGGCGGAGCGCGGCCGCTACCAGGGGCTCTTCGCCGCCGTCTTCGGCTTCGCGGCCCTCATCGGTCCCGCCCTTGGGGGACTCCTCACCGACGCCATCAGCTGGCACGCCATCTTCTACGTCAACATCCCGGTCGGGCTCGTCTCCCTGGCCGTCATCGTCCGGGTCATGCCGCCCATCGGCCGCCGGGGCCTCCGCCACGACCTCGACGTCCTGGGCGCCGCCGTCTTCACGGCCGCCGTCGCCCCGTTCCTCGTCGGGCTCACGAATGCCCAGTCGAGCGACTGGCTGACGCCCGAGGTCGGGGGCCTCGTCCTGCTCGGGGTGGCCCTCTTCGGGCTCTTCCTCGTCGTCGAGGCACGGGCCCGCGAGCCGATCATCTCGCTCGCCCTCTTCCGCGAACGCACGGTGGCGGCGACCATCGCGGCGACCTTCTTCGCCTCCTTCGGCTTCTTTGCCGCCGTCGTCTTTTTGCCCCTCTACTTCCAGGTCGTCCTGGGCCGCAGCGCCACGGCGAGCGGCTACGAGATGTTCCCGCTCCTCATCGGGGTCATGGTCGGGAGCGTCGGTGCCGGCCAGATCGTCGCCCGGACCGGGCGCTACAAGGCCCTCATCCTCGCCGCCCTCGGCCTCGTCGCGGTCGGCTCGCTCCTCCTGACGAACCTCCGAGCCGGAACCGACATCTGGACCCTTCGGGCCTGGATGCTCGTCCTCGGCCTCGGGGTCGGGCCGACCCTCGCCGTCTTCACCATCGTCCTCCAGAACGCGGTCCCGGTCTCCATCCTTGGGGCTGCGACGTCGGCCCTGACCTTCTTCCGCCAGATCGGGGGCTCGGTCGGGCTCGCCGTCGCCGGGACGTTCTTTGGGACGCAGCTCCGAACCCACCTCCCGACGGAGCTGGCCGCGGCCGGCGTTCCAGTCCAGCTCGTCGATCGCTTCGCCGGGGCGAACTTCAACCGCAACGAGATCGGGGCCGGAGTCGACCTGGCGGCGACGCTCCGGGCGACCATCGAGGCGGCGCCGCTTCCGGCCGCCCTTCGCGACCAGGTCCTCGCCCTCGTCCCGAACATCGTCCGCGGCATCTACGAGGCGATGGCCAACGCCATCGGCGACGTCTTCTGGTTCGGAGTCGGGTCGGCCGCCATCGCCTTCGTCGCCAGTCTGGCGATCCGCGAGATCCCGCTCCGGCGGACGAGCGCCGCGACCGAGGCGGCAGCGCCGGGCGCCGTCGCCGGCGGAGCGGCGGGCCGTTGACGGCCGGCGACCAACGGCGTAGCCTGCCGCCGGTGGTGGGTTGATGCAGCGTCACGCTGTCCTCGCGCTCGCGATCGTGGCCGTCGCCGTCGGCTGTTCCTCGGCCGTGGGCGGCGCCGCTCCCAGCGCCGAGCCCACGAGCCCATCGCGGAGTGCCACGGCGGCTCGCCAAGCCGTGTCGCCCGACCCTGCCTGCCCGCTCACGCGCCCCGATCCGCCCTTCTTCGCGCCGGAGCCGTGGCCGCGGACGCCGCCGGGGCGCTATGGGGCGGCCTGGTACGGCACCGCCGACCTGTGGACGATGCTGGCGCCCGCGGGCGAGGTGTGGGCGGGCCTCCCTGCCGGACCGAACGGAGCGTACGGGCAGAAGACCTTCTGGTGGAGCGTCCGCTGGTCGATCGAGGAGGAGCTCATGCCGTCCATCTCGGTCAGTGGGCGACGCCTCGACGGACCGGGCTCCTTCCAGGTGGGGCCACCTGGGACGAACGCCTTTGCCGACTTCGGGGTGGCGATGCTCGTCGGGATCGACATCCCGTCGGCGGGTTGCTGGGAGCTCACCGGTCGCTATCGGGACGCCGAGCTGTCCTACGTCGTGTGGGTCGCGCCCGAGTAGGCCCGATCGACCGCCGAGCGCCGGGACAGCAGGCTCGGGCCGGTCGCCCGGCGGTCTGGCATCCTTTGGCGATGACACCCGTACCGCTCCCCTACCCGCCCCACCTCGTCGTCCCCGGCAGCGGCGCGCGCTACGAGCCGCTCCTGCCCGTCGCCGACCTCCCCCCGGGGACGATGCGCCGCGTCAGTCGCGGCGACACGGACGTCCTGCTCGCCCACGTGCCGGAGCGCGGGATCGTGGCCGTCGACGACCGCTGCCCGCACATGAGTGCCCCGCTCTCCCTCGGGCGCCTCGAGGGCTGCGTCGTCGCCTGCCCGCTCCACGAGGGCCGCTTCGACCTCTGCTCCGGCGACCCCGTCCAGATGCCGACGACGGGCGGCCTCGATCCGGACGGCCGGCCCCATCCGCCCTGGACGCCCGCCGGCCGGGAACCGAAGGCCGACGTGCCCGGCCCGAAGGCAGAGGCGCGGCGACTGACGCGGGTCCGGCGCTTCCGCTACTACCCGCTCCGGATCCGGGCCGGCTGGATCGAGGTCTCCCTGCCCGGCTAGCTCGGCCCGCCGTCCGGCCGGACGCTCGCGCTGGACCGCGGCCCACCCGGCCCCGCGCCCGAGCCGGACCGCGGCCCAGCCGGCCAGCCGCCCCACCCGGCCCCGCGCCCTGGGCGCGGTCGAGCCACCGGCGCCCAGGCGCGGTCGCCCCCACCCGCGCCGGCCCCGTCAGCCGCCGGCTGCTTCGGCCCTCGCCGCCGCCACCCCGTCGACGACCGCCCGGACGGCCGCCTCGGCGTCGTCGACGACGACGTAAAGGTCGAGGTCCCCCGCACTGATCGCGCCGGCGGCGAGGAGCGTCTCCCGGAGCCAGTCGAGGAGGCCGGCCCAGTAGCTGCGCCCGACGAGGACCACCGGAAAGTGGCGGATCCGATGGGTCTGGATGAGGGTGAGGGCCTCGAAGAGCTCGTCGAGGGTGCCGAAGCCGCCCGGCAGGATGACGAAGGCGTCGGCGTACTTGACGAACATCGTCTTGCGGGCGAAGAAGTAGCGAAACTCGATCCCGAGGTCGACGTACGGGTTGAGCCGCTGCTCGTGGGGCAGCTCGATGTTCAGTCCGATGGAGAGCCCGCCACCCTCCCGGCAGCCGCGATTCGCGGCCTCCATGACCCCCGGACCGCCGCCCGTGATGACGGCGAAGCCGGCCCGGGCGAGACCCCGCCCGATGGCCCGGGCCAGCTCGTAGGTCGGCTCGCCCTCGGCCGTCCGGGCCGACCCGAAGACCGTCACCGCCGGCCCGATGGCGGCGAGGGCATCGAAGCCCTCGACGAACTCGGCGAGGATCCGGAGCGCCCGCCAGGGATCCGAGTCGAGGAAGGCCGGGCGCTCGGTCCGCCGGAGGAGCTTCTGGTCCTCGGTCCGAGGCGGCCCACCGGGCAGCCGCCCGGCGGCCTCGGGAGCGAGGACGATCCGCCCCTTGCGGCGGGGCGTCCGTTCGTCGCGGTCGTGGGTCGGCGTCATCGTCCAAGGATGCCACCCCCGCCCGGGCTGTGCTCGGGCGGGTCGAGGGCGCCGTCAGCGACGGTCGGCTCGCCCTCGCGCGGCATCGGCCCAGCGTCGCCAGGTCGCTTCGTCCTTGCCGACGGCCACCTCGGCCCCGTAGCGGGCCAGCGGGAGGCGGAGGAGGCGCTGGTCGGCGAGGAGCCGGTCGACGATCTCGGCGTCGTCCATCCGGAGATAGGCGAGGCCGGCGGCCCTGTACGCCCGTCCCGCCTCGTCGAGGAGGGCGCGGGCCCCGAGCCGCTCGACGAAGCGCCGCAGCTCGCCGGGGGCGATCGGCCGTCGCCGCAGATCGACGAAGGCGACCGGGATCCGGCGCTCGGCAAAGAAGCGACGGGCGGCCCGCGTCGACTGGTCGTCGAGGAGGCCGAAGATCTGGATCTCCACGCCGTCCGAGGGTACGCCACGCTGGGCCGCGGTGCGGCGCCACGATGCGCGGGTCGGTGCGCCCGGGCCGGGGCCGCTCGGCCGGACCCACCCGGCGCCGCCGCTGTACCATCGAGTCGATCGACCGCCGGTCGCCGTCCGACGCGCCGGGCGCCGACCGCTGGGTCACCGAAGCCAGGAGTCGAGATCGTGACCGTCTGGTTCACCGTCCAGCTCGAGGACCGACCGGGCGCCCTCGGGCGCCTCGCCACGGCCCTCGGCGAGCGCGGCATCAACATCACCGGCATCGTCGGCGTGGCCGAGGACACCGACGGCGCCCTCATGCTCACGACGAGCGATCCCGAGGCGACGAGCCAGGTCCTCGCCGAGCTCGCGGTCCCCCACGAGCGCCACGAGCCCGGGAGCGGCCTCGAGCCAGAGCGACTCACCGTCGCCGATCTCGGCGGGCGCTGACGGCTCCGGGCCGCGACGAAGGAGGAGAGCATGCCTCGCCGGACCGGCGCCCCGGGCGCCGTCGCCCTCCGGGTCGATCACCTCGATGTCCCCTCGGCGGTGGCGGCGATGGCGGCCCGGATCGCCGCCCTCGGCGGCGCCCTCCGGACCCTCTCGACGGTTCGCCACCTCGCCGGCGAGCCGCCGAGCGTCGAGGTCGAGCTCGAGGTCGAGGGCGTCGACGAGGCGACCCTCATGGCCGCCCTCCGGGAGCTGGCCGAGGTGCGCGCGATTCGACCGACCCGCGCCCTCGATCGGGTCTTTGGCAAGCGGGTCATCGTCATCGGCGGCGGGGCTCAGGTCGCCCAGGTCGCCCTCGGGGCCGTCTCGGAGGCGGATCGCCACAACCTCCGCGGCGAGCGGATCAGCGTCGACACCATCCCCCTCGTCGGCGAGGAGAACATCGCCACCGCCGTCCGGGCCGTCGCCGACCTGCCGCGGGCTCGCCTCCTCGTCCTCGCCGGCTCGATCATGGGCGGCGAGATCTCGCGGGCCGCCGATGAGCTCCGGGCCGTCGGCATCCCGATCGTCGCCCTCAACATGGCCGGTTCGATCACCGAGCACGTCGACCTCGTCGTCTCCGACCCGGTCCAGGCTGGGACGATGGCCGTCATGGCGATCGCCGACACGGCGACCTTCGACCTCGCCCGCCAGCGCGGGCGCCGCTACTAGCCGCACCCCCGGACCGACGGCGCCGATGCGGATCGCGACCTGGAACGTCAACTCGCTCAAGGCCCGCCTCGACAAGGTCCTCTGGTGGCTGGAGCGGGCCGCCCCGGACGTTCTCCTCCTCCAGGAGACGAAGCTCGCCGACGCCGATGCCCCCGTCGTCCCCTTCCGGATGGCGGGCTACGAGCTCGTCCACCACGGCGAGGGGCGCTGGAACGGCGTCGCCATCGCCGCCAGGCTCCCCATCGAGGCCGTCGTCACGAACTTCGGCGACGGACCGGTCCGCGACAGCGGCCCCGGGGCGCCGGCGGTGGCCGAGGAGGACTTCGACCCCTTCGACGAGGCCCGGATGGTGGCGGCCCTCGTCGGCGGGGTGCGCGTCGTCTCCGTCTACGCCCCGAACGGGCGCCAAGTCGGCTCGCCCTTCTATGCCGGCAAGCTCCGCTGGTTCGAGCGCCTCGCCCGCTGGCTCGGGGAGGCCTGCCGGCCCGACGAGCCGCTCGTCGTCGGTGGCGACTTCAACGTCGCCCCCACCGACCTCGACGTCTGGGATCCGGAGGCCGTCCACGGTGGGACCCACGTCTCGCCGGCCGAGCGGGCGGCCTTCGAGCGGCTCCTGCGCTGGGGCCTCGTCGACATCTACCGCCGCCTCCGCCCCGAGCCCGGCCGCTACACCTGGTGGGATTACCGGGCCGGCAACTTCCACCGGAACGAAGGGATGCGGATCGACCACCTCCTCGTCACCGAGCCCCTGGCCGGGCGGGCCGTCTGGGCGGAGATCGATCGCGAGGCGCGCAAGGGCGTGCCCGTCCCCTCGGACCACGCGCCGCTCTTCGTCGACCTCGACGAGCCGGGTCGACCCATCGACGCTGGCTGGGAGGGCGCCCTCGCCCGGATCGCCGAGCGGACGAAGCCGCGCCCGCCGCGCGCCGCCCGGGCGCGCTAGAGGCGGACGATCCGCTCGAGATCGACGACGAGGACCGTCGCCCCGCCGTGGGCGACGGTCCGGGCCTTCCAGTCGGCGAGGCGCTCGAGGAGGACGAGGGGGACCTCCACCTCCCGGGGTCGGCAGACGGCGGCGAGGGCGGCGAGGACCGCCTCGACGCGATCGTCCTCGGTGGCGAGGAGGAAGGTCGCGTTCGCCTCGCCGAGGAAGCCACCGACCGACGGGAGCTGGGTGAAGCGGTGCCCGGCTCGCCGAAGGGCGTCGGCGGCCACCGCCGCGTCGTCGGCGTGGACGATGGCGACGAGGAGCTTGCTCATCGACCGACGGGCGCCCCCTGCCGCTCGCCGACGGCGGCCCCCCGCCGGCGCCGCGGCCGGTCGGGGGTGACCATCGTCCGCTGCTCGCGGGGCGTCCGCCGGCCGTCCATGGCGTAGCGGTCGACGACCATGAGATCGAAGGCGTGGACCGACGCCTCCTGGTTTGAGAAGCGCCCGGCCCGCCAGCTCCGCGACCGCGTCCCTCGCTGCTGGAGCTCGACGACGTGGTAATCCTGGCGGTTCGTCAGGTCCCAGAAGGCGAGGGCGCCCTCGACGTCGAAGCGACCGACGGCGTCGGCGTCGAGGTAGAGGTCGCACAGAACCTTCGTCCGTTCCGGCCCCTCCGGCCAGAGGTGGTGGACGAGGACGTAGTCGGGGTGGACGGAGACGATGAAGCTCGGCCAGAGGATGTAGTAGTAGATCCGCCGCGCCTCCACCTCGTCCCGGGCGAAGAGGATCGGCCGACCATGCCGGAGGCCGTCCATCGACATCGTCTCGCAGCCCTCGGCGAAGACCATCCAACCGCCCTTCCAGGGACCCGAGGGGACGAAATCCTCGCCCTCGTCGTAGGGCGTCAGCCGGTTCAGGAGGGGGTGGACGGGCGGGCAGTGGTAGCACTCGCTGTAGTTCTCGGCGACGATCTTCCAGTTGGCCGCTACGTCGTACTCGAGGCGGCGACCGGCCCGCCGGAGCCGGGCGAAGTCGCGACCGAACGCACGGTGGTGGTCGATCCAGTCGCCCATCCAGCGCGCGAGCGGCTCCTGGTCGGGGTCGAAGCAGAGGAAGACGAAGCCGTCCCAGAGCTCGCAGCGGATCGGCACCAGGCCGAAGTCGGCCGGATCGAAGGCCTCGAGGTCGTCGGTGTGCTTGGCCCGCAGGAGCCGGCCGTCGAGGTCGTAGACCCAGGCGTGGTAGGGGCACTGGAAGCGGACGGCCCGACCGCACGGCTCGTCGACGACGGCGCTGGCTCGGTGGCGGCAGACGTTGTAGAAGGCCCGGATCGCTCCGTCCCGGCCGCGGACGAGGAGGACGCTCTCCCCGAGGACGTCGAGGACCTGGAAGCTGCCCGGCTCGGGCACGTCCTCGGCCCGGCCGACGCAGAGCCAGTCGCGGAAGAAGAAGGCTTCGCGCTCGAACTCCCAGACCGCCGGATCGTGGTAGGCCCGACCGGGCAGGAGCGAGGCCGCCCGGAAGGGGCGTCGAACGGCGGCGATCTCCTCGGCCGTCAGGGGTGGGGTGAGGGAGCGCTGACGCTCGCTCCTGGTGCTCGGCACCGTCGGCCCCAGGGCTGCGACGGCGCGGTCCGGCTGTCCTGCGTGCTGCATCGAGGATCGTCCTCCGTTCCCCGCGAGGCCGAGCCCCGGCCCGCCTCGGCGACCGGCCCGGGCGCGGCCGGCGACTCGCGGCGTCAGTGTACCGTCCGACGCTCGACCCCCGGCCCGGTGCGTTCTCGGCGGTCCGGCGCCGGGTGGGCTCAGAGTACCACCCGGCCGGGCGTCATCCCGGGCTGGAGCTCCGTCGCAGCCACCATGTGCCGTCGGTTCAGGAGGGCAAAGGGGTAGCGAGCCAGGATCCGCCGGTCGGCGAGCGATCTCGTCCGGACGTCGGTCATCGGGATGAACTGGGGGGTCGGCGATTCGAGGAACGTGGCCAACTCGGCCCCCTCGGTGATGAAGATGTTCCCGGTCAGCGTATGGCCGGGGGTCACGACGACGATCGGGCGGGGGACCTTCGCGACCCGGAGCTCCGGCGCTCCCCGGCCGATGGGGCCGGCCGAGAGCTCGGCGATGAGCGTCACTTCGTCGGCGAGGACCCAGAAGCTCGGGGTCTGGACTCGCGTCGGCTCACCGTTGCGGCGCAGGACGATGGCGTCGAGGAGCTCGAAGAGGCCGACATGATGGTTGACGAAGTCCGACAGGCGTCGATGAGCGCCGATTCGGAGTCCACCCTTCAGCCGAAGGTGCGGGCCCACGAGCTCGATGGCGACCGCCGGAACTTCCGCCGGAAGGGCTGGAAGCGGGGGGAGCGGCCCGGCGACCAGATCCTCGAGGTGGATCGATGCGTCTCCGTCGGCAAGATCCGGGCCGACGGCGACGGTGGGTGCGTCGGCGCCCGGGTCGCCGACCACGACCTCGGACGCCCCCTCGGTCGACGCCGGATCTCCGGGCGCTGGACGAGCCGACATGGCATTCCCCGGTGCTGCGGTGACGGTGTGGCAGGGGCCATGATAGTCGGCCGACGACCGCGCCGGAAAGACCCGGGCGGTCCGGTCCGACCTCAGAGCCCGGCCGGGAGGAGGAGCGTATCGACGGCGAGGGCGAAGAAGAGGAGCGAGAGGTAGCTGATCGAGTAGCGATAGAGCCCGATCGCCCCGGCCAACGAGCCGTCGGGCGACGCCGACCGCCGCCAGAGCCCGACCGCCCGCCAGACGAAGACGGCCCCGAGGCCGACCGCCGTGGCGAGGTAGAGGGCACCGAGTCGGCCCACCGAGAAGAGGACGAGGGAGATGGCGACGACGAGGAGCGTGTAGAGGACGATCTGGCGGGCCGTCTCGGGGACGCCCCGGACGACGGGCAGCATCGGGATCCCTGCGGCCTCGTAGTCGCCGCGGACCCGGAGGGCGAGGGCCCAGAAGTGGGGCGGCGTCCAGGCGAAGACGAGGGCGAAGAGGACGAAGGCTGGGAGGTCGACCCGCCCGGTCACCGCCGCCCAGCCGATGACCGGCGGGAGCGCCCCCGCCGCACCACCGATGACGATGTTCTGCGGCGTCGTCCGCTTCAGGAGGACCGTGTAGACGACGACGTAGACCCCGATGGCGAGGAGGGTCAGGAAGGCAGCCAGGAGGTTCACGAACCAGGCGAGGACGACGAGGGCGACGACACCGAGGCCGACGGCGAAGAGGAGGGCGTTGGCCGGCTCGACCCGGTGGCTCGGGAGCGGGCGCCGCCTCGTTCGCGCCATCCGTTCGTCGATGTCGCGCTCGAGGACCTGGTTGATGGCGTTCGCACAGCCCGCGGCGAGGCTCCCACCGACGAGGGTCCAGAGGACGAGGTCGAGGCGGGGGATCCCCCGGGCGGCGAGGACCATGGCCGGGACCGTCGTGACGAGGAGGAGCTCGATGATCCGCGGCTTCGTGAGGGCGACGTAGCCCTGGATCGTCTCGAGCAAGGATGCCCGGCGGTCGCGGTCGAGGACCTCGCCGCCGCCACCCTCGCCGGGCAGCCGGGGCGAGGCGAGGAGTCGGGCGCGGTAGTACGCCCCGGTGGCGAGACCGACGAAGGCCCCCCAGATCGTCGCCCCCAGGACCAGGTGGAGGGTCTGCGTCCACTCGGCGAGGCGGGTCAGGATCTGGGCCCCGCCGATGACGGCCTGGATCGGATAGAGGACGGCCGCCGCCAGGGCCAGCCGGGCCAGGACCCGCCCACCGGCCGACCCGCGCTGGGTGCGCCAGGCCACGACGGTGACGACGGTGACGATGACGCCGACGACGATGGCGACCCAGCGGTGGAGGACGTGGGTCGTCGTCAGCTCGGTGAGCGGCGGGAAGAGGGTCCCGCCCATGAGTGGCCAGTCGGGGAAGAGGAGGGCGGCGTTCTCGGCCGTCACGTTCGAGCCGAAGACGAGGAGAGCGAAGACGGCCGCCGCCCCGAAGACCGCGAGGGCCGTGAAGCGCTGGTCGCCGCCCCGGCCGAGGTGGCGCGGGAAGAGCGAGCGGACGAGGACGAAGACGAGGAGCCCGAAGAGGAGCATCGCCGCCACGAGGTGGGCGGTCACCGACTCGCCGCTGTTGCCGAGGCGGACGGTCTCCCGGCCGAGCCAGGCCTGGAAGCCGACGAGGACGACGGCGGCGAGCGAGGGCCAGAGGATGGCCGGTTCGCTCCGGTGGCGGGCGACGGCGACGGCGGCGAGGCCGAGGACGAGGAGCCCGAGGACGACGGCGACGGTCCGGTGGATCCACTCGAGCCAGACCTGGTAGCCGGCGTCGAGGCCGGGCAGGAACTGGCCCTCGAAGCAGCCTGGCCACGTCGGGCAGGCGAGGCCCGAATCGGTCGCCCGGACGACGACGCCGATGGTGACGAGGAGGAGCGTCGTGAGGACGGCCGCTCCGGCCAGCTGCTGGTACCGGTTCACCGACAGGGTTCCGTTCCTCCACCTTCGCCCGGATCGCCTCCGGACGGCGACCTCGGATCCGACCACCGCTCGGGGACGCGACGAGGGCGAACGTTCGGCATTCTAGCGCCACGGCCGGCGACGGCTGCAGTCGGCCACCCGGACGTCGGGCTGACGTCACCCAGGGCAGGATCCCGACCCTGGAGTAAGCTGTCAGGGCGATGCGCCGTCCGTGCCTTCCCCGTCATTTCCACCCCGCCCGCCCTCGCCCGGCGAGGCTCCTCGTCGCCCTCGTCGCCGGCCTCCTCGTCGTAGGCGGCTGCGTCGGTCCCGGTGCCGAGACCGCCCCGACGCCGAAGGGGTCCGAGGCCGCCTCTCCGGCCCGTCCGAGCGTCTATCCCGTCATCGTCTCCTCCGAGCAGGCGGTGGGGCCGAACCGCTTCCTCTTCTCCTTCCTCGACGCGGCGACGAACCTCCCGGCCGCCCGTCCCGAGCGGACCGTCAGCATCGCCTTCTACGACGCGCCCGACGCTGCGACCCCGGTCGCCACCGCCGATGCCGAGTTCGTCTGGGCGATCGAGGGCGAGCGCGGGATCTACGTCAGCCACGTCACCTTCACCCATGCCGGGCAATGGGTCGCCGCCTTCACGACCGAGGCGCCCGGGTCGCCGTCCGAAACGATCCGGGTCACCTTCGACGTCCGCGACCATGCCACGGCCCTCGGCGTCGGCGACCGAGCCCCGGCGGTCCGAACGCCGACGGCCGCCGACGTCGGCGGCGACCTGCGCCGGATCTCGTCCGATCCGAACCCGCTGCCGGCCTTCTACGAGACCTCCGTCGACGCCCTCCTCGCCGCCCACCGCCCCTTCGTCCTCGTCTTCGCCACCCCCGCCTTCTGCGTCAGCCTCCAGTGCGGCCCGACCCTGGAGCACGTGAAACCCTACGTCACCGAGTACCCGGACGTCGCCTTCGTCAACGTCGAGCCGTACGAGCTCGACTTCAGCGGCGGGCGCCTCCAACCGAAGCTCGACGCGAACAACCAGCTCCAGCTCGTCCCCGCCGCTCAGGCGTTCCAGATCGTCAGCGAGCCCTGGGTCTACGTCGTCGATCGCGCGGGGACGATCGTCGGCTCCTTCGAGGGGATCGCCACCGATGGGGAGCTTCGGGCGGCCATCGAGGCGGCTCGGGCGGGAGGGTAGTCAGGCTCGAGCCAGCAGCTCGTCGGGCCAGCGGGGCGTCCGGCTCAGCCGACGGCGCCGCCCCCGCCCGGTTCGGTCAGCGGCATCCCCGCGGCACAGCGAGGGCACTCGGCGGGATCCCAGGTCGGCAGATCGAGCTGCCAGAGGGCCCGGAGCGGATACGTTCGCCCGGTCAGCGGCGACGTCAGCGCCGCCCGCCCCGCGGACCGATCGACGAGGACGTGGCAGCCGACGATCTCGCCGCCGGCATCCTCGACGGCGGGGAGCATCGCCACGAGCGACCCTCCGGTCGTGAGGACGTCGTCGACGAGGAGGACACGCTCGCCCCGGCGGATCTCGAAGCCTCGCCGGAAGGCCCGCCGGACGCGACCGTCCGGGTCACGAACCTCCTCGGCGAAGATCGCCCGGACACCGAGCTGGCGGCCGGTCTCGAAGGCGAGGATGATTCCCCCGGTCGTCGGCCCGGCGACGACGTCGACGGTCGGCTGCCGGTCGGCGTCCCGATAGCGGGCGGCCCAGAAGCCGACGAGCTCGGAGGTCGCGGTCGGGTGCTGGAGAACCCGAAACTTCTCGAGGTACGTCGCCGCATGGCGGCCGCTCGTGAGGGTGAAGTGCCCCTCGATGATCGCGCCCGTCTCCCGGAAGAGCGCCTCGGTCCGGGCGGCGATGGCGGCCTGGGCGGCGAGCTCGAGGGCGGGCTTCGGAGTCGTCACGACGACAGTGTACGGTCGGGCGTCGGGGACCCGAGGGAGCGGCCACCCCGGAGGGCGGCGGCGAGCGTCTCGAAATCGGCGGCCCCGGCGGCGGCAGACGTTCTCCGGAGCGCCTCGACGAGGCGACCGGGAAGGGTCGGGTCGGCAAGGGCCGCCGTCCCGATCCCGACCGCCGTTGCCCCGGCGGCGAGCGCATCGAGGACGTCGCCGACCGATCGAACGCCGCCGAGGGCGACGATGGGGACCCGGACGGCCGCCGAGAGGTCGGCGACGAAGTCGAGGACGAGCGGACGAAGGGCCGGCCCGGCGAGAACACCCCGACCGCTCCCGACGGCCGGGCGGCGGCTGACGGCCCCCCGACTGGATCGGCTGAGGATCCGGCCCCGGACGCCGCCCGGACCGGCGAGGGCGTCCGCCCCGGCCTCGACGACAACCCGAGCGAGTCGTCGCGGCTCCTCGACATGTGGGAGCTTCGCGAGGAGCGGCCGCGTCGTCGCCCGTCGCACCGCCTCGACGACCGCGGCGAGGGACGCCGGGTCTGGGCCTCCGGGCCGCAGCTCGGCGAGGTTGAGTTCGACCGCAGCGACCCCCGGGACGTCCTCGAGGCGTCGGGCGACCTCGACGACCTCCCCGATCGTCTCGCCGGCGACGCTGACGATGACCGCCGTCGGCAGCGTCGGCCAGGCGGGCCCGTAGCGCTCGAGGACCGCCTCGATCCCCGGATTCGGGAGCCCGGTCGCCCAGAGCAGGGCTCCCGGCACCTCGGCGAGCCGCGGTCCCGGCCAGCCGTCCCGGGGCCGGAGCGTCGTCGTCCGGGTCACGATCCCGCCCAGCCCGGCGAGGTCAAGGGCGTCGGCGACGTCGGGGCCGTACCCGGCACAACCGGCCGCGACGAGGATCGGGTTGCGGAGCCGCAGGCCCGGTTCGGCCGAAAGGGCGACGGTGAGATCGACCGCCGTCCCGAGCGTGGGATCGCGGGCCGGGAGCGATGCCGCCCGGACGGGTTCGATCGGCATCCCGGCCGAGCGGGCTGGGACGATCGCGCTCCGGATGCGGCGGACCGTGGGGGAGCGTTTCGGCGCCGGCGTCCGGCCCGCGCCCACCCACCCGGTCACGACCCGCTTCCGGGGCTTCACGCCGCGACCTCCGGCCAGCGCACCTCCTCGGCCGCGACGACCGGGCCCTCTCGACAGACCCGGAGCGGCCCGCCGGCCCCCTCGACGACGCACCCGAGGCAGACGCCGAGGGCGCAGACCGGGCCGAGGGGCAGGACGACGTGGAGGAACGCCCGTCGCCGCGCTGCCGCCGAGCCGGGCTGGGGCGTTCGCCCGCCGGGCCGCTTCCGCCCGAGGCGAGCGACCCCGAGCCGCTGCCGGCGGCCGGCGGCGACGGCGACGATCCGAGCGAGGGCTTCGATGGGCCCGGCGGCGACGGCCTGGTCCGCCCACGCCTCGTACTCGGGCAGGAGCGCTTCCAGCGGCCCGGACCGGCCGAGGGACCCGTCCTCGGTGGCGACGACGTACTCGACCGGGTCCGGCAGGAGGGCGGATGGAAAGACAGCCCGCGCCTCGGGTGCCCCGAAGAGAAGGGTGACGTTCCGACCGTCCCGGAGCGCTTCGTCGACGAGGAGCCGCAGGGCACCCGAGAGCCGGTCGACGGCGACGAGGAGGAGGTGACGGCTCCGGGGATCGACCTCGATCGGTCGCCCGAAGGGCCCGGCGGCCCAGACCCGATCGCCGACCCGGAGCGTTGCCGGCCAGCCCGCTGGCCCCGCCTCGCCGTCCGGTCCCGACCGCTCCTCGTCGACGTAGAGGGTGACGATCCCGGACACGGGCTCGACGCCGGCGAATGGATACGCCCGTCGAAGGACGGCGCCCGGGATGCCGGAGGGTCCGAGGTGGAGGACCTGCCCGGCCCGGATCCCGGCGACGACACCCGGGGCGGCGAGGCGGACGAGCCACTGCCCGGGCACGATGGGCCGGACCTCGAGGCACTCCAGGGCGCCGGCAATGGCCGGGCCGGACCGGGGCCTCGTCATCGGCGGCGACCCGCCGACCGACCCGTCTCCCGACCCGTCGCCCGTCCGTCGGAGCTCAGCGACGGTCGCCGCTCAGTGGATCCGCGGCCCACCGATCCCGTCGCCGTCGTCGCCCTCGAGCTCCTCGGCGGCCGCCTCGGCGAGGCCGTCGCCGTCGCCCTCGCCGAGCTCCGGGGCGACGCTCGGGTACGCCTCGGCGAGGGCGTCGGCGATGTCGCCGAAGACGTCGGTCGGGTCGTAGTACTCGACGAGCTGGTCGGGCGTGGCGAGCTCCCGCCACTCCCCCGGCGTGTCCTCGGGGAGGACCTCGGCCCGGAGTCGACCGTCGGCGTAGAGGACGAGCCGCTCATCGTCGTCCTCGACGACGATGAGGTCGCCGACCCGGGCCGCCAGCGGCCGGGCCAGCTCTTCGAACTGCTCGAGGAGCGCCGCCTCGGCCCGCTGGCTTCGCTCCTGGAAGGAGAGGGCGAGGTCGTAGAGGCGGGCCGCCGCCTCTTCCTCGGTGTCCGGTTCGGGTCCCGCCGGATGACGAGCCGCCCACGCCTCCGCCGCCGCCGCGTACGGCTCCTCCTCGCTCCCGACGGTCTCCTCGGGCGCGACGCCGGCCGCTTCGAGGAGCTCCTCGGTCGCCGTCGGCTCGGCCGGCAACCCGGCCGCTTCGCGTGCCGCTTCGGCGAAGGCAGCATAAATGTCGGCCGGGTTGTAGAGCTCGACGAGTTCGGCCGGGCTCTCGATGACCTCGGTCTCGCTCACCCATTCGCCGGTCGCCTCGTCGAGATAGCGGGTCCGGCTCCGGAACGAGCCGTCCGGGGCGACCGAGAGGTAGTCGGGCTCGTCGTCGATGAGGACGAGACCGCCGAGCTCGGCGATCCGTTCCTTGTTGGCCTCCAGGAAGCGCCGGAGCTGTTCGGCGGCGCTGATGAGGAAGTCGGTCCGCTCAAGGGCGGCGTCCGCCGCGAGCTCGCCGAGTAGGTCGTTCCGGCCATCCGCCATGGCGATCGCCTCCTCTCAACCGTGATAGACGAGATCCGGGCCCAGCCGCTCCCGGAGGAACATCGCGTGGTGCCGCTCGAAGAGCCACTCAGCCGCCCGGTGCCCGAGGGCGCGCGTCGCGGCATCCGCCTCGAGGCGATCGAGGGTCGCGTAGTCGGGGAGCTCGAGGAGGATGACGTTGTCGAAGTCCCAGCCGTAGGCGACGTTGTACCAGCCGAGGAAGCGGATCCCGAACTTCTCTTCGTACTCGCGGACCTGGCGCGGGAAGAGCGTCTTCATGAAGAACTTGAAGAAGGGATCCCGACCGCGGCGAACGGAGAAGAAGGTCGCGAGTACGGGCACCGGTGGCGATCCTCCTGACCTTGGCCTTGACTGGTGGCGAGGGACGGGACGCCGCTATTCTCGCACGCTCGGCGATCCGCCCGACGCGTCAGCGTCGCCCTCGCTCGGCTCGGGCCCGCTCGCCCCACCTCCGCGTCCCGAGCTCCCCCGGTCGGCCAGCTCCGCCTCGATCTCGCCGACCGTCTTCGTCGCCGAAGCGAGCGGGCGCCGACGCGCCTCCCGCCGCTCGGCCGCCACGAGCCGGAGGAGGAAGATCGCCGTCTGGCCGACGAAGAAGAGGAGGCCGATGACGGCGAAGAGGAGGAGGGCCGTCACGACGTCGGGGACCCGGCCCACCGAGAGCGGGGTGGCGACGACGAAGATGGCGAGGAGGACGACCTGGGCCCAGAAGCAGCCGAGGCCAGGTCCCCGTTCCGGATCGAGGGGAGCACCCTTGTACTCGACCGGCCGACGGGTCCGCCGCCGGGGCGTCTCGGGCGGGCTGCTCATCGCCCGGAGCGGCGGGCGCGCCGATCCTGCCAGCGGAACCACTCGCCGACGAAGGGCAGGAACCAGGGCCGGCCCTCGTACGGCGCCGGGACGAGGGGAAACCGGAGCGAGGCGAGGACCGGCGGGGCGCCGCCGAGGAGCCAGTCGGCAACCCGAGTCCCGAGATATGTCGAGAGGGCGACCCCCGTCCCCGAGTAGCCGACGGCGTGCCAGACCCCGCCGAACCGCCCGACGTGGGGCATCCGATCGAGGGTCAGGGCGACCTTGCCGCCCCAGGCGTACTCGATCCGGAGCCCGTCGAGGTCCGGATAGACCTCCCGGATCCGGCCGAGGAGGAGCCGGGCCGTCCGGCCGATCCACGTCGGCCAGAAGCTGACCCGGCCGCCGAAGACGAGGCGGCCGTCGGCGCTCACCTGCCAGTAGGAGAGGAAGTTCCGGCTGTCGAAGACGCCTCGACCGCGCGGCACGAGGGCCGTCGCGACGGCCGGCGGCAGCGGCTCGGTGGCGACGATGTAGCTCCCGACCGGGATGATCCGTCGGCGGACCGCCGGCGCCGCGCCATCGGTGTAGCCGTTCGTGGCGACGACGACCTCGCGGGCCAGGATGGCGCCCCGACTCGTCTCGACGACGAAGCGGCCATCGGCCTGGCGCCGGATGGCTCGAACCCGAACCCGCTCGTGGAGGTCGGCGCCGGCTCGGTCGGCGAGGGCGGCGAGACCGGCGAACCACTTCCCGGGATGGAGGACGGCCCCGACCTCCACGACGAGACCACACTCGTAGGCCCGGCTCCCGATCTCGGCAGCGAGCTCGGCCCCCTCGACGACCCGAGCCGGGACCCCAACCTCGGCGAGGGCCGCCGCCTCGGCCGCGTAGGCCTCGCGATGGGCCCGCGACCAGGCCAGCTCGAGGTAGCCGTTCGGCCGGAGGTCGGCGTCGATCCCCTCGTCCCGAATGAGACCGACGAGGAAGCGATAGGCCTCGAGGGACTCCTCGAAGAGGCGCCGGCCGGTCGCCGGCCCGTGCCGGCGCACGAGTTCGGCAAGCCCCCACTTGTAGCCCGGATGGACGATGCCGCCGTTCCGGGTCGAGGCGCCCCAGCCGAGGGTCTCCGCCTCGAGGACGACGACGTGACTCCGGGCGAGGGCGAGTCGCCGGGCCGCGGCGAGGCCGGTGTACCCGCCGCCGACGACGACGACGTCGGCCGTGTCGGGGAGGGCCCGTCCGGATCGGTCCGGGAGGGCCGGCATCGTCGCCCCCCAGAGGCTCCGCTGCTCGAGCCCGGCGAGCGGATCGGCTCGGCTCATCGGCCGGCGGCCTCCCCGTCGGTCGACACGGCGCCGGCGACGAGCTCCGGATCAGCGTAGGCGAGCCGGCCGCCGGCGACGGTCGCCAGGACCCGACCGGGCAGCTCGCGCCCGAGGAGCGGGCTGTTGCGGCCCTTCGAAGCCAGGGCGTCCTCGGTCACCCGCCAGCGGGCCCCACGGTCGAAGACGACGAGGTCGGCGGGCTCGCCCTCGACGAGCCCGACCCGCCGGCCGAGGCGCTCCCCGAGGATGAGCGCCGGCCCGACGGTGAGGGCGGCCAGCGCCCGATCGAGGCCGATCCGACCGCTATCGACGGCCGCCAGGAGGACCCCGAGGGCCGTCTCGATCCCGCTGATC
>DAOTYQ010000256.1:0-2516 GCA_034434735.1 Chloroflexota bacterium
TGGGCCTCGCCCAGCTGCTCATGGAGGCCGGCCTCCCCGTGCCGGCCCGGTCGTACCGGGCGGCGGTGACGGGGCGGGTCTTCACCCACTTCAGTCGCGAGGAGTACGAGACGCTCCGCCGCGGCAAGCTGGACGAGGAGCTGGCCCGGATGCGGGCGATAGTCGATCGGATCCGGCCGGGCGACCTTGTCCTCCTCAACGAATCCTTCAGCTCGACGAACGAGCGAGAGGGTTCGGCCATCGCCCGCGGCGTCGTCGAGGCGCTCGTCGAGGGCGGCGTCCGGGTCGCCTACGTGACCCACCTTGCCGATCTCGCCGAGGGGCTTGCGGCGGCCGGCCGATCGGGGACCTGCTTTCTGCGGGCCGAGCGGCGTCCCGACGGGACCCGGACGTACCGGATCGTGCCGGGCGCCCCAGAGGGATCCAGTCACGGCATCGACGTCTACCGCCGGGTCTTCGGCGTCGAGGGCGACGAGCTCGCGCTCGGTGCGCCCGGGGTTCCCGAGGCACGGGCGGAGGGGTGGCAGGACGCCCTGGCGGCGAGCGGGCAGGGGGAGCCGGCCGGCTGAGGGCGGTCGCCGGTCGGCGGCTGAGGGCGGTCCCCGGTCGGCGGCTGAGGGCGGCGGCGCCAGGGCTGGGCGACGCGCCGTCAGCGCCCGGCGAGGCGCTCGACGAGGGGCGCGATCGCCTCCATCGAGCCGACGTGGACGGTGTAGGAGTTGAGGCCCCAGGCGTCCCGCCGGCGGAGGAGGAGCGTTTCGAGGCGCCGGAGCGAGCCGTGGAGGAGGTACGGCGTCCCGACGAGGGCCGCTGCTCCGGCCGCGGTAACACTCCAGAGCGACCGGAGCGGGCGGCGCGGCCAGTCCACGAGGCCGGCGTCGGCGACGAGGATGTCGAGGTCGAAGCTGCCCCACCGCTCGCCCGCCGCCTCGCGAACGAGGGCGACCTTCGCCGCCGTCGCGCCCTCCGTCGCCTGGCGGACCATCGGCCGACCCCGGGCGTCGAACTGGGGGAGGAGGCCGACGATGTCCGCTTCGCGAGCCGCGAGCCGGAGCATCCGCCGTCCGCCGCCGCCGAGGATGAGGGGTGGGTGGGGGTGCTGGATCGGCCGCGGCTCGACCCGGGCCCCCTCGAGCCGGTAGTGGCGGCCGACGTGGGTCACCTCCTCGCCCGAGAGGAGCCGCTTCACGAGCCCGACGGCCTCGCCGAGCCGCTCGATCCGCGTGCCGGCTGGGTCGTACCCGAGCCCGAGCTGGCGGTAGTCGGCGACCCGCCAGCCGGCGCCGAGGCCGAGCAGGGTGCGCCCCCCGGAGAGGAGATCGAGGGTCGCCACCTCGCGGGCGAGGACGAGGGGGTGGCGGAAGTCGTTGGCGAAGACGTACGCGCCGATCCGGAGCCTCGTCGTCGCGGCCGCCGCGGTGGCAAGGGCGGCGATGGGGGCGAGCTGCCGGGACAGGTGGTCGGGCACGACGAGGGCGTCGTAGCCGAGGGCCTCGGCGCGTCGGGCGAGGGCCCCCCAGGCGGCCGCGTCGGGCGCCCAGGCGGCGGTGACGGCGAAGCGGAAGGGGCGCATCAGCGGGCCGGTTTCGGCCGGCGTCCAAACCGGCGGGCCGCGGACCGACCGGGGGCGAATCCGCCGGGCGCTGATCGGCCGGCCCAGGCAGGTCCCGTCCCGTTCGGTCGGGGCACCCCGCCGGATGGGGGAGGGGTGGAAACGTGAGGGGTAGGTCGATCGTCCATGGGACCAGAGGCGAGGGCGAGGGCAAGCTCGAACCGTTCCATTGTCGCCGATCGAGCGGCGCCGGGTCGGTCGGGCCGTACCGCGCGAGGCGGCTGATACCCCAGGGGAGTATCGCTCGCGCCCTTGCCAGGGACCTGGCGCGGGCATACAATCGGCCGCCGTCGGCCTGTCAAGACTTGACAGGCCCACAGTCGTGTCCGGCGGGTCCGCAGACTTCGGACGCGGGGGCGCGTCGGGAGGTCCGATTGGCGGTCGGCGCAGCGGCCGAGATCAAGAGCAGACTTTCCATCGTCGACGTCGTCGGCGAGACGGTCGCGCTCAAGAAGGCCGGCACGACCTTCAAGGGTCTCTGTCCGTTCCACGCCGAGAAGACCCCGAGCTTCGTGGTGACGCCGGCTCGGGGGACGTACAAGTGCTTCGGCTGCGGCAAGGGCGGCGACATCTTCAGCTTCGTCATGGAGCGAGACGGGCTCAGCTTCGCCGACGCCCTCAAGGTCCTCGCCGGGCGGGCGGGCGTCGAGCTCGACGAGCGGCGCGGGCGAGACGACGGCCGCCGGGCCCGCCTTCGGGAGGTCCTGGAGACCGCCATCGCCTTCTACCACGCCGTCCTGACCGGGCATCGCACCGGGCAGCCGGCCCTCGATTACCTCCGCGGCCGGGGCTTCACCGACGCGACCATCGAGCGCTTCCAGCTCGGCTGGGCGCCGGCCGGCTGGGACACGCTGAGCCGGGAGCTCGGACGGCGGCGGGGGATCACCGCCGAGGAGCTGGCGGC
>DAOTYQ010000257.1:0-8412 GCA_034434735.1 Chloroflexota bacterium
GGCGGCCCTCGCCGACGAGGCGGAGGACGAGGGCGGCCGTGAAGGTCTTCGTGACGCTGGCGATGGCGAACGGGGTGGCTGGGGTGACCGGCCGACGGGCGGCCAGATCGGCGAAACCGCTCGTGATCGCCCAGGTCGTCCCGTCCGGCCAGCGGATCGCCACCGAGACGCCGGGGGCAGCGCTCCGCCGTCGGAAGGCCTCGACGACCCGGACGACGGCGGCTCGGTCGAGGATCCGCGGCCCCAGGAGGGGCCGGGCGGGCCGCTCGGCGAGTTCGGGCGACCCGGGCGGCAACGTGCCGTCGGGGCTGGGGGGCGGGACGGGCGTGCTTGGCGTCGGGCCGGACGGCGACGCGGTCGGACCGCCAACCGACGACCTCACCGACGGGGAGACCTCGGGACGTGCCGCACCGACCCAACCGAGGAGCCCCGACCCGGGGCCGAGGCTCAGCGCAACGAGGACGACGGCGACGAGCCCGAGAAAGCTCGTCCGGCGCCGCACCCGCGATCCCCAAGCCATCGAGAGGAGGATATCCCGCTCGGGCGCTACGCTCTCGGGCAGCATGACCGTTCCTCGTTTGTCCGCCGGCGCGACGCGACTCCGGCACCACCCGCGCGAAGCCACATGAGCGAACGGCCCTCCGCGGCGACGCTCTTGCGGTCCGTCGGCCTCCTCCCCGACGGCCCCGTCCTCTGGGGCCGCCCCCTTCCCGGGGCGGCCGCCGGCGTCGTCGTCGTCGAGCTGCCCGAACCCGCCGACGCGGCGCCCCTCGATCCGGCCCGGGTCGGCAAGTGGCTCGAGCGGGTGCCGAGCCTCCGCCTCGACGGCGCCGCGCCGACGACCCGGGCCCTCGTCGCCCGGCTCGCCGGCTACTGGATCCCGGGCCAGACCGTCGTCTTCATCGGCTTCGCCGCGAGCGAGCTCGGGCGGCGGGTGGCGGCGCTCGCCCGGAGCGAGCTCGGGGTCCGCTCGCCGCTCGGTGACGGCCACTGGCTCCTCGTCCTCCGCCGTCCCGAGGCGCTCCGGGTCTGGTGGGCCTCCACTGACGCCGCCGAGGAGTACGCCGACGCCCTCCTCGATGCCTTCGCCGCCGCCGTCCCGCCCGAGGTCGCCGCCGCCCTTCCGGAGCCGGGCCTGGTCCTGCCGTGGGCGACCCTCCGTCGTCCGACCGGCGAGGCGCGGCGCCACGGCCTCACCGACGACCTCCTCGAGCCGGTCCCCCGTCGGAGCACCCTCCCCGGCGATCGCCCGGCGCCATCCCCGAGCCGCTCTGGGACGGCCGGCTCGGGCGCGACGGGCGGGCGTCGCAGCTCCCGGGCCGAAACCCCGACGCCGAGCCGCCGGCGTCCGTCTGCCGCGGCCGTGCGGGCGGCAAGCGCCCCGGCGCCCGAGCCGGTCCACCTCTCGGCGGCAGCGCTCGAGCGGATGCAGGCGGAGCTCGAGCACCTCCGACGGGTCGAGCGGCCGGCGGTCATCGCCCGCGTCCGCGCCGCCCGCGAACTCGGCGACCTCCGCGAGAACGCGGAGTACCACGCCGCCCGGGAAGAGCAGGCCTTCCTCGAGGGGCGGATCCGCGCCCTCGAGGAACGCCTCCGGCGAGCCGTCGTCGTCGATCCATCGGCCGGCCTCGACCCCGCGGTCGGGGCGACGACGGTCGGGCTCGGGTCGACGGTCGTCGTCGAGATCGACGGTCGACGGGAGCGGTTCGTCCTCGTCGGCCCTGCCGAGGCCGATCCGGCCGCGGGGCGACTGTCTGTCCGCTCGCCGGTGGGAGCCGCCCTCCTCGGCGCGGCGCCGGGCGAGGAGCGGGTCGTCGCCACGCCCTCCGGCGAGCGCCGGCTCCGGCTCCTCGAGGTCGAGTGAGCCCGAGCCGGTCGCCTCAGTCGAGCTGGCGCGCCCGGGCGAGACGGCCGACGATGATCGCGCCGCCGAGGACGATGAGGAGGACCGCGGCGATGACGTCGAAGCCGCCGATCCGGCGACCGCTCAACCCGACGAGGCCCTCGAAGAACAGGAGCCCGAGCAAGAAGCCGGCGAGCCCGACGACGAAGGACCAGAGCCCGCCCCGGACGAGCCCGGGCTGGCCGGTGAGCGCCCCGTAGACCACGAGGCCGAGGCCGATCGAACCGGGAGCGACGAGGGCCCAGGCGTACGCCCAGGTCGCCCAGAGGCCGGTCGCCCGCTGGACGGCGAGGATGAGCCCGGTCGTCGTGAGGGCGGCGCCGACGGTCGCGGGGCCAGCGCCAGCGGGCCCGCCGACGACGAAGGCGAGGGCGAAGAGGACGAGGCCGGGGACGATGACGAAGGCCGGCCAGCCGACGACGGCGAGATCGACGCCGGCCAGCCGAGCGCCCAGGTAGGCGGCGCCGACGACGATGAGGAGGAGGCCGAGGATCGCGGTCGCGGACGGGGATCGGGTCTCCATGGGAACCTCGCGTTCGGTCCGGGATCAGCCCGAAGGATACGCCCGCTGAGGGGGTCGGGGTCCGGCCGAGCCCGGTGAACGCGCTTCGGCGGGCGCCGGAGGGCCGGATCGGGCGGCGGCGCCGACCCGGCCCTCGACGAAGGCGGCGATCCGCCGACAGACGTCGTCGGCGACGGCGCGCAGATCGTGCCCGAGCCCGGCGTAGGTGACGAGCTCGGCATCGGGGAGCCCGGCGACGGCAGCCCGGAGCAGATCGAGCCGGGCGAAGGGGTCGCGCTCGCCGGACAGAAGGAGGGCCGGGCAGCGGATCGCCGGCCAGTGCTCGGTCCGGAGGCCCGCTTCGGGTCGGCCGGGACGGTGGAGCGGATACGAGAGGCAGACGAGGCCGCCGATCTGCGGCGCGTCGGTGGCTGCGACGAGGCTGGCGACGCGGCCGCCGAAGGAGTGACCGCCGAGAACGACGAGGCGATCGGCGGGCAGGCTGGCCCGAAGGCGGCGGGCGGCCGCCGGGGCTGCACCGCGCGGGAGCGCGAGCGGCTCGGCGGCGAAGCCGAGCCGGCGGAGCCCATCGAGGAAGGGGGCCAGGGTCGCCGCCGAACCGCTCGCCCCGGGGCCCAGGAGGATCGCCGGCCGTCGGTGGGTCGTCACCGGTCGAGGGTAGCGGGGCGGGGCGGAGCGGGCCGAAAGGGAACGGCGCCCCGCCCGGCCGACCGGGCGGGGCGCCGACCGACACGCCACCTACTTCGGGAACGGGCCAGCCCCGCCACCGGCCAGGGCCGAGGCGGCGGTGGCGAGGAGGGCGGCGACGGCGGAGATGGCGGCGGCGAGGGTTCGCAGACGGGCCGAGACGAGCATCGATGACCTCCTGCAACCGGCCGGCGGGCCGACGCACCCTGCGCCGGACCTTTCGCCTTGCGCCGGAGCACGGCTGCGGCGGTCATGCTAGGCTGTCGGCGTGCAAAAGTCAAGTATTGCTAAACAATTCCTCGCCGAGGGCGCCACGGCCCTCTCCGCCGCCGTGGGTGCCGAGCTCCGCCGCCACCGCCTCGCCCGGGGCCTCACCCAGGCGCAGGTCGGCTGGCCCTTGACCCGGGCCTTCGTGTCCGGCGTCGAGCGCGGCCACACGATCCCCTCCCTGCCGGCCCTCGTCCTCTTGACCGAGCGCCTGGGTATCTCCCTCGATTCCTTCTTCGTTGGCGTCAACGAACGTTGGACGGCGATGTACAATGGCCGCCATGAACGCGCGAACGAAGATGCGGCGCCGGGTCGTCGTCGACGACCGGCCCCTCGCGGCGGCCATCGGCCGCCGCCTCCGAGCAGCCCGCCTCCGGGCCGGGCTGACCCAGCAGCAGCTCGCGGGCGAGCGGTACACGAAGGCGTACGTCAGCGCCCTCGAGAACGGGCTCGTCAAGCCCTCGATGGCGGCCCTCAACTACCTGGCCGGCCGGCTCGGGGTGACGGCGACGGACCTCCTCACTGACTACGACGCCGCCTGGGCCCGCCTCCAGGCCGACCTCCGCCTCGCCTCGGGCGACTTCGCCGCCGCCCTCGACGGCTATCGGGAGCTCGTCGAGACGACGACGGACCGGGCCGCCCGGGCCGGGATCCTGGCCGGGATGGCGGAGGCCCTCTACCGGCTCGACCGGCCGGCCGAGGCCATCGCCCCGGCGGCCGAGGCGGCCGAGCTCTTCGACGGGCTCGGGCGGACGGCCGAGGCGGCCGCGGCCCGCTACTGGCTCGCCGCCGCCCACCACCAGCGGGAGAACCACGACGAGGCCCGCGCCCTCCTGCGGGGGATCCTCGAGGCGGTCCGCTCGGGCCTCTCGGTCACCTCGGACTTCCGGGTCCGGGTCCTCGTCGCCCTCGGGCTGGTCGAACAGACCGAGGGCAACCACAAGGCCGCCCTCGCCTACCTCGAGGAGGCCCAGGCCATCGCCGCCGAGCTCGACACCCGCCGGCGCGGCACCATCCTCTTCTCGCTCGCCGTCTCCTACCGGGAGGTCGGCGACCACGAGGCCGCCATCCGGGCCGGGACGAAGGCCCTCGCCCTCCTCGAGGCGGCCGACGCCGAGCGCGAAGCCGTCAACCTCCAGAACCACCTCGCCCTCGCCTACCTCGCCACCTCGAGTCGGGACCGGGCGAGCCAGCTCGTCGCCGCCGCCCGGGAGCGGGCCCGGACCCTCGGCGACGCCTGGCAGCTCGGCCACATCGTCGACACCCAAGCCCAGATCGCCCTCGCCCAGGGCGACGCCGAGGCCGCCCTCGCCCTCGCCGACGAGGCCGTCCGAGCGGCGACGGAGGCCGGCAACTCGAAGGCCCGCTTCCAGGGCCTCATCACCCGAGCCAAGGCCCTCGCCGCCCTCGGTCGCCACGAGGACGCCGTCGCCGGCTTCGCCGAGGCGGCCGAGCTCGCCAAGAGCCAGGGCGCCACGGCCCGCCTCCGCGAGGTCCTGAGCGCCTGGGCCGACGAGCTCGCCGCCCTCGGTCGCCACGACGAGGCCTACGCCCTCGCCCGGGAGGCCCTCGAGGTCGCTCATCGCTGACGGGCGCCCCCGCGTCCATCCTCCTCTCCGGCCGGCGCCCCAGCCCGGGGCGCCGGCCGCTCCGTTCCCGGGGCCGACGCCGAACGTCCCGGACGCCGTCCCTCGCCGGCCCGTACGATGGGCGCCGTGGACCCGACTCTCGCCGCCCGGACCGCCATCGTCGCCGCCTGCGCCCGCCTCGCCGCCCGCGGCCACATCGTCGCCGCCGAAGGCAACGCCTCGGTCCGCCTCGACGGGCAGGCGCTCCTCGTCACGCCTACGGGCCGCCGCAAGGACGAGCTCCGGCCGACCGACCTCGTCGTCGTCGGTCTCGAACCGGATCCGGCCCGCGACGCCGCCACGCCCCGCCCGACGTCCGACCTCGCCGTCCATCGCGCCATCTACCGGGCCTGCCCCGACGTCCGGGCCGTCGTCCACGGCCACCCGCCGGCCGCCCTCGCCCTGACCTTGGCCGGCGAGGCCCCCGACCCGGCCGTCCTCCCGGAGACCGCCCTCCTCCTGCCCGACCTCCCGGTCGTCCCCTTCGCCCCGCCCGGGAGCCCCGAGCTCGCCGAGCTCGTCGCGGCGACCCTACGCGCCGCGGCACCGGACCGGCCCCGGCGGGCGCTCCTCCTCGAGCGCCACGGGATCGTCGCCGTCGGAGCGACCATCGAGGAGGCGGTCGACCGGCTCGAGCTCGCCGACCTCCTCTGCCGCGTCTGGCGCGACGCCCGGCTCCTGGGCCGCCGCCCCGAGCGTCCCTGAGGCCGGCAGACCTAGCCGGCGCGTCGCGGCCGGACCCCGAGCTCGAGGGCGAAGCGCAGGAGGCCGACCTGGCTGAGGGCGTCGGTGATCTCCCCGTGGTCGATCATCGCCAGCGCCTCACCGACGGAGACCCAGCGAAGGGCGAGGGCCTCGGTCCCGTCGGGTCGTGCCTCGCCCGGGACGAGCTCGGTCGCAAGGAAGACCGCGGCGACCTCGTCGGTCACGGAGTTCGAGGTGTGGCTGCGGAGGAGCGGACGCCAGCGGCCAGCTCGGTAGCCAGTCTCCTCGGCCAACTCGCGCATCGCTCCGGCGAGGAGATCCTCGTCGGGCGGCACGCCCCCTTCCGGGATCTCCCAGCTGTACGCATCGAGGGTGTAGCGGTACTGGCCGACGAGGAGGACCCGGTCGGGCGGCTCGGTGGCGACGACCCCGACGGCGCGATTCCGGAAGTGAATGACGCCGTAGATGCCCGGCTCGCCGTCCGGCCGGACGACGTCGTCCTCGACGACCTCGATCCAGGGGTTGGCGTAGACGACGCGCCGCGCCAGGCGGCGCCAGGGGTTCGCGGGTCGGGCCGGTTCGGTCATCCGACCGTCATCGTACGGCCCCGGGCTCCGAGTCGCAGGCCGTCTGCCGGCTCCCGCCGGTCCCCTGGCGAGCCGCGGCGAGCGGCCCGCCGCCGGCCGCCGCCGCTCAGTCGAGCGCGACGAGCCCCCCGCCGAGAGGACGGAGCGCGGCGACGAGGGCCCGGCGGTGCAGGGGTGTCCGGAACTCGTGGAGCCGGTGGCCCGGCAGGACGTGCTCGGTGACCCGGCCCGCGGCCCGGACGTAGAGGACCGGGGCGATCTCGCCGGCGGCATCCGCCTCGACGCTCATCGCCACCGCCGTCGGCTCGGCGGGAGCGAGCCCATCGACGAAGGCGGCCAGGGGAATGACGCCGCCGTCCCGGGGTCCGGTCGCCGGATCGAGGCCGACGACCCAGGCGAGGTACCCCTTCTGGTGCCAGAGCTCCGGCCCCAGCGTCGCCTCCTCGAGGAGGCGGTCGACGACCTCGGCGGGCTCCATCGGCGACCGTTCGAGCGGACGACCGAAGACCGTCGTGGCCAGGTGCTCGGCGAGGATCCGGGCGTTGTAGCGGAAGCCGTGGACGGCGCCGCTGTTCGAGGGCTGGCCGTGCTTCTTGAGCCCGCCGCTCCCCTGGCTCAAGGTCCCGGCGAAGAAGATGCCAGGCAGGCTGGCGCTCTCCCACCAGATCGTCTGGGCCGGGACCCGGGCCTGGCCGACGACGGCGACGCCGAGTTCCGGGAGATCGCCGACGGGAGCCGCGAAGCCGGTCGCCTCGATGATCTCGTCGGCGGCGACCGTCATCGGCTCGCCACCGTCCGTCGGCCGGAGGCGGGCCGCCAGGGCGCCGTCAAGGCGTTCGATCCGCTCCACGGCGGCGTCGAGGAGGCCGACCCCGCCGCCCAGGGCGAAGTCCTCGAAGGGTTGGACGTAGCGGGCCCGGACCCCGACCAGGGAGCGGGTGAGGACGGAGAGCTTCGCCGGCGACGGCGAGACGAGGACGATGGAGGCGGCCCAGGGGAGGAGGCCGTTGGCGAGCTCGAAGCCCGAGTTCCGCTTGCCGATGACGAGGACACGCCGACCGGCGTACGTCTCCGGGGCGCGGACGGCGGCGTAGTGGTGGGCGAGTTCGATGCCGGGGATCGGAGGCCGGAACGGTTCGGCGACCCCGACGGCGAAGACGACGATCGGGGCGCTGTATTCCCCGTCGGTCGTCTCGAGGACGAAGCGCGAGCCCGCCGCTCCCTCGTCGCGCCGCGTCGCCGTCCAGCGACAGCCGAAGCGGACGGCGATCCGGGCCCGCTCGGCGAAGGCGACCAGGTTCGCCTCCATCTCGGGGCGGGAGGGGAAGGAGGAGGTGCCGTCCATGAACGTCGCCGCCAGGCCGCGGAGCTCGGGCTCGTCGGCGAGGAGGCTGTTCCAGTCGTAGCGCTCGAAGGCCCGGACCGTGCGGTCGGGCAGGGCGTACGGCTTCGTCCACGAGAGGAGGCGCTGGAAGAGCGGCCAGCGCCGGAACATCCCGCCGGGGACCTCGTCGGCCGAGAGGACGGCGTGGCGGATCCCGAACCGACGCAGCCAGTAGGAGACCTGGAGCCCGCCGGCGCCGCTACCGACGACGATGAGGGGGTAGGCGCCCGGAGGGAAGGGCCGCTCGTCGGGGCGCTGCCGGGCCACGCCGCCAGCCTCAGCTTCGCCAGCGGTTGACGGTCCGGAACCGCCGAGCGAGGGCCTGGAGCATCCGGTACATGACCCGGGGGTGGTCGACGAGGAAGCCCTCCACCTTGGGGCCCGGCAGCTGGATGCAGCGGACGGCCCGGGTCGCCACGACGTCGGCGATCGGCGGTTCGCCGAGGAGGATCGAGACCTCGCCGAAGAAGTCGCCGCGGCCGAGGACGGCCCGCTCGACGCCGTCGATCTGGATCGAGCACTCGCCGTCGAGGATGACGTAGAAGCCCGAGCCGGTCAGGCCCTGGCGAAGGATCCGCTCGCCCTCGGCGAACCAGACTTCCTCGAACTCGTGGGCGACCTCGGCGAGCCCGGCGGCCGGGAGGTCGGCGAACAGGGTGAAGCCGGCGATGGTGTCGGCGATCTCGTCCGGGCTGGCCATGGGTGCCTCTCCTCCCCGCGCGTCTGGC
>DAOTYQ010000258.1:0-4217 GCA_034434735.1 Chloroflexota bacterium
CGATCGCCTCGAAGCGGCCGTCGCGCGGCAGCTTGTCGAGGACGCGGCCGATCTTGCCGGCTTCGTTCAGGGCGGGGATGACGACGGCGACGAGGGGCTCGCTGGTGTCCACGCTCGGAGGATAGGCGAACGGGCGCCTTCGGGATGGCCGGGCCTGGTGGGCCCAAGCTTGTAATTTCGTGGGCGCTAGGACGGGGGCGCCGCTACCATGCTCGTCGATGCGGCACCCCTCCCCGTTGCCAGCCGTCCTCGACCCCCTCCAGCGCATCGGGAGCTCGTTCGTCCACCGCCGACACGGCCGAGCCGCCGTCCTGACGTTGAGCCTTCTTGTCGTCGGCGGGCTCGTGGCGGTCTTCCTGGTTGCCTTCAGCGCCTGGCCCACGGACGCCTGGACCTACCTGGCGGCTGGCGAGCGCCTCAATGCCGGCCACGAGCTCTATCGGCTCCAGGCGGGGGACCGCCCTGTAGGGATTCGCCCGTCCGAGGTCCCGATCCCACTCTTGTCGCCGCCCCTCATCGCGGTCCTCTGGCGGCCCATCGCGCTCCTCCCGCCCGACGTGGCCATTTCGCTCTGGTGGGTCACGTCGGCGCTCGCGATTGGGGTTGTCGTCGCCGGCATGGTTCGCTCTCGACCGGGTTTGGGGCTGGCCGCGACCCTCACTTTCGCTCTCCCGCTTGCCTATCTCGTCGTAACCGGCAACGTGAACGGACTCCTGGTGGGTGGGATGACAGCGGTATGGCTCCTCGTTCGCGCCAAGCGCGAGGCAGCGGCGGGTGTCCTGATCGCACTCATGACCGGTGTCAAGGTTGTGCCGGCGACACTGCTCGTGTGGCTCCTCGCGTCGAGTCGCGACAGGGCGCTGGCCTGGGCGTTGGGAACGGGCGTCGTCCTCCTCGGCGTGAGCGTGGTCGGCGCCGGGCTTGCGAACCACCTCGCCTACCTCGACGTCGTGGCCTACGCGGCGAACGTCGGCCGATCCCAGTTCAGTCTCGCGGACATCGCCCTCGTTCTGGGAGCTCCAGAGGGCCTTGCCCGTGCCCTGCCCTTCGCCGCACTCGCGGTCGGACTCGCCGCGACCTGGGAAGCCGGGCGACGGGGGAACCTGGCGGGCTCCTTCACGGCCGCCGTCTACACGATGGTGTGGGGATCGTCGATCGTGAACTTCGACTGGCTCGCCCTCATGTTCGCCGGGCTGGCGCCGGCGTTCTGGCCGCCGAGGGATGCTCGGTTGGCGGCTGGGCGGACCCGGGCAGCCGCCACCGAGCCGGCCGACTGACGGGGATGGAGCGTCGGCGGCTCCTCGAGCGGGCGTATGTCGGCGTCGTCCTCGGCATCGTCGTCGCCATCCAGATCGCCTACTTCGACCGAGGTGTCGTTCCCGGCGACGCCACCGTCTACCTCGCGGCCGGCGAGCGGCTGAACGCGGGGCACCCCCTCTACGAACTCTCACCGGGGGATCGGCCGGCGGACATCAACTCGAGGTACTGGCGGATCCCCCTCGTATCCCCGCCGCCGATCGCCGTCGTCTGGCGGCCGCTGGCGTTGTTCGGCGAGGCGGGCGTCTACGGCTGGTGGCTGGCGCAGGTGGCCGCCCTCCTCGCGTCGCTGGCCCTCCTCCTGCGGCGGCGACCGGTGATGACCGCGACGGCCCTTCTGTTGCTGGCTGTCCCGTTCGTCTACGAGTTCGCCGTCGGCAACGTCAACTCCTTCATCCTGCTCGCCCTCCTCGTCAGTTGGCGGGCCGCCACCGGAGCGAGGATGGGGATGGCCGGCTCGCTGACGACGCTGGCGGCCACCGTCAAGGTGACGCCCGCCATGGCGGTTTGGTGGGTACTCACCACCGGAGGTCGAGCGGCGCTCCCGGCCGTCGTCGGTACGGCGGCGGTCGCCCTGGCGGTGAGCCTCGTCGGCGCCGGGGTCGACAACCACCTCGCCTACGTCGCGGCCCTGACAGGCGGGGCCGTCGACTACAGTCCCCTGAGCCTCCCCGGCATGCTTCGCTTCCTCGGGGCGCCAGAGCCGCTCTTTCGGGCCGTCCTCCCCGCGGTGTGGCTCGGCGCGCCCATCCTCATCTGGCGACTCCGTCGTCGGCCAGCCCGTGCCTTCCAGGTCACCGTCGTCGCCATGATCGCGGCGTCGCCGGCGGTCAGCATCAACTGGTTCGTTTTCCTGCTCGCGCTCCTCGCCCCGGCTGCTTGGCCGTATCCATCCCACGGCCCGAGCGAGGCGCCCACGCCGACGCGGCGATAGGCCCGTCCCAGGCCGTCTGAGGAGACCGCCAGCGGCTGCCAGCGTGGGGATCGCTCGAGGGCCGCGGCCAGGACCGGCTCCGAGCGGGCGTCGACGATGACGAGATCGATCCCCCAGCGATCGAGGCGCGCCTCCCAGTCGGGCGCCGCGCGGGCGATGGCGAGGTAGTCCGCCCAGGCCTCGGCCGGGACGACCTCGAAGCGAGCGTCGACGAAGGTCGAGACCTCGGGGAGGGCGTACTCGACCCAGGATGCCCAGGGCTGGCTGACGTAGGCCCGCGTTCCGGTCGGGAGGCGCCCAGCGAGGGCGTCCGTCAGCTCGACCGGGGCGTCGACCAGGAGCCCACCGGGGGCTCCGTTCGGGCCAGCTCGCCAGATCGGGAGGAGGGCGACGAGGGCGAAGAGGAAGCCGCCGACGAGGATTCCGTGGACCGGCCGGCGCGAGGCGAGGACAGCCGGCGCACGCTCGGGGTCGGCAGCGAGGAGCGGGGCGATCGTCGCCGAGGCCGCCAGGGCCCACCAGACGATGGCCCGCTCGGCCCGGACGGCGAGGACGGCGAGGGCTGCCAGCCAGACGACGACGGGCCAGGGCGGTCGGCGCGCCGGGCGGCGGACGAGGAGGACGGCGACCCCGACGACCGACGCGAGGAAGAGGACGCCCGGTCCGTCGAGGGAGGTCGGCTGCCACTCGCTGGCGAGGCCGGCGACGACCGGGTTCGTGGCCAGGCCGACGGCGTACGACCAGACGGCGGGCCCGAAGGGGTTGAGGAGGGTCACGGCCGCGGCCGCCAAGGCGACGGCGGGCAGCTGGAGCGAGGCACGGCCGCGGACACCACCATCGGCCAGCCAGGCGACGAGCGGGAGGGCGACGGCGAAGACGAAGCTGCCGTGGACGTTCGCCCAGAGGAGGGCGAGCGGCACGATCGCCCACCGAACAGCTGGTCGGTGTCGGCCGAGCGCGAGGAGCCAGAGGGCGGCCGCGAAACCGACGACGCCGAAGAGCTGGGCCCGGAGCGCCAGGCCCGGCGCGGCGACGACGAAGGTGACCAGGAGGAGGATCGCCGCCCGGCGAGGGTCGAGGCCACGCCGCCGAACGACGTCGAGGAGGAGCCCGAAGGCGACCCCGACAAGTCCGCCGCGGAGGATGGCGAGCCCCGGCCATCCGCCGGCGTCGTGGACGACGGCGAGGGCGATCTGGGCGAGCCACTGCTGGTTCAGCCAGGGGGCGCCGGCCGCGGTGAAGGTGAACGGGTCGGTGCGGAGGATTTCGCCTCGGTCGAGCATCTGCTCGCCGGCCCGGATGGCGTAGGCGAGGTCGACGGCCGAGAGGGGCACGGCGAGGGCGACGAGGACGGGCAGCAGGACGGCGGTCGTCAGCCAGACGGTCGCGATTGTGGGCCAGCTGCGGTCGCTCGACATCGATCGGTTCGCTTGCCACCCTGAGTTCGTCCGCACGCCGCCGACGGGGAGACGGAGCGCGCCGGTCCTGGCACGATACCAGGGTGGTGGACCGAATAAGCCCGCTCCTCCGCCGGTATCCGCCGTGGACCCTGTTCGTGGCGGCCGTCGGCGGCACGCTCCTTCTCGTCGACGCCATCTTCCGCTGGAGCACGCCGTCGGACGAGCACGCCTACTGGCTGGCCGGACGGAACCTCATCGAGGGGCGCTCGATCTACGAGCTCGCCCGCCTCGGTCCCATCGAGCCCTACGCCTACCACTACCCGCCGCCCTTCGCCCAGCTCATCGCCCCGGTCGCAGCCATCCTGCCGGCCGAGGTCTGGACGGCAGCGTGGACGGTCCTCCTCCTCGCCTGCGTCCTCTGGTTGGCGGGACGAGATCCGATCGTCGCCCTGGCGAGCGTCGCCTTCCTGCCCGTTGCCGTGGAGCTTTGGTTCCGGAACATCCACCTCCCGCTCGCGGTGCTGACGTACCTCGGGCTCCGGCGCTGGCCGGTCCTGCTCGGGATC
>DAOTYQ010000259.1:0-1672 GCA_034434735.1 Chloroflexota bacterium
ATCGCCTACACGATCCGAGGGATCACCGGCGCCGCGAGCGCCATCGTCTTCAACGCGCTCTTCGCCCTCGCCATCTCCATTGGGCTGGCCGGCGGCATGAGCCTGCTCGACGGGCTCTACTGGGTCGCCCTCGCCGACTTGTTGGCAGCGACGACGATGCTCGGGGCCCTTCGACGCTCCATCGTTCTCGAGCCGTTCCTCCTCCGGTTCATCGTCGTGGGCCTGCCGGTGAACGTCGCCTGCACGGCCATCCTTCCCTCCCTCGCCCTGCCCGTACTGGGTCTCGGCCTCGGCGTTGCGCTCCTTGCCTCGGGCGTCTACCTCGCCGGGCGCCAGGAGATCCGGACCATCGAGGACGTGGCGCTTCGGCGCTGGGCGATCGTCGCGGGCATCGGAGCCGGTGCCCTGGGCGGCCTCTACGGGATGGCGGGGCCGATCTCCGTCCTCTTCGTCAGCCACGCCGGCGGCGACCCGGCCGCGTTCCGCCGGCGGGTGACCCTCCTCTCGGCCGTCTGGTCGCCCGTTCGGGTCACGGTCCTCTTCTTGTCCGGAGCGTACGACGCCACGGCCCTCGGTCGGTTCGCCGCGACGGTGCCCTTCATCCTTGCTGGGTTGGCCCTCGGCTTCTGGGCCCATCGACTGATCCCAGAGCGACCGTTTCGGGTGGCCCTGGGTGCCCTCGTCGGCGTCGCCGGAATCGTGACGCTCGGGCGTTTCCTCGGCCCATGAGTCGCGCCGCAGTGACGGCCCAGCGTGCGCTCGCCATGTCTCGACCGCGGCGTCGGGAGAACCACTCCGCATCGCGCCGCGACAGCTTGTCTGCAAGGAGGGGAGGTCGGACATGACCATCTCCGACTTCACGCTGTACGAACTTCAGAAAGCCACCCGGAACCACGGGATGCCCCTGGAGGGTCTCGCCTATGACGTGACGCCGATCGGCATGCACTACGTGCTCGTCCACTACGACGTGCCGTACGTCAGCGCGACGACGTGGCGGTTGCAGATCGATGGCCGGGTCGCGCGGAGCCTCGTCTTGTCGCTCGATGACATCCGGTCACGCCCGCGGGCCACGAAGCGGGTGACGATGGAGTGCGCTGGGAACGGTCGGGCGAGACTGACGCCCCGACCGAGAAGCCAACCCTGGCTCGAGGAGGCCGTGAGCACGGGCGAGTGGACCGGCATCCCCCTCGCCTCCTTGCTCCAGGAGGCGGGCATTCACGACGATGCGGTCGAGGTCGTGTTCACCGGTCTCGATCGAGGAGAGCAGCAGGGACACCAACAGCTCTACCAGCGGGCCCTCCCCGTCGAGGAGGCGCTTCGGCCGGACGTTCTGCTCGCCTTCGAGCTGAACGGCATCGCCCTCCCCCCACAGCACGGTTTCCCGCTCCGGTTGATCGTCCCGGGCTGGTACGGCATGACGAACGTGAAGTGGCTGAGCCGCATCACGATCCTCGACAAACCGTTCTGGGGCTATCAGCAGAATGTCTTCTATCGGATCGCGGCCGACGAGGACGACCCCGGGGTCCAACTCTCCCGGATGTATCCCCGCTCGCTCATGATCCCTCCTGGCATCCCGGTCTTCGAGACGCGCGAGCGACTCGTTCCGCCCGGTACCCTCACCCTCCGGGGTCGGGCCTGGTCGGGTTGGGCGCCCATCGTCCGGGTCGAGGTG